>WFVT01000001.1 GCA_015491485.1 Candidatus Zhuqueibacterota bacterium
TGTTGATCGGTCAAGTGATTTCTGGGTCAATAAACCGGAAACCCGATGGTGGGTCTATCTCCTGCCGCCCAGTTTGCCGGGAACACGGGATAAAGGAATCGGTTGCATCTTCTTTGCGGTTCTGTAGAGAGAGGGAATAGGGCGCCGTTGATAGATTGCAATTAAATTAACTTAAATTTATCTTTACTTTATATTTATCATCCATAATGCCTTTTGCAGAAAAAGATTCCGAAACTCGCCTGATCGTTGACGCTTTTTCGGCTTTTGTTGCGATAGGTACAAAAAACTGTTGATTTCGCATCATAATTCCCTTAAAATGATGGAGTTTTGGGACAATAAAAGCGGGGATTTCGGATATCCTGCTGCGATGATGGCAAAAGTGGTGTTTGTGTGCAAAGACCGCTGCGCTGAACAAGCCATCGAATTTTTACAATAAATTGGACACCGGCTTCAATCCGGTCGGATAGTTTGAGGGAAGGGGGCATAAAACGATCCGTCGGCTGCGATCGTTTTTTCAACACGAATTGTTCTGGACTTTGAGAGTTTGAAAAACCACCGGTTCTCCCGCGCCGGTTCATCGACTGTCTGGATATTGGCTATGATTTTCTACCGCTGGCTATCTATCAGATTGTTTTTCAGCCTGTTAGCGCTACCTGTATTTGCCGCGCCGATCTTGCTGCTTTTGCATCAGTATTGGTTTCCAAAAGTTTACTTTCAAGATTTACCGGTTGTGCTGTTGATCTGGCTTGTGCTCTTTGCAGGGGTTCACATTGTTGTGTCTGGTGTCGGCGTCAGGCGTTTTCAATATCTCAATGCGGTGGGAGGAGAATATTTAAAAGCTTCTAATGAATATTTGATCGCCGAAATTTTCCAATATCTGCAACAATTGATGCAGGGGGGATTGCTCCCCCTCAGCCGGCGGCGGCACTATCAAGACCTACTGCTAAAACGCTATTTTGACTTTTATGCCCGCCATGTCGATGACCACGAATACCGAACGAAGGTGAGGCTTTGCCTCCAGAAAGGAATCCATGCGGCGCGGGCGTTTCAGGTTTTGAAAACCTATTTGCTGCAACAGGAGGCATTAACCCTGGAGCATATCGATCTCGCCGAAGAACTGCTGGAGTATGCTCCGGAAGATGCCGACATTGTGAGTTTATGGCCGATCGTTATCTTGCCGATCGCCAAAATCATTCTCGGGCGGAGCTGTTTTATTTGCCGCTGTTGGAGTGGAATGATAAACGGTATGTGGATCGCATCATTGAGCTTTGTCTTGAAAAGGTTCTGCAGCATCGCCGGTATGACGATTTTGCGGCATGGTTGCTGGTTCGCGCGTACCGCCATGGCGAAGGCCAAAAACTCCAGCGAATGGGGATGCAACTGTTTCACCTGAACCGGCTGTATCAAAAGCTCCGCCGGCATGATGATCTCGCTGCGGCGGTGGCGGAAATTGCCGCCGCGCTGCCCCGGGAGGTCGTCGAAGCGGCGAAAGCGGAGGAACAGAAACGGGAAGCACGGACTTTGCGTTTCTGGCTGGCCCGGGCGCAATACCGTTTGCACCAATGGCTCATCACGGGGTGGGACTACGTCAAATTGTACCGCCATTACCTGTTCTATGCTTTAACTATGGCGGCCTTTGGCACGATGGTTTATCTTTTTCTACCGGCCGGCCCGCAAAGCCCCGAAGCGCACGGCGATGCCCAACGGCAGCAGGTAGCGGCGCCCGGACAGAAATGGTTTACTGTGCAGGTCGCGGCGACGAAAAACGCCCGATCGGCGCAGCGCGAAGTTGCCCGGCTCAAAAAGGCCGGTTATGATGCCTATCTGGTCGAGCCGCGGAAACGCGGTGGATTCTACAAAATCCGCGTGGGCCGATTTACCACCAAATCGGAGGCTGAACAGGCTGCCCGAACCATGCTGAAACGCAAATTGATTCGCGAGTATTTTCTGGTCAACTATCAGCCGGAACCGGCACCGCGCCAAAAACCCTGAAATGCATTTTTGAACGGTAAAATGAATATGGCAAAAACGGAAATTGCAAGCGGTCTATGGATGATTTCAGCGCCTGGTTACCGGGTGCCAATCAATTGCTACCTGATCGACACTGGAGCTGGATTATTGCTGTTTGATACCGGCCCCCGAAACAATGGTTCTGTCATTCTGGATCATGTCCGGCAACTGGGATTCACCGCCCGTGACCTGAAATGGATTGTCCTGTCCCATTCCCATGCGGCGCACATTGGCGCACTGGCTGAAATCGCCGAGCAGACCGGAGCGCATGTATATGCCCATCCGGCAGCCGAGGGCTGGCTGATTGATCATCAGCGGCAGTTCCGGGAGCGTTATGAACGGTTTTCTGACCGTCTGCCGCTGGATGAAACTTTCAAAAATTACTTTTTTGATCGTCTTGGACGCCCCTGGTATCCAAATACCTGGATTGAAACCTTCCCGCTTTCACTGGACACACCGCGCAGCATGGAAATCCGGCACACACCGGGACACAGTTCGGATAGCATTTCGCTGTATTTAAAGGAGGAGGGAATCCTGATTTGTGGCGATGCGTTTATGGGCGCGGGAACCGGGAATACCCTGCCCCGCTACGATGATCCCGAAGCCTATACAGCCACATTGACCTCCTTTCTGGAATTGCAGCCGAATTTACTGCTTTCTGCCCATTTCGCGCCGTTATCCCGGGAAAAATTGCAACCGGCATTGCAGCAAAGCCAAACCATGGTGGAGCTTTTGCACCGCTTCATCCATGAATCATTGAAGCGCCGTCCGGATGGCTATGATATTGGGTTTTTAACCCGTATGGTTACCGCCCGCTTTTCGCGGATCACCGATGTCGTTGCCGCCATTCCGGTACAAGCTCACCTTATGGCGCTGGAACGTGAGGGCAAAGTGCATTTTGAAATCGACCGCTGGAAGCCGGGGGCACCGAAACAATCCATTGTCATCGAGTCTATCATTCGATGATAGACGGTCAAATGGAGCAGAGCCTGACACCGTTTGCAGGAGGATGACCCGATCATGGAAACGTTTTTTCTGGCTGCTGTGATCATTATTATCGCTGTCACGGCGGGGTTGCTTTTTAGTGTCTGGTTTAATCAGCAAAAACAAATCAAAAAGCGGGATGAGATTCTCAAGAAAACGCTTTCCAAAATCGAAGAAAACTTTCGCAATCTGGTTAAAGAAAAAAACTGGGAGCAGGTGCAACATATTCTGACCGAAAAATTTACCATTTTCCTGCATGGTGATCCGTATCTCATCGAAGGCAATAAGGAAGCCATCAATTGGTATAAAGCCATGCTGGACGAAATCGAAACGAATAGTGTGCATAATCAGGTGGTGAAAATCCTGACCGATGACGTGGCTGTGGTGACGTTCACGTTTTCCAGCCGCGGCGTTCGAGGAGACAAACCATTTGAAGGCACAGGAAAAACCACGCGCGTCTGGCAGAAATTCAATGATGACGAATGGAAATTGGTGCATGAGCACACCAGTTACAATGAATGATCACTGATTTCACCCATCAATTTTAAGGAGATGCCCAAATGAAAACCAGGATTGGATGGTTGTTGCTAATGTTCATCGTCGTTTCGTGCGCCGGAGTTTCACGGGTTAAAATTCAGGAGATCGTGAATGAGCCCAGCAAATGGAACGAGCAGGAAGTGAGGATTAAGGGGACGGTTGTGCAAACCTTTGCGGTGCCTTTTCTGGGACAAAGCCTGGTTCGCGTCGATGACGGTACCGGCACGATTTGGGTGAAACCCCGGAGCAAAGTGTACTTTAAAGGAGACAAAATCGAAGTCAAAGGCACGGTGAAAGTCGGGCTGACGATTGCGAATAAAAACTTTGGCTTCATCGTCATCGAAAAAGAGGGTGACCGGTAAAAAGCACGGATATTTTAAAGCCGGTCACCTTTTACCGGCTGAATATTGGGAGGCACACCCAAACGGCGATTGATACGTTTCCGGGGGGATAGATACCGTTCCATCTCTCAACTTCGTTGAATCATTCATCCGCAAAACCCCGCATTGGTGACTAAAATTTGAGTGACCCGCAGTACGGCCGAAGTTTCCGTTTCCGACTTCGGCATTTCTTTTCCATCAGCAAATAGCAAGCAGTTCGGCTTATAGCACCGCATTTTGCCGGTTCATGCATCGGCATATCCTGCAAATCAATTCTTGGGGAGTTGACTTGAAAACGCAGCATTTGCAGTATCCGGGGGTAGTCAAAAAGATATTCATTCTCTATTTGGTATTGATCGTCAATACCGGTTATTTGATGGCTTTTTCACACGAGAATTGGTTTTATGCCGCCAACGTCATTTTACATTTTGTAATCGGGGCGCTGGTTATTCTTCCGTTTTTAAAATGGGCGCGCTTGTTTTTGCGCCATGATGCCCGGCACGGAAAACCGTTTGGACGAAACGCAGGGCGAATGGGATATGCCTTCATGCTGCTTGCCGCGCTCACAGGATGTATTCTTGCTTATAAAAGTCTATTTTTCTCCCATCCCTGGCTCTCGACTGTTCACGGTATTCTGGGAATTTTAGCCTGTTTGTTCATGATCAGCTCGATCCGGCGGGCAGGGTACAACATCAGCGTGGATAACATTTATTCGCGGGCAGGCCGGTGGGGGCTCGTGGTATTCATTTCTTCCGGCGTGTTTGTTTTGATGGCGCATGGGCTGCGCTCGGTGTTTCCAAATCAGGATCACGTCATTGAAAACAGCGTGATTTTCCCTCTGAACGAGCCCGAAAATGCCGGAAACCGGGATGAGGATCCGTTCTATCCGAGTGCTTTGAAAACCGAAAACGATGATCTCGAGCATGACTTTCTATTGAATTCTGAAAGTTGCGGCACCGCCGGATGTCATCCGGACATTGTGGCGCAGTGGAAAGCCTCGGCACACAGTCGCGCTTCCCTGCACAACGAGCGTTACCGGCAGGCGCTGCAGTATCTGGAAAAACGGATGGATCGGAAAACGCTAAAATATTGTGCGGGATGCCATTCGCCGGCGGTGCTGGTGAGCGGCACCGCAGAGAAGCCGGTGGAAGAGTGGAACTCTCTCCGCGATCCCGGTGTGGGATGCCAAAGTTGTCACGCCATTCAAAGAGTCGAAAATACTCTGGGCAACGCCGGTTTTCACCTGAAGCGACCGGTGCTGACGCCGCTGAGTCAGGCAGGCGCGGACTGGCAACGTCTGCTTTATGCATGGATTTTGAACGCAGCACCGGATATGCACCGCCGCTCCATGATGCAGCCGTTTCATCGGAAGCAATCCAGTGAGTTTTGCAGCACCTGTCATGAAATCAGCCTCGAGCCGCCGGTGTTGAGCCAGGGCTGGAGCAGCGGGCCCAATCACTACGATAGCTGGCGGTTGAGCGCCTTTGGCGGTTCTCCGGTGATGTCGTTCTTCCCTGCGCAAAAAAAGCAAAGTTGCCTGGATTGCCACATGCCCCGGGTGCCGTCTCAGGACGCCGGCAATAAAGACGGTCTGGTTCGGGATCACCGGTTTTCATTTCCGGCAGCGGTGGAGCTGCCGGATGCCAGGCCACCGGTGCATTTGCATGTGATCCCGGTGAGTGCCTTCGCCTCCGATGCGCCGGACTCCATATCCCCGGCGGCCGCCGATTCGGATTCAAATCATGATGTGGAAAATGCGTTGCCTGCAACGGCTATGCCATTGGATGTGGTCATTGCACCGGTTGCCGTTGGGCATTTTCTACCGTTCGGGGCCTTTGAGACGCGCCGGTTTTTCCTCCACGCTGAAATGCGCTCGGAGACGGGCGATCTGCTGTGGGAAAAAACAGCGGAACAGCTCGAAGGCTTATCGGGAGCTGACAATGGAAAAAAGCCCCGGTTTGCTTTCGGAACGCAACACGCAGCAGAGGCTGCCGATTTAAAACCGTTGCAATCTATTCTCCCCGGTGCAGCCGGAACGGTTCGTTTAACCATTCCGGTTTCTGCAATGCGGGCAAAACAGGGCAAATTGCAACTCAGGTTTGTCGCTCAGCAGTATTCCAATGTTACAACGAGCAATGGCGCACAACCTGGCGGAACGGTGTTGGCGGAAAGCACGCTTGAATGGACCGTGCGGAAAGGCGTTTGGCAGATATTAGACTCGCTCAATGCCGAGGCGTGGAATCATTACGGAGCAGCGCTCTTTCTGCAAAAGCAATGGAGCCGCGCAAGGCAGGCTTTTCAACGTGCGATACAGGAAAATCCACAGGAACTGCAGTATCAGGTCAACCTGGCCCGAACATGGCTTGCCTCAGGAGATATCGATTCAGCCAAATCAATTCTGATGCAGGTATTGCAAAAAGACAAACGGCATCCTTCTGCAAATTTCTTCCTGAGTCAGTGCTTTAAATTGGAAAAAGATTACCGGCAGGCAAAGAAACATCTTCGCCTGGCCAAACGAAAGTATAAAGACGATGTATTCTTGCTCCTTGCCGAAGGAGAAATCTACTTTTTGCAAGAATCCTATAAAAAAGCCATCCGCGCTTTGCGGCGGGTTATTCTCCGGCATCCGGAGAATGCGATCGCACATTATTACCGGATGCTGGCGAACCAAAAGCTCGGTCAGTCGGACAAAGCGGAGTATGAAGGAAAACTGTATCAAAAATTTGCCGTCCGCAAATTGCAGACAGAGCCTATATCATCATATATTGAGCCTGAAATGATACTGCCGCCGATTTATCAGCATTTTCTATTGCCGGAAAAAAATAGAGATTGATCCCCGCCCCGGATTATGCAAACCGGCACAGTCCTGATATCATCATTTTGGATGGCGGGTTATGTGTGGGGCAGTGTTGGAACAAGCATGCGTTATCAAATTCCGTCTGTGGCACACTGCTGTGGCATCGATTCGATATTGATGAAAGGTATTTCTGAAAAATGCTCCGGGAAATGTTGGATCAAAAATCACAACCGATGACGATGAGGCCAGACCAGGATCACATGACTGAGCAGGATCAAATTCTTCCCCCGGATGTAGGAAATTATCTGGAAATTTTTAAAGAGCGCGGGTCGCTTTTTAACCGGGAAGCCACCAAATTCATCCGCGAAGCGCAGAATGAGCTGACCTCCGCGTGGAAATTTTATATGGGACTTGGCGTGGATAAGCAGGTGCTGATCCTCGCCGATGGTTTCACCACGCTGCCGCTTTCTCTGGCCCGGAATTGCGCCCATGTGGTGGTGTTCGGGCTCAACCCCTCGGAAACCCGGCTTCTTCAGGACCTGGCCATTGCCAAACAAATCTCCAACTACAGTTGCGTCGATCAGCTTCATAACCTTGCCACGCAATTTGATATCATTATTTTGATCACGACGGAGCGCAATCCTCAACAGCGGAAGAGACTGATCCATGATATTCGGAAATATATCCATGCAAGCACAGAAATCTGGCTGATTGCGGCAAATGAGTATAGCCTTTTGAATTTGCGTTCCCTGGCAGGGTGGATTCGGTCGCGGTTATCGGGTCGCCGGAAGCATACCGTGCCCGAACATTCGGATGTACGACTGCCGCTGAACCAACGGCCGGTCATTAAATCGCGGAAGGTCAACGACTATTTTAAGCTGGTTGGCTGTCAGCCGTTTGCGGAGGTCGGGCTCAAACCGTCGCTGCTGCGCCTGCGCCTCGCACGGCCCTTACGGGACGAAAGGATGCCGTTCTTGAATGGAGCAGCGCTCAAAGGGCTGGATCGTTTTAAAGTAGGCGAAATTGCCATCGGAGGAACTCCGGCAAAATTATCGCCCAGTTTTCTCGATCGGTTGATTAAAAATTTGCGGTTGGCTCCGGAGTCTCATGTATCGATCCATAACTATATGGTGTCCACCAGTGGTAAAGCCTTGATTTTTATCAGCTATGGCGAGGGGCGCCGGAAAGAACATGTGATTCTTAAATTGCCGTTAAACGAATTCGCCGATTATCGGCTGCGGCTTAATCAGTCCGCTCTCGAGCGGCTGCTGCAAATCAATAAATCCCAAAGCCATCAGGAGTTGTTTTTCCCGGAGCCGTTGCGGCAGGGAGTGTTTGAGGGACAGCCTTATTATGTAGAAAGGATTATCAGCGGTAAGTCCGGGGATCGTATCTCTTTTTCGCGGGGGGAAAAAGAACGCGCGGTCTATGAACTGTTTGCCTTCTGGAATGGACAGCAACGCCGTCTGGCGAAAGCCTATTTTCTCGATGATGATGCTTTTGAGCGGTTCATCAATCGCCCACTCAACAGAGTCTTTTTGTTTTTTGATCCCGGGAACAAAGAAACCGCCGTACGGGAACGGTTGCGGAACTTTTTGCGCGAAAGAATATTGAACCGGAAGCTCTTTTTGACTCTCATCCACGGCGATTTTTCATTGAAGAATATTATGTTTCACGAATCCCTGCTTACCTTCAAAGGGATTGTGGACTGGGATATGTCCCAGCCCCTGTCTTTCCCGATCCTGGATGTGTTGCATTTTTTTGTGCGGGATAGCCGTCATTCGTACCGGAAATCGCCGGTAGCCCTGCTTGCCCATATACTGGAGCAACCCGAAAAAAGCAGCGGATTTAACGCGGTTTTGAATATGTATGCAGACACTTTCGAAATTTCCAGAGATGATTTACCCGCATACATGGTGCTGTACTGGGTTCAGAGAATTTCTGCACATATGGGCACGCTGAAATGCTTGGATAAACGGTTTATGAAACGCAATTTTGACAGCTCGCTCAAACTCTTTGAAAAACAACTCGGTGCGTTTTAAGGCTATATGCATAGAAATGGATTTCGCAATGTATTGATTGAGCTGGAAAAGGCCGATATTCGGTATGTTTTGCTCCGCAAAGACCTGCTCTTGAATACCCCCATCAAAGACCTGGACCTCCTTATCGACGCAAGTCAGTATTCTGATTTCCGTCGTGTTGCACAGGCCAATGGTTTTTTCCTGATCAAAGATGGGTTTCTGAATCCGGCTAAGAAAGTGTTCATCCGTCCCTGCCATCAAAGTTCCCTGTTAATCGATTTGCATTTGGAGGTCGTGCATCGGGGCCTGGTCTTCCATGATGCGAATGCCTGTTTGCAGCGCAGGCAAAAACAGGATGGGCTGTTTTATCTTTCGGATGAAGACTATCTGATCAGCCTGCTGTTTCATAACCTCCTCGCCAAAAAGCGCATTCAAGAAAAGCATGCGGATGAATTGCGTCGGCTTTTTAAAAAGCCGCTGGACGAAAAATATTTGCGGGAGAAATTGCAGCAGTTTTGTATCTGGCCGGTTTTTGTGACAATCCGGCAGGAGTTCGAGGATTGCGTTCGGAATCCACAGCAGGTGGAA
>WFVT01000002.1 GCA_015491485.1 Candidatus Zhuqueibacterota bacterium
CTGAATAGCCCCGAGCTTCAGCTCGGGGATGGGGATTGATTTTTAACCTCCGGAATCGGGCTTCAGCCCATGATCCCTTCGGGCTAAAGCCCGATTTTTTTCCTCGCGGCTCCTCGTCCCCGGTTTGAAAGCCGGGGCTAAGCAATTAAGCTCGCCATTCGCAGATGACTTTAACCCCTCCCATCCTCCCGGACGCTCCTGTTTTTAGACAGCCCCTGCATTGCTCACCCATTAGTTCGCTCAATCCAGCGGCATGGCAACGCGCAGAGATACAGAACCATCGCGTTCCGGCACCACCGATACCACCGTCGGCGATTCATCAAAATCCGCCAGATGTGCATCGATATAGGCATCCAAACCGCTGAGGATTTTTGCCGCCAAAAGCAACCAGAACTGTAAATTGCGCTGATCCTGCCAGAATTGCCGTTCCGCCTCGCTGGCGCTGCGCACCACTTTTTGATTCAAACGAATCGCATTGGCCACCAGCCCCATTTCGACCGCAAAGACCAGAGCCGCTTTCCACTTTTTGCCGTTGTACCACTGTCCCCAACCCGGGAAAATCATCGACCGGATCATGGCGCCGGTTGGATTTTTGCTCATGGTCGTATCCCGATCTGCCGCCGCCACCGGCTTCGCGGACAGCAGCTCCCGCGAAAACGGCACCGTGCGGCCCACCGGTTGCGATTGCACCGTACCGGCCGCCGCGACCGAAACAAGCCATGCCAGGCAAACGATCTGTTGGATACGCCGGATCATTTTCGGACAGCGGCAATGGCTTCAATCTCAATGCGTGCGCCTTTGGGGAGCGCGGCCACCTGCACGGCACTGCGCGCCGGCGGATTGCTCCCGAAAAAGCGCGCATACACTTCGTTCATGGCCGCAAATTCCGACAGGTCGGTCATAAACACGGTGACCTTGATCACATCATCCATCGAAGCGCCTGCCGCAGCGAGGATGGCTTTCACATTTCGCAACACCTGTTCCGTCGCCTCCTCGATGGTGTCGTTTTTCATTTCGCCGGTAGCTGGATCAATGGGAATTTGACCGGCCGTATAAATGAGAGAGCCGGCGCTGGTAATCACGCCCTGACTATAAGGGCCGATCGCGCCCGGAGCGTCCGGGGTGGAAACGATATTTTTCATGTGTCCTCCATGCAGTTTGACAGTGATCCGAATTTAAACCCACAAATCCACGTAAACAAAGCATGCCGGTGCAGAAACCGGTTCAATCCTCCGGCAATCGCGTGCTCCTTTGGCAACGGATCCGGCACCGGATTATTTCTCGCCCGCCATAAAACCGATCTGCTCAAACGGATTGACCACGCTCGAAGCGATATTCAACAGATGCGCGGCGATCCGTTTCAAGTAACGGGTGTACAGCGCCCGCGATGCGGCTTCTTTCAAAGTATTTCCGCGGTTCTCTTCTTTGAAAAAGAAATCCACGATTTCGTCGCAGCGCTTCAGCACCCAGTACGTTTCATGGATCAACTGCGAAGCGGCCTCTTTGTCGGATTTTTTCAAAATGGGGATCAGCCGTTGAAAAATATCCGTGACCGTTTCTTCGATTTTCTGAAAATCCTCCTCAAATTCGCCGCCGTGCAGCCGCTTCGGATGGTGAATCGCCAGATCGGTGATATTTTTGGTATAATCGCCGATGCGCTCGATATCGATCACGATACTGGTGAGCACCAGTCCGGGGATGATATTGACGCCCCCGGTGACCGCGAGGTATTTCAGCACCTTTTTCCGAACCTCTTTGACGAACTGATTCACCACATGATCGCTTTCATACACGTTCAGTTGAAGCTCACCGTCGTCGCTTTGCCGCAGCGAACGAACCGATTCCTGGAACATGGCAAATGTTTTATCCAGCATCGTGTGGGAATCATTAATGGCTTGCGTGAGCGAGTTATCGGCTCGCCATAAATCATATAACTCTTTAAATAACATGATCCTTCCTCATCGCATAAAAAAGATGAACATTGCCGGAATAATAAAGAACAGCAACACAACATAAAAGATGGGGATCATCCGGTTGTGCACCGCAAGGTCGGCCAGTTTTTCTGCCAGCCACACCGGTAAATCCCGGAAAGGCCAAATGAGAATAATGCCCATCATATTAAACATCAGGTGGGCAAAAGCGGTTGCCACAGCGACCGGATTGGCCGTGACCATCGACGCCAGAATGGCCGTGATGGTGGTTCCCACATTGGCGCCCAGGGTATATGGGAAAACCTGCCGCAGGGAAAAAATACCGGTGCTTGCCAGCGGTACCGCCAACGACGTGGTAATGGAACTGCTTTGCACCATCACTGTGAGGATCAATCCAATCACAAACGAGCGCAACGCATTCTTAAACAGTGTTTCGTTAAAAAAGGTCTCCACCCGGCCGATTACCAGGGATTTCAGTGTCATCACGATGTATCGCAAAGAGACCAACAAAAGTACCACTGCAATAATCAGCATGATGGTGCCGGATGAAGCCACGAGAGATTTGATCAAGTTCACCGCAGGCGTCGTGATGATTTTAAGCGGACTCGAAAATTTCAGCCCTCCCACGGCTTGAAAGGCGCCGGATAAAAACTGCGCCAGAATTTCCAGGATGTTGGTAAAATAGTTCACTGGAAACAGCACTATAATGGCGATTACATTGAAGAAATCGTGCATGGTAGCGGCGGCAAAGGCTTTTTTGAACTCGTTGGCCCGGGTGATGTGTGCCAGCGCTACCAGCGTATTAGTGACACTGGTGCCCACATTGGCGCCCATGATAATCGGGATCGCTCCTTGCAATTCTATCGCGCCGCTTGCCACCAGCGCCACGGTCATCGAAGTCGTAGTCGAAGAGCTTTGCACCAGACTCGTCGCCAGAATACCGATAAACAATCCCACAAACGGGCTCGATGTAGTTGCCAGCAACTGTTCAGCAAAGCCCTTAC
>WFVT01000003.1 GCA_015491485.1 Candidatus Zhuqueibacterota bacterium
AGGCGCTGAGTGCGCTGAGCAAATTATTTCACGCAAAGCCGCAAAGGAAGGACGCAAGCCCCAAATCCGTATTCCAGCTTATAACTAACTCTGGCAGGGTTGAGAACCCTGCCAGAGTTAAAGGATAATGGCATTCTATGTCCCCGGCACTTCCAAAGTGCCGGGGACGTTTTAATCCAGAAACTGGTGTGTCAAGACAGAAAGTTTGGCTTTTTCAGATTAGGAATGGCTACCGAACCGACTCCGTCATTGCGAGGAGCGGAGCGACGACGCAATCTCATCACCAAAAGAAATGCGGGTTTGATTATATGCTCTCGCGGAGGCGCAAAGCGCGCAGAGCTGGTGTAAAGATGAACGGCTCAATTCGGATTTCATCTTCAGTGTAGCAAAATGAGCTGCGCGAAACGGCAGTCAGAAGCTACCGCCAAGCCTGTTTCCGGACGCGCCACGAAAAAAAGCCGTGTCAATCCGCGCAAATCCGCTTTTATCCGTGTTCTATTGTCAATCGGCCGCCTGTGGAAAGTTTTTGACGATCTCGAAGAAGCCAGAATACGTGGGGATGATATAGAGATGAACGGCTCACTTCGAATTTCATCTTCAGTGCAATGAAATAAGCTGCGCGGAACGGCGGGCACGCTGTTATTAACGGCAGATCTGTTTTCAAGCCAAAATCCGCTTTCCCCGGATTCCACAATCTGCCCGGCCTTGAATATTGTCTTATCCTCTTGCAGCGACGCCAGGAGTGCAAAGAAAAACGCTCCGACCCGGTATTTCCACCGCTACCAGCGGATTCTGCTGTAAAACGCTCGGTTTAATCGGCTTTCAAATAGTGAGGCCAGCATTTAGCCTCGCCGTTTGCATTGATTTCCAGAAACGCCACCGATGGAGGGGCGCCTTTGCGCGGCTGAGAAACCGAGCCCGGATTGATCGTCAATATATCGCCGACTTTTTGAATGCACACCTCGTGAGTATGGCCGTATATTAAAATATCCGGATGCTGGGAACAGCCGATTTTCTCAAAGGCGTGCTGCAATCCCGCCGGTGTGAGTGGAGCGATGATATGGGTCACCAGAACGTTTTTCCCGCCGAGCTGTTCCATGCGCCAGAGGGGATACCGCTGACGGAGCGTCGAGTCATCCACATTGCCAAACACCGCATACACCGGTGCGAGGACTTGCAATTCGATGATGATGTCCTCGACACCGATGTCGCCGGCGTGAACAATGGCGTCAACTCCCTCAAAGACCTGAAACACCTCGGCGGGAAGCGTGCCGTGGGTATCTGAAATTAAACCGATTTTCATTCAACTTGCCCCTGGATAAACGCTTCAACTTGCTTGACGTCATCATAACTGCCGATAAAAAGCGGTGTTCGCTGATGCAATTCGGTGGGCACAATATCCAGAATACGCTGCCGGCCATCGCTGGCATAACCGCCCGCCTGCTCGACAATGAATGCCAGCGGGTTGGCTTCGTACAGCAGCCGCAATTTCCCGTTCGGATTGGACTTGTCGGCCGGATACAGGAAGATGCCGCCGTACAGCAGATTGCGGTGAAAGTCGGCAACCAGTGAACCGATGTAACGGCTTTTGTATGGCCGCCCACTGGCTTTATCCGGGGTTTTGACATAATCGATGTAGCGCCGGACGTTTTCATCCCATTTGAAATAATTGCCTTCATTCACGCTGTAAATGCTGCCTTTTTTCGGAATTTGAATATGGTCATGCGAAAGCAGAAATTCGCCTACACTCGGATCGAGGGTGAAGCCGAAGACACCGTTCCCGGCGGTATAAACCAGCATGGTCGAACTGCCGTAGATCACGTAGCCGGCGGCCACTTGCTTGTATCCGGGCTGCAGGCAGTCCTCCAGAGTCCCTCGCTCTCCGGAGCTGATTTTGCGGTGGATGCTGAAAATCGTCCCGATGGAAACATTGGCATCGATATTGGATGAGCCGTCGAGAGGATCGTAGAGCAACACATATTTCCCGCATTTGAACTGCTCGGGGATGGGAATAATGTCCTTCACCTCTTCGCTGGCCATACAGCACAGACGACCGGTGTGATCCAGGGCTTTAAAAATAATGTCATTGGCGAACTCATCCAGCTTGGCTACCTGTTCGCCCTGGACATTTTCCTCACCGGTGAAGCCGAGAATATCCACCAGACCGGCCTTGTTCACTTCGCGGGCGATGAGTTTTGCCGCAAAGGCGATATCATACAGCAAGGCGGAAAATTCGCCGGTAGCCTGAGGATATTCTTTTTGCTGTTCAATGATATGACGTTCAATCGTGACAAGTGAAGGTGGCATGGTTTCCTCCTCTTCTTTGAGTTACAATGAATGGCTCCTTACCGTCCATTTCACCCGGATCGTTTTCTGCACAAAATGAACATCCGTTTCGGGGAAATCAATGAAAATACGATCTCCTTGAATGCGCGCCCCTTTCACCTCAACTGGACCGTAGGCGAAAAACCGAAGCGTCTTACGGCTCCCGCCCGGGGCTTCCAATTTCAGCTCCAATGTGCGGTCATTCACACGCTTTGTGTAGATGACTTTCATCTGCCGGTTCGGCTGCCCCCATTGCGGCGGTTCGTATTCCGGCCAGACGCGCAGCGGATCGTTCACTTTTAGACGCATTTCCTGCATTTGATTTGTACGGATTGTGAAGCACAGATGCGTATCCGATTCCGTCCGTTCCAGGGAGACGGCTGCAGGGAAAGGGGCGTTGCGCAAACCGGCAAACGCACCAAACGCAGGCTGCACCGCCAGAGTCCAATTGACCGATGGCGCTTCCAGAATCTTCAGGTAGAATGCATCGGCCGTCTGGCGGATTCGCAGCGAAAGCCGGTCTTCCCCCAGCGGGATGTTATGGATTTCGAATGTTTTCCAGTGCGGCGGCAGATGAGGGCGAAGGGTTAGAGTCCGGTTCGGGACGTCGATGTCGATACCCAAAAGGCCGCGCAGCAATCCGGCAACAAAGCCGGAGCTGGAGAATAGTTGATGCGGGACCGAAGTATCCAACGGCCGAAAGTATTCTCCGCTGATGACCTCCGGCATCACCCCCGGGGCATCCACTGTGATCCATTGCGAAAGATTGCGCAACGCCTGCAATCCGGCCAGAGCGTGGTGTTGGCGGAACAGGGCTTGAATCACAAATCCGGTCAAAAACGGCCAGACGGCACCGTTGTTATAAGCCAGTGGATCGTACGCCGGGCTGTCGCTGCTGAGCATGCGGCTGCCCCAGTCTGTGTTGATGCGCGATGAAGCCAACGGCTGCAGAGCGCGGCGTGCCCGGTCGGCGGGCAACAAATCAAAAATCACAGGAAAGCTGCTCCAGGCAGTCAGCTCAGGATTCGGCCTTCCCGAACGCGTAAGCGAAAAATTGTAATGGCCCCTCCTGGCGTTCCAGAATTTCCGGTCGAGCTGTTTCTGACCGGTGACATACCAGTGCCGGGCGTCGCGCTCCAGCGCGGCATCACCCAGTACAGCCGCCAGGGATGCCGTACTTCTCCATGCCTGTATCCCGATCGCAGCGAGAAATATATCCACGCCGCTGGCTTCCCGCAGGCTGCCCAGCTCGGAAGCCCCCAGCCCCGCCAGGGTGTTTTCCATCAAACCATCACCGTCGCTGTCGGTGCTGCGACTCCAGCGGTATGCCTTGCGGATGGCATCGGCATATCGACGGACAAAAGCCGAATCCGCCGTGTGCCTGAAATAATTCTCCATGGCAGCAAGAAAATAAGGCGTCGTATCGCCATGGATATACCCGTACGGATATTCACCAAACCAATCGAGCATTCCGACGGATTGGCTGATTTCATGCGGCATTTTGCCGTCGTTACGCTGGTACCGGATGAAAAATTCGAAGCTCTGGCGGACCCCGTCCAGGTCGCCATAGGCGGTCATGGCAAAACTGTTGATGAAGCCATCACCGCCAAAAAACCAGGCAAAACCCGGACGTCGCCCTGCGCCTGAAGGCCCGAAACCGGCTACCAGACCGCAGCCAAGATCCGGATTGCAAACCAATCCCCTGTGCAAGGCCAATTTGTTCCAAATCAACGCGGTATCCAGAGGCGTCCCTTTCAGCGACAGGGTCCTGCCTAAAAAACGCTGATAATATGCACGGGTGGCTTCAAACCATTTTGGAAGGGTTTGCCTGAGCGAATCGGCGCGTGCCAGGCATGCCTCGCGGCTCTGGAAATCCGCCGTGATGATGATAGGGATGAATTGCTTCCGGACGCTGTCAGGATGCACCGTCAGCGAATAGAGGTTCGGTTTTTGTGACAGGGCGTGTGCCGGGGGTGTGGACCGTCGGCGGCCGGCAAACGATCCGATGAAGGCATTGATTTTCCGGCGGCTCTCCGAAAGAATGTAGCCTGAGAGATCCGCATTCCAGAAGGCATACTGACCGCCCATCCCTGCCGGCCACATGGGCTGCAGCGAGGGCAAAAAACTGACATAGAGTTCAAAAGGCGTGTAAGTGTCGATTTCCAATAGCTGAATCACCGCCGGCTGATCGATCGGGATGAAAATGTGTTGTTGCAGGAGAAACAGCGGATGGCTGTAACGGATGGTGGTGCGTTCCGGCGTCGTTTCAATCCGGGCAATGTACCGTTTCAGCGGCAACGGTTCATGCATATCGGGCAGTTGGAATTGCAATTGAAGCTGCCGGACAATCTGGAAAGGGTAAATCCAGACCTCCATATCGCCGTCCTGACGGCCCAGCACGGCCGCCCTCCGGCCCAGGACATCGAAAAAAGTTTCGCTGTGCGGGAGAGAGGAAAGTTGAATTTCAGATCGCGGGATGTCAAACCGTGGAATTTGTGCCGAAACCGGCATTGTGAGAAAAACGAGTCCGATCAGCCATCGCGCCCTTATGAATCGAGCCCCGGGCGTCATGCCTCCTCCTTTCCTGCGGCATCCATGTTCCTAAAATAGAAGGATTCGGACAAGAAATCAAGCAAAAGCGTGCGCAAGGTGGAAATTTGCCGGGGACAGAGACAGGAAGCCGGGAAAGCCGGGGCCCGACGTTGCCGGCTACTGGGATACCACGAGCGTTTCTCCGGAGATGACTACGCGGTTCCGCCCGGAACGTTTGGCATCGTAAAGGGCTTCATCCGCTTTTTGCAACCAGGTCGTTGCTTCAAAGCCGGGCTCCATTTCACAAATGCCGGCGCTGAAGGTGATTTTCAGCAACCGTCCCTTGTGACGGATCTCCATGGCTGAAACGCCCTTGCGAATGCGTTCGATCATTTGAAAAGCGCCGCGCGCCGTGGTGTTGGGGAGGATGGCGGCAAATTCTTCTCCGCCATACCGTGCAAAAAAATCAATTTTGCGGAGCTTGTCGCGGACGTATTGGGCAAACCGGCGCAGGACTTCGTCGCCGGCGGGATGCCCGTAATTGTCGTTGATACTTTTGAAATGATCGATATCGAGAAGAACGAGAGAATATGGGATTTTATGGCGGAAAAACGCCTCGACCGCCAGACGCAACTGCTGTTCAAAGGCGCGGCGGTTGGGCAGCTCCGTCAGAGGATCGATATCCTTGGCGCGGAGGGCGTCGGCCAATTTCTGCCGCATTTTATGCAGTTCATCCTCGAGAACAAGAATTCGCGATTGCGTTTCCAGCAGTCGCTGGTGCAATCGTTGTGAATCGGCCGAGGTCTGCTTCATTTGATCCAATATCTGACGGGTTTCCTGAATCAAAGAATCGCGCAACCGATGAATGCTGTTGATGTCACGGGTTTTCTTTAATTCTTCCAGAAAGGAGTTGACACCGATGGCGAATTTGTTGCTTCCCATCTGATATGCCCTCAATGATTCAATTAATGTGCTGATGATATCCAGCAGCTCCTGCCGTTCTTTTCGGGATTGTGCGATCAGCGGAGGATAATCTTGTAATAAATGGCCCAATCGACGGTTGACTTGAGTCAGAGAATGATAATCGCAATCTTCTTTAACGATCTGGATGATTTCGTCAATTTGCCGGTTGAGTTCCTTTTGTTCATTCTCGGGGTCTTTGAGCAGATGAAGCGTCTGAGCCGCAAGACTTTGGATCTGCTCCTGCCACGCCGATTGCTGCTCCTTTTGCCACAAGCTGATTTTGATAACCAGATCGACAATCCGTTTTTGAATTTTCCGAAGCCGATGGGTCTCGGTTTCGGAGCCGATTTCTTCTTTGATCTGTGCAAATTCGGTTGCGTAGGGATGGTCGGCGTCAATATCTTGCTGCACCAGATCGATCAGGTTTTGAATCAGCCGCCGGAAAATGGCTTCCCGGCCACGCTGATTTTCCCGATCGTATGCCTCCAGTTTGAAAAGGAACATGCGGACATGTTTTTCGATTTTTTTCGCATGCTTTTCGGGATCGGCTTCGTTCACTTCTTTGGTCAGCACGTCCAATTGAGCGCGCAAATCTTCATTTAAATCCGGACGTTCATTCAAATAAATCAGCATTTCATGCAGTGCGCGCTGGAGATGAGATGCGTTCGAGTCGCTCATGAGTCAACATCGCTATTGATTGAAGGTTGAGTGATTGACCGGCGGAATTTATATTCGGGAAAATGCGTCTTTAATCGTCTTATCGGAACGTCCGGCAGAATCGTTAAATCAAGGAGATGCGGAAAGGAATGCCGTTTCGGGAGGAGAAAAAATCCCTGTGCGAGTCCTGCCGCTATGTGAAGCGCATCCAGAATGCACGAGGATCCGTATTCTGGCTGTGTACCGTCCATCGGCAAGATCCGACCTATGCGAAATATCCGCGGCAGCCGGTGCTGAGCTGCGCGGCATACCAAAAAGCCCCCGACTCCGAATAGCACAGCAGCCATCGGGCGATTGGCACCGGGTTCCCCCTTCCTGCCATGGTATCCATGATGGATCGCCTGTCCCGGTCGGCATACGAACGGCGGGGGCCCCCTGTTGAAGCGACGGGCCGGAGGAGGAATTCCTGCGCTTGTGAATGAGGCGATGGGATGCGCTGCAGGGGGATGCGGTGTTCCGATCCTACGATGAAATGAAGTATCCGTCCGGTGAAGTACAGGTTGATTTTCAGGGCACGAACATATCCTCACCAGTCGTATAGCGCGTAGGCGTTCTCGCCATAAGCACCATCAAAATCGAGGGCGTCTCCACCGAAATGACAAACGAACGC
>WFVT01000004.1 GCA_015491485.1 Candidatus Zhuqueibacterota bacterium
CGATTTACGATCTCACCGGCAGACAGGTCCGTTTGCTGCTGATCGAGTCCAGAGCGGCAGGAACGTACAGCGTGACGTGGGACGGCCGGGACGATCAGGGAAAACTGGTGCCGTCCGGCATCTACTTTTACCGTCTGAAAGTCGGCGACGCAGTGCAAACACGCCGGATGGTCTTTTTGCAATAAGGAAAATTTTCCGATTGATTTGATCAGCCAAAGAGGCTGTCCGGAAACCATTTTTACCGTCATCATCGTGCCCAAAGGTTCCCGCGCGGCATTTCTCGGTATCCGTTTCTGAATTGCCGGCAGGAACCCCTGGGATGATGGTGCCGTTTTCGGGCAGCCTCTTTTTATTATGGCGTGGTCTTTTTCTACCAAAGCACGCTTTCCACGAGTTCTCGGGCCGCATTGACTACCTTCTCTTCCGCTGTCGCGGCAAAATGAGCCGGATAACCGTAAAATTTATGAGCTTCTTCGACTTCGTATCCGCCCTTTGCTATTTCCTGCGCGGGAGGCAGATAGCCGAAGTTGCCGTTGGAATATCCACAAACCATGACAGGGTTCGGAATCGCGCGTTTTAAAGCCAGACTGGTTTCCGCAAACACCTCAAACGGAAGCCCCAAGAGAACCAAATCTCCCAGACACAGGATCTGAATTTCAGCCGTGATGCCGGCCGGTTTCTCACGGGATACCTCCTTTGCCGCCATCCGGCGCGCCCAGGTTAAACAGGCCGATAAAACGGCGCGCTCCTCGTCGTCTTTCGCCTTTTGCAAAGCTTGCTCGTATTCACGAACCGCGGCTTTCCACTGGCTCTCGGAAGGTAACCGGGCAAAGGGAACCGAGATGCTCCGGCAGGCGGCTCGAACCGACGGTTTCAAAAACACGGTACTGCGCTGGCCGATCTCCACAATCTGCTCCGCCAAACGGCGGCCCGTCCTTTGCACCAGGTTGTAATCTCCCATCCACTTCGGATTCACATTCCCGGCCGCTCCGTTGAGAAACAGCGCATCCGCATGTTCTCCGAGCATGGCTTTTAAAAAACGGTGAGTCGCCCCGGGAAAATCAGCCGAAACCCGGCGGTTATCGGCGCCGAGGACGGTCGGGTGGCAACCACAGTGAAAAACCATCAGCGTCGCTGTTCCGGATTGCTGCAACTCCATCCACAATACCGTCAGGGTGCGATCCACCGTGCCACGCGGATCCGGCGCCGGATGGATGCTGCCCTGCCGAATTTTTCCGCGGCGGTTCACACCGATATCGGTTTCGCCGATACCCAGGCGCAAGCTTCCCGGCTGCCGCCGCTGCCATGCCTGAACCGCGGTTGCTATGATCACTCGGAGACAGCCTTCCATCCAGGCTTCATCACGATCGCCGATGCCGATGGTGTGCATGCTGGCCGGGCCGGAATGGGTATGCGTGGCGGCAATAAAGATAGCCTCGGTTGCAAGACCGGTTTGCCGCCGAATCGCCGTTTTGATTTTTTGAATGTCGTCTCGTTCCAGCCCAAGAAGATCACAGGAGAGGATAACAGCGCCGGCATGACCATCAGCAATTGCCAGAGCGCGGCAAAACACCGGATCGAGCACGCCGATGTTGCCCTGCTTGCGCAGCGCATAGCCGGCAAGGTGAACGCCTGCCGGCGGGGTTATTGGATTTGCTGCAAAACCGATGTGCCATGATCGAGGCATGCGTCGCACTCCTGCTTCCCGGCCGGGAGTGTCTGGCTATGCGAATGCTTGCAGCGTTCGCACCAATCGCTGCACTTTTTTCACGTCCACCCGCCCGTAGTGGGTTTCCGGAGTTCGAACACCGCGGCCCACGTGAAACTCCCGCACGCCGGTTCGGCTCGCAATGCGGCCGATATTTTCGGCATTGATTCCGCCGGCGGCAATGAGCTGAAGTCGCCCGGCCGCACGACGCTGCAATGCTGCCATGCACTCCATCCCCGCCCGGGCGGTACCGGCCTGCGCCGATGTCAGTATCCGGTCAACCAATCCGCTTTCAATCAAAACGTCCAGCGCCTGAACGGCATCACGGGCATGATCAAAAGCCCGGTGAAATGTGACCCCGAGATCCCGCCGGCTGCCCAGAGCCTCTTGCAGCCCTGCGATATCC
>WFVT01000005.1 GCA_015491485.1 Candidatus Zhuqueibacterota bacterium
CTGGATGCCCGCTTCCGCGGGCATGACGATTTGGGGGCAATTCTTCTGTTTTTGGATAGCCCCATGTTTATTCGGATGGTACCTGTGTTTTACTCATCATGCACACCGCCTTTCTTCCGTCATTTCCCGCTTGCATCTTTGGCGTAAATGTTTTAGACATGTATCTATAATCCTCATTTTGATGATCTGACGATCGGATTCTTTTCCGCGGAGGGATGAAATCATGAAACACATAATGCCTGTTCTGCGCACCGTGCTGGTTCTGGTGCTGGCCGGGATGTTCGTTTCCGCATCCAGCGCCCGGGCCGGCTCCGGGAAATACCAGAAAACTGCTATCGAAGAAGGCGAGAAACTGCGCCCGAAAATTTATGAACTGGCTCAGGCCTTATGGGATTATTCCGAAACGGCGCTCAAGGAGAAGCGTTCGGCAGAACTGCTGATTCGGGCGCTGGAAGAGGCTGGTTTTACGGTCGAACGCAATGTGGCCGGCATGCCCACGGCGTTTGTGGCGACCTGGGGCAGCGGCAAGCCGGTCATCGGCATTCTGGCCGAATTCGATGCCCTGCCCGGCGTCGGCAATGAGCCGGTTCCGGAGAAAAAGCCCCGCAGCGACGGCGTGACCTCCGGGCACGGTTGCGGACACAATCTGTTCGGCGCGGGCTCGGTCGGCGGCGCCATTGCGTTAAAAAACGCCATGGTCAGGCACAAGCTCAAAGGCACCATCAAGCTTTTCGGCACGCCGGCGGAAGAGACGGTGGTCGGCAAGGTGTATATGGCCAAAGCGGGAGTGTTCGACGGACTGGATGCCGTGCTGGACTGGCATCCGAGCACGGAGACCAAAGTCAAAAACCAGCCCGGGCGCGCCATGAACAACTTCACGGTGGAATTTTTCGGCCAGGCGGCGCACGCCTCGGCCGATCCCTGGAACGGTCGCAGCGCCCTCGATGCCGTGGAGCTGATGAACTACGGCGTGAACCTCATGCGCGAACACGTGAAACCGACCACGCGCATCCACTACGTGATCCCCAACGGGGGCGAGGCGCCGAATGTGGTGCCGGAATACGCCAAAGTGTGGTACTACGTCCGCGACATCAACCGCGAGGAGGTGGAAAAGTATTACCAGCGCATTCTCAATATCGCCAAAGGCGCGGCGCTGGCCACCGGCACCACCCACAAAGTATTCCTCATCACGGGCGTGCATGAATACCTGCTCAACCGCCCGCTGCAGGAAGCGCTGCAAAAAGTGATGGAACGCGTCGGGGCACCCAAATATACCGAAGAAGAGCAAGAATTTGCTCGTCGTTTGCAGCGCTTTGTCGGTAAGGAAGAAAAGGGATTCGATGATGAAGTGAAACCGCTGGCTGATAAACCGGAACCTCCCAGCGGCGGCTCCACGGACGTGGCCGAAGTGAGCTGGATCGCGCCCACCGTGGGTTTCAGCGTGACCACTGCAGCCGCCGGTGTGCCCTGGCATAGCTGGGCGACCACCGCCTGCCACGGCACTGAAGCGGGCAAAAAAGGGGCGGTGGTGGCGGCCAAAATCATCGCCGCCATGGGCGCCGAGCTGATGACCAACCCAAAACTGATTGAGGAGGCAAAAGCCTTTTTCATGGAAAAGACCAAAGGCAAGCCGTATCAATCGCCGATCCCTGTGGATCAGCCGCCGCCGCTGCCCAAGAAAACCGATTGATTTTTTCGCATCGCTCGTCTAAATTTGGCTTAAATCCTGATCTGATGTTTCTGCGTGAAAGCTTTATCCGCCGATTGATTTTACACGCGTTTTCCGCAATCTATTGAACCTTTTGCAGGAGCGCAAAGACGACACGACGGCCTTTGCGCTGCCTGCACAACCATTTGCCATGCAGACGCTTCAGCGGTTGCGTGAGAGGACTCTCAACCAATAAGGGACATCATGGCTGAGGAGAAGTTACCGAAATCATTTGAAGAACTCGTGCGCACGAGCGATGTACCGGTTTTTGTGGATTTCTGGGCCGACTGGTGCGCACCATGTCATCAGGTGGCGCCGGCCGTGCGACAACTGGCGCAGGAGTATAAGGGCCGCATCCGCGTGGTCAAAGTCAATGTGGACAAGCAACCGCACATTGCCTCCAGGTACATGGTACAGAGCATCCCCACGCTGATGATTTTTTACGCCGGTGAGATTGTCTGGCGGTTTTCCGGCGCCCTGCCCTATTCCATGCTGAAAGAAAAAGTTGACGAAGTCCTGCAAAAGTTATCCGGTCCGTAAACGGCGCCCAAACGGCCGGATCCGGAGTTTCGTCAATGCGCCCACAGCGGGACATCCATGCCGCCGCATCACGCCCGATCCGCTCGTCGTGACGAATCAAACGCGAGGGAGGAGCTATGGCTTCCATTGTGCAATCCGTCAGCACCGTCCTGGAACGGGAACGGATCCAGTTTCACTGGATCCTCGATGCGCGTAAGGATTTGCTGTTTTATATCGGTTCGGCTCTGGCCGGATGGTTGTATCTCGGCATCATCGTTTATGCCATCCATACGCTGCAGAATCCACTCACCGATCCTCTCGGCACGCTGCGATTGGGCGGCATCCATATTCCTCTCACACTGGAGCTTTTGGTGGTCGTCAGTTGGGCGTTTATTTTGGATGCCCCTCATGTCTGGGCTACTCTGGGCCGCACCCTGTTCGATCCGGATGAATGGCGCATGCGCCGCCGGGAGATTCTGTTCTCGTTCATCTGGTTTGCCGTGGGCCCCATCGCCATTTTCACCCCTTACCTGCTTGGCGCTTATTTGCCGTATGTAGGCTTGCACCTGCCGGTAGAGATGCTTCCACTCGGCGCCGTTTTGTTTTTTGTCTTTTTTCGGTTGTGGGCTTATTATCACGTGGTCCGGCAACACTGGGGCTTTTTCACGTTATACAAGCGCAAAGCACAAGATTACCACCCCGAACGGGATCGAATCGATCATTGGTTTTTCAACCTCAGCATGTATCTGCCGCTGGTCATGTTCCTGACCAGCGAATATTACGCCAGCACCCCCGGCTTTCCCGATCTTGGCTTGCGCAAGCCGGTCATCGCTGGAATCAGCATCGGCGAAATCGTGTATCCCATTGCCTGGGCCGGTTTTTTTGTGGTGATCTTGTATTACTTGTATTTCCAGTACCGCCTGTGGCGCTCCGGCGAGGTGCTCAACGGCAGCAAACTGCTTTACATGGCCCTGCTCGTGCCGCTGCATTTTCTGGCGTTCAGCCATCCCATTATCGCGGTATTCATCGTGCCGCTGGTGACGGTGGGCCACAATATCCAGTATCATTGCATCATTTATCAATACGCCAAAAACAAATACCATCCGGCGCAGGATCGGCAATACCGCTGGGTCAAAGCGCTGTTTAAAAATTTCGCCGTGTATGCATTCTGGGGCATCGTGTTCACTTTTGCTTTTTACCGCGGTCCGTGGATCGAATTTCTCAAAGACTGGCTGGGACTGGAGCTGGATCAGGTGCTGCTCAATTCCATCGGCATGATGGCCGGCATCAAGGACCCGGCAAAGCTGGGTCTTGGCGAGCAGATATTCGCCGCGTTCATCATCGGTTTTGCCATGCAGCATTATTATCTGGACTCCAAAATCTGGCGGGTGCGCAAGGACCGTCAGGTAGCAAAGCATTTGAATGTATAAAGTCCGTGAACGGATTCGGATTTTTCGAAGCTTTCACTTGAAAAAACCGTCTTTTTTGCCTAATTTTGCCACGATTTTAGGAACCAACGGTTGAGGAAAAAATCATGAAAACACAATGGCGACTTTTCTTCACAGCAGGCATTGCGGGATTGGTCTTATCGGGTTGGCTTGCATCAGAAGCACCGGCCCAGAACGGCAAAACCAAAACCGCCTACATCCTGTATTCCAGCTCATCGCACGGCTATTTTGATCCCTGCGGCTGAAGCGGCACGCGCCGCGGCGGTATCGCCCGGCGCTGGACTGTCGTGGACAGTCTCCGAAAGCTGCAACCCAACCTGTTTTTGATCGATGGCGGCGACACCGGCGAAGGCTCGAGCTATCTGCGCGCCTGGAAACCGCTCCTCCTGTGGGAAGCCATGATGGCAATGGGCTATGACTTTATCAGTCTGGGCGAAAGGGATATTTCCGACACGTCCAAAGTGTGGCTAACCAGCCATTCCATGGCAAACACTCATTTTCTGGGCGGCAACCTCCGGCTAAAATCCACCTCCAAGCCGTTTTTGCCCCCATACGCCATCATGAAAAAAGGCGATGTGAAAATCGGCGTGGTGGCGGCGATGGATTTGCGCATGCAATCCCGGTTGCCTGATTTTTCGTTTGACCCCATTGAACAAACGCTGAATCGAGCGCAGCGCGCTTTTGCTCGGGAAAAGGTCGATTTTCGAATTCTCATCTATCATGGATTGATATCAGACGCGGAGCGGCTGGCCACGGAACGCACCGATTTTGATCTGATTTTACTGGGGCATAATCTTGGACGTCCCATGCAGGATCGCACCGTTCCGGGGCGTGTGCCTCTGGTGGGCCCCGGCGATCGCGGACGGGAATTGGCATGGATCACCCTCAAAAAGCCCTTTACTTCCGAAGAAGATAAGTTTCAATGCACGATTATCCCCCTTGGAAATGATGTGCCGGATTCTCCCAAAGCCATTCCCTACATGGACAAAGCTGCCAGAGTGGGCAAACAAATCTATCAGGAATACCGTCGCCGCCGGAGCATGCCCCGGCAATAATGCAACAGACTTCATGAACGCTTGAAAACAGGAGCGCCCTGAACCTGTATCCGGGTTCAGGGCGTTTGCATTTATCATGCTTCTGCTCAAATTACTCGATGTCGGCTTTTTGGTTTTGCATACCGTGCTTATTGTTTTCAACCTGTTTGGCTGGATCTGGGCCAAAACCCGTCGGCTGAATTTGATCACGCTGCTGCTGACCGGCGCTTCCTGGTTCGGCCTGGGGCTGATTTACGGCCTGGGCTATTGCCCGTTTACCGACTGGCACTGGCAGGTCAAATGGCGGCTGGGGGAGCGCAATCTTCCGGATTCATATATTCAATACCTCATCCACGAGCTGAGCGGCCTTTCGGTTTCGCGCGAGCTGGCGGATGCGCTCACCGCTGGCGCCTATTTTCTCGCTCTCGCCTGCTCTATCTGGACCAACTGGCGCTGACGCAAACCCGCCTGAACGGCATAACGCTTGGCTACAGCCGATTGCTGCTGTAGCGCAAGCTCTCAGCTTGCGTGGCATAGAATCTGACTACGGCCCACATCCACCGGCAAAGTTGCCGGTGCTACTAAAGCCGCCGGTGCTACTTCGAACGACCAACTGCAACCGTACTTTACATTTAGTCCGACTAAATGTAAAATAGACATCCAATAAGCCCCCAGACACTTTCGAGGTGTCTGGGGGGCTTGAATGGGCCCGGTCTCTACCTCTCCAAACTCCTGTCCGCCCGCATATCGGCATTAAAAAAGCTCTGCGGACGGATGTTCCATCCACAGAGCTTTTATTTTTGCAGGATCGGCATAGTTACCGCAAAGCCTGCCGCACCACGACCGGCCGTGTGCGCACCTGGTTGGGAGTGTTGATGCGAATGAAATACACTCCCGGTGCCACGATACGTCCCTGCGCATTACGGCCGTTCCAGCGTAACAGATGCTTGCCGGCCGGCAGCACCTGCCGCACGATTTCCGCCACCCGCTGGCCGAGCACGTTATACACCGTCACATTCACTTCGGCGGCCTGCGGCAATTCCAATTGCAAGCGCACGCCGTCTCCGCCGGCTACCGGCACAAACGGATTGGGATACGCCTGCGAAATGGCAAAGTTCATCGGCACCCCCGGACGCGTCTCCACCGGCAGGACTCGGTCTTCGAATACAAAAATCGTGCTATCTTCCGAAAAGCCGGTAAATCCACCATTAGCGACAAACACCCGATTCCCCACCACCAAAATATCTTCGGGTTTCTGGCCCACCGGGGTGGTTTTTGTAACCGTCAAAGAATTCGTATCAAATGCGCGGACATCGTTATTAAAGGTAGAGACCAGGCCCACGCCCTCACGAATGATCGCCACCTGACGCGGGCCGTTGTAACCGCTGGTACCAACTTTCACCTGTCCCACATAGAAATTGCCGACCACGTCATAAACTTCGACCGTGTGGCTGCCGTTAACCGCAACGTACAGCCGGTCGCCGCTGATGGTGCCGCCATTGGCGGTATCGCCCAATTTTCTGCCCGCCACCGGCTCGAAAATCTCCTGACCGATATCCACCATTGACAGACTGGCATTATCACCGCCGAAGGCCCCTTCGTTGAGCACCAGGAACCGAGCCACACCATCGATGGGCTGGCCCTGGTAAAATGCGTGCTTGACGCCGACATCCATGGTCAGTCGATGAACGATCTTCCCGTTCATGACATTCATGAACAGCAGTTCATTGCTACCGAACCCGGTGGAAATCAACAGCATCGGTGGATCGGCATATTCCCAGACCGAAAGATGATACACATTGCCGCCGTTTTCCGGGGTCACCACCATGAGCGAATCCTGCTCCAGCCAGAGGGAATCATCGCCGACCACAAAACGGCTGATGCGGAGCGGATCTTTTTGCACCAGGTAAAGATGCGTCACCGGCCCCTGTCCCAGATTATACCAAACCGCCGTCCCCACCGAGGCAAAACCGGATAGAGTTTGCTGATAGATAATGTTGCCGGTATTTTCATCGATCATGGTCAGACGGCCCGGCACCTCGCCGGAGGCGGTTTGCAGCACGCCGTCGAAATTTTTATCGCGGCCTTCGGAAACGGCGATGAGCAGACCGGCAAACGGTTTCAGCAATTGCGTCGTGCGGATGCCCGTTACCAACGTATCGACGATGGTGCGGTTTTTCCAGTCCACGACAAATACCGTGGAATCTTCAGACATGCCCGTAAAGCCGCCGTTGGCCACGAAGAGAAACTGTTCGTTTGCCTCCAGCGCTTCCGGCTTCTGCCCCACTTTCAGCGTATCCGTAATTTGATACGAATTCAGGCTGAAAAACCGGATATCATTGGCAAAAGTGGAAACCACGCCGGTGGAATCATCCGGCAGAAACGCCACCTGACGCGGGCCGTTGTAACCGCTGGTGCCCACATCGATCGTGCCTTCCGCTTGCATGGAATTCATATCCATCACTTCGATGCGGTGGCTGCCGTTGAGCACGATAAAAAGCTTGCCGGTCCAGAAAGCACGCATGCTGTTGGCGGTGTTGCCCAGGGGGCGGCCGTTGACGTACCGAAACAATTTGGGCTGGATTCGAAGATAGCTCAGTCCGGCGTTATTTTTGCCGAACGCGCCCTCGTTGATGATGTACGCTTCACGACCACCAAGGCCATCGACCGGTTTGTGAAACAGAACATCGCTGGCGCCGAAACCGGTCGTCATCCGGTGCATCAGCTTGCCGTCCGGCCGGAAGACCAGCACCTGGCCGGGCTTGTCGAAGCCGCCCGTGCCGACGTAAATCCAGCCGGTTTGCGGATCGACGCTGACATCGTAAAACAGGATGCCTTTGCTCGAATCGGCGAGCACCAGGGTATCGGTGACCACCTGCAGGGTGCGGGTATCGAACCGACTGAGCCGCAACGGATTGCGCTGAACCAGATAGCCGACGGTATCCCACACGGCAAGGTTGGCGATAAATCCGGGAAAGGACTGTTTTTTCAAAACAGCGCGTGTGTTCGGATCGATCCGGAAGAGAGCGCCGGGCTGTTCTCCGGAAGCCGTTTGAAGTTGTCCGTCAAAATTCAAATCCCGGCCTTCCGAAAGCGCGATAATTTTTCCGTCTCCATCCAGCGCCAAATTCACCGTTCGGATCGCTACCTGAATGGTGTCCGGTGTTTGCGCCATGGCTGTTCCCAGCAGTAACAGCCAAATCCATCCCATTCGTAACATCAACCGTTTCATGAGCACCTCCTTTTGTTGGATATTAAGGAAACAAAACAATCGTTCCCGGATTCAAACGCGTCTCAAATCGAAACTTCATGTCGCCATTCAGATCGAAAACCACGACTTCGCCGTTGGTCGTAAAATTGCGCGCATTTGCCACCAGAAGCTCACCCCGGGCTTCATCCAGCGCCAGGGCGTACAACCAGCCGCGGGCATCCACGCGGTTGCGGGGGATGAATCGCGCATCGGTGACCATCCGGTTTTGCCAGTTGAATTGCACCACCGCGCTGTCGGTCAGCACAAAGCCAAAGCCATTGCGCGCCAGAACAAAATCCCCGGGATGATCTTCAATGCGAATCGTATCAATGACGGCGAGCCGGACGGGATCGATCACCGCAATACCGGTGGGCACGGTTTTGGTGTAAGAGCCGGTGCCGGCCACGTAAACCAGTCCATCTGGGCCGCGCACCACCCGAGTGCAATTGGGCAATACCGGTAACCGTAAGCGCTCCCGTCCAGACAGCAGATCGATCACGCTGACGGTCCCGGCACCGGCTTCGCTGGCACGGATATCGCCGAGGCCGCTGTTGGCCACAAACAGATAATTGTGAGCCACGGCCATGCCTTCCGGCGCCGGGCCGACTTTCACCCGGCCGGTGACGGCCATTTTTGCAGGATGGAACCGGATGACCTCATCGCTATACAGCGCCGTCACATAACCGAGTGTGTCACTGAGGATCACCGCCTCCCGTGGACTCGGATTGCCATCGAGACGGATACGGCCGAGACTGCGGGCGGTTTGTAAGTCCATGATTTCAATGGTATTGGAACCGTTCATAACAATAAACGCTTTCCCGCCGTAAACTGTCATGCTGTTGGCCGTATCCCCGAGTCTGAGGCCGGGATTCATCTTCTGAAAAAATCCGTGCACCACCTCGCCGGTGCGGCGATCATAAAACGTCAACGAGCTGTTATCCCTGCCGAACAGCCCTTCATTGAGCACGTAAATTCCGGTACCGGCGCTTACCGGGGTATTATATTCAACCCCGGCCGGATCGCGAATACAGCCCTGGGCTGCGAGAAGGCCGATCAGGAGTACAGCAAGCATTTTATATCGCGATAGCCGCATGAGCCCCTGCAAATATCTATCCGGGAAGAAAGCTGTTCGTTTGCCTCTCATTCCTGCCGGTGATCCCATTTCACTTGCAATCCCGCTCGCCAGAATCGTAGCGGCATCGGATAATTTTTGATGATTTCATACCGGGTTCCGGTCACGTTTTCCACGGTGAACTGCGCCTCCCAATGCGTACGGCCGGTTCGAAAAGAAAAGGAAATCCGGGCATCCACCACGGTGTATCCGGGGAGCAGGCTTTCAAAATCGTTTTCCGGCAAATGATAACGATAACTTACGCGCCGCGCGCTGATGCTGGCTGAGGCAACGACTCCTGAGACAGATAGGCCCTGTAACGCGATTAATCCATTGACCAGTTCCTGCGGCAAATAAATCAGGCGTTTGCCCTGGGTGCGGCTGCCCGGGGTATCATCCCGCGGATTTTGAAACGTATAAGCCAGAGTCAGCCAGAGATGGTCGTTCAGGGTACGCCATTCAGTAGATAACTCCACTCCTTCATTTCGCGTACGCCCGATATTTTCGGTGCTCCAGAAAACCGGAGATCGCGGCACAGCGACGATCTGATTGCGGAGTCGGATGGCGAACAGCGATACATCCACAAATGCCTGCCCGAACCACGAGATGGCGGCGTTGGCACCCAGTTCCACCGACATCCCATCCTCCGGCTGAATGCGGCGATTGCCGTAATTCAAATAATACTGCTCAGAAAATGTGGGGACGCGGTAATTGCGCGAAATATTCATGCGCAAATGTACCGGTACCTTCCCCGGCCTGAAATTCAGTCCCAAAAACGGGCTCCAGGCCTTGCCGACATCGCTATAGCGGCTGAACCGCACGCCCGATTGCCACCTCCAGATGGACGACTTCCGTGGCAGACTCCCGGCGCCTTCCCATAACAACACACCGGTTTGGAAATCGCGCTGAACGCGCGCCACCCGACGGTATCCGGATTCGTCCGGTACCGCGAGCTGATCGCCGGACAGAACTGCACGGCCGGATTCCAGTCGCAGCCGCCAGAGCCCGGCAGACGTCAGCCAGCGCCCCTCGATTCCGGCCAGTCCATCCACATTCCGGTAACGATTGTCTATGCCTTCCGGACGGATTTTCAATTCCGGATCGCGGTAACGCAGATCACTGCGGCGGAGCTTGGCCCATGCCTGCAGCACAATGCGGCGGGAAAGTTGTTGCCGCAAGGTGGCCAGCAGCAACCCGTCGGCGTCTTGTTGCCGTGCGCCGGCATTGAACGGCCGGCCTTGCAGTACCGGTCCCGGCACACCACGACGGCTTTTTTGTCCAAATACCACCAGTTCGACGCTTCCCCCCGACCACGGCCGTGCGGCTGAAAAGAGTCCCTGCCACTGCCGAAAATCCGCGTTTTGGCGGCGGCGGTCCACCAGCTCGCCAAATTCCCGCCGGACAAATGGATAATCGCCGCGACTGTTTACCTGGAGTACACTTGCCAAAACACGCCATCTCCCCGGCGCCGTCTGCCATCGTACCCGCGTCTCCTGGAATCCAAAGGCGCCGATATCGGTTTTCCATCCCAGGCTGGTGCGGCTTTCGGGTGTCAGAGTCGTTAGGTGAACGGCGCCGGTGAGCGCATCAGCGCCATAGACCGCGGCATTTCCGCCGCGCAGCACCCGTATCTCCGCGAAATGCGCCAGGGACAGCAGCGACAAATCGCTGGTGCCGGTTTGGAAATTATCGAACCGCACGCCATTGATCAAGATCGGAGTCTGGCTGGCCAGCCCTCCGCGCAGGGACAGGGTTTTCAAACCGCCGAGCCCGCCATAATTTTTTACCATCATCCCCGGAACGAATGTCAACACATCACCGACATCACGCACGGGCATACGCCGGATTTCGCGCTCGGTCAAAAGCGTCACGGCCTGTGGGCTGGTGCGTATCTCTTCCTGCCGGCGAACGCTGTTTGCCAGCACGACAATATCGGGTGTTGTAAAGAAACTGGGGCGCAAGCGGATGCGCCAGCGATCGGGAGCCGCAACATACCGGCTACGCAGAAACGGCTCATAGCCGTAACGTTGCACGGTAAAATGCCACCGGCCGGTTACCGGCAATTTTAGAACGACTTCGCCCGCCCGGTCCGACACCGCCCGTACCTGCACTGAATCCATGCGCGCAATCACTGTCGCCCAGGCCACCGGCTCGCCGTTGACGGCATCCAGAAGGTGTAAGCTGAATCGGATCGTTTCCTGGGCCGTGGCCGGGGAACTCCATGCCGGAAGCACCGTCATCAGTACGACAACCGGCGTGGCTATCCGCCTGCCGGCCTGTTTTGCAATGGATTGAAACATCCGCTTTACGGTACGATTTGTAGTTTTTGCACAACGATGTCCCTATCGATTTGCAGCCGTACAAAATACACACCCGCTGGGAGATTGTGAATGGGGATCGTCCAGCGGTGTGCTCCTGCAGCGAGACGCATTTGCTTCTTCGGTCGCACCTGTCGTCCCAGCAGATTATACAGGGTCAACACCACCTCGCCTGATCGGGTCAAATTCAAATGAAGGCTCGCTGAAGTCCGGCTTCGAGAAACCGGGTTGGGATAGACGTTCATGGTGAACCGCTGCGGCACAGAGTTGCGCCTGACGCCGGTGGGCACGACCGGCGCACTGTTCACCGCCACCACGGCATCCAGATCGAAACCACTCAGAGTCGGGTCCCAGTATGGATGCTCGGGATTGTCTTTGATGATGGCGGTGACATCCAGCAGTTCCACAAAACGCACCGTATCCAGCCCGACATCGGCAAGGTCGAAACTGTCGCCGCCGGAGCTGTCCGGATTCGTGGGGTCGGCGGCGCCGTTGGTGGGCGTGACGCCGGCCAGACCCTCCAGAGTCAGGCTATCGAACGGGAACGCCACAAAATGGACGCCATCAGCACTCACCGCCACCCGGGCAGGCTCAGCAAACGGCAGGCCCTGCTTCGGGCCGAACTGGCGGATGAATGCATTCTCAAATACCGTAAAATCGGCACCGGGACCGTCAATAATCCAGTTGTCGGTAAATGCCAGCACAATGCGGCCCCCAAGACCCAGAGAAAGGATTTCGTTTGGGTCTGCGCTACCCACCGTTGGGGTGGCCGTGGTATCGGGCGGACCGAGGACGTTGCGCGGGAAATATTCCGGATCCTGACCGAAACTCTGACCGGTTCCCGGTTCGAAGACCACCACGGAATCGGCCCAGGGGTCCGATAGCTGTGCCGACAGCCCCTGGGACACCAGCAACATGGCCGCCAGAATCCACCGGGCACTTGCACGCCGTTTTAGACATGGCTGCCTGAAATTACGCCATCGACGAAATAGCATTTTTCCAATCCTGAGGATCAAAGCACATCCGTAAACCTGTGTGTGCAGCTTCGTTTGATTAGACTTTACCGGTTGCCCCGCAAAACGTGTGCTTGCCCTGACGCATGCAGCCGTTTCCACCGCTAAACCGGTTAAGCGGCAAGGCTATCCCCAAATCCCCATTCGCCATCCGTCTTAGGCCCGAACCCATACGCCGAACATCCAGCAGACGATCATTGACCGACAGCTGACGGCGATCCCGGCAACAGCATCTATAATGATTTTGGGATAGCCCCACATCAACAGGGCGAATCACGTTTGAGAGGCCTGCAGAAACAGAGGAAGGTTGTGTGGGATAAAACGCAGAAAACAGCGAGTGATTTTCAAACACGCGCCACCTTCCCTCGAAGGTTCTGCAGCGTCTCAGTCGCAGGCAGGTCTCCTGACTCGCAGCAGGGCATCTGTGCATGCGCCTTCCCATTTCGCCGCGCGAAACAGTGACGCATGCGCCCGTACAAGGCTGCTCACAGTTGCGGGGCAGTTGCCGATTTTCACGGCATTCCCTACACCTGCGACTGAAATGAATATAAAAGATTTTAAAGAAAACGCAAGTTCTTTACAATTTGGGAAACTTTTTTGTTTCTGGGGTGTATTTTAAATTGCTGCTGGATCACAATCCACGTCGTAAACACTCCCGGAGCAAAGCATGAATCGGTTCATCCATGCGATTTCATTGCTTTTGATTTCGTTGATCCTGAGCATGTACGTGGCCCCCCTCAACGGATTCGCACAGGACGATGAGGAAAAAAGCGGCAAGTCCGGAAAGTTGGGCCGGCTGGGCGAAGATTTGAAAGGCGAAGATGAGGAGGATGAAGGCGACGCTGTCAGCGTCTGGACTTTTCTTGATGTGGTGGATGTGGTCGATGCTCTGGCGCATATGCAGCCCGGGCCCTATCCCTACAATCCAATCACCCATTCGTTGCTGCCCGATTCGCTCTTACCGGGCGGCATGGTGCAACTGCAGGCCAGCTATTTCCAGAACAGCGCCGATTTATACGGATTTCACTGGCGATATGCTTATGAAAAAAGCCGCTTATTCTTCAATGCGGATGTTTTCAACCTCTGGGAACAGGTGGATGACGAGTGGAACCAGGTCGATTTGGTGAGTATGCATGTCGGCTGGGATTTTTACTACCGGGGCGATTTTATTTTGGGCGGCCAAATCGGCTTCCGATCGCTGTATTTCCCGGAATCCGTGACCGGGCCGGAAATAGGCATGAAGTTGGTTGCCCTGCCGGGACGTCCGGTGCTTCTCGAAATGGATGGTACGCTCGCACTCATCAATGAGAAAGCGTTTTCAACTTTCTCTGCGACCCTTGGCCTCACGATATGGCGATTTGAAATGCTTTTTGGCGGTCAATTTTTCAAATCTCCCAATGTCGCCATCGATGGCTGGAAATTGGGTATCCGTTTCTGGTTGTAGCGATAACTGAAATATATCCACCTTTGCCCGTGTTTTAATAAAGGATGTCAAAAACGGTTCTAATGATTTCTTTTAATAATCCGATTGAAAAGTAGGGTGCTTTTCTGTCACTGCCTGAGTGGAAAGGGGTTGCCGGGTTCATGCAAAGGCAGAGTCACAATTCCTGCGAATGTAAAATCGATAAAAAGCTGAAAAGAAACTTGCAAACGAAAACGAATTCGTTTATATTAGGGCACAATTCATACTTCCCCACCCGGCTATTTTTGCAATTTTCTTAAAACAATTTGCCCTTTTAAGGGAAGTTCAGTCATCCCAAAGGTTCAAGCCCGGTTTTATTTTAGCATATAAAACCCGCGTTTGACTGTTCAGGTCTGATTGCTATCCGGCCTGATATATCTATTTTTGGGGTTCAAAACATTTATCCAAAGTGAAAACTCGAATGGTATTAACTCAACAAACCAAGGGACGGAAAACCATGCCAGTAAGAAATTCCACTGCGAGGAGAGGACGAGCGGTTCAACAGACGAGCGCCATTCCGGATGAAATCATCGAATTTCTGAGCCGAAATGCAGAGCATCTTTCCGAACTGCCCCAGGTGATCAATCTGGCATTCAGCGGAGGCCGAAAACCTGAAGCATGGCATGTCCGTTTACTCAACAAGCAAGTCATTCGCGGTTTTAATAAATCCGCTCCAGTGACGGTCATGCTGTCGTTGGATGATTGGCGCAAACTCATGAAAAAGAATGATCGTCAGCTTTGGGCGGAAGCTTTGAAAAAAGGCCTGATTCAGATTCATGGTGATGCCGAAGCCACGGCCGCCGTTGCCAAGATGTTTCACGCCAACGGAAAGCACAACGGCGAACTGCAACAGGAACAGCCGGAAAACGCAGCGGCCGAAGAATAAAAGCCAATAAATTGGATCGCCATTTTTCCTGCATTTGGTTTGCTGTTTTCTATCCTAAACTTCTTGCATGTCCTGGTGGTTTCGAGGCGGGGTCGATGGGCGTCATTCTCTTTCCCTTCGTGAGCAATTCATTCTGCGTTTTTCTGAAAGCCCCCGGGGCATCTTTTCCTTGCATGAAGGCACAGCTCGGTTTAAATTCTCTGACATCTGTGGAACGGCTGGCTATCCGGTAAAGCCGATGTTTTTACAACCCGCGAATGCTACCGGCGCCTGCAACCGGATGTGATTTCTGCCGGTGCATTTCTATCCGACAGCTTATTTCATCGATCATTCGATACCGCCGGCCGGTTCTGCGCAGGAAAAGAAACCCACCACAATCGGAAGTCATCGATCAAGAGAAGGCGGATTGCCGCGGAGGGAATATGCCATCCAGACGTCGTTTTTTTCAAATGCTGCTTGGAAGCGCGGGTTTGTTTTTCGCACGCCGTCTTCGCGCTGTTCCATTCATCGCCGGTCATTCCTCATCGCTGCCCGCTTCTCCCACGCCCGAATCATTTTGGGAATTTGTGCGTGCGCAATTTCCTCAACCCCGCGATGAAATCTTTTTCAACAACGGCACCCTCGGCGCCATGCCCACGCCGGTGGTGGAGCGTGTGGTGGACAGCCTTCAGGAATTGAACCGCACGATCGCGCGCTGGGATTACAGGCCGAATCATCCGAACTGGTTCACCGGCTACTATCCCGAGAACGAAATTCGCGAGAAGATGGCGCGCATTATCCATTGCGATGTGGAAGAAATTGCTCTCACACAGAACGCCACCATGGGCATGAATGAGATCGCCATGGGGCTCGATTTACAGCCGGGTGACGAGATTATTCAAACCGATCAGGAACATCCGGGAGGGTCCAGCGGATGGCTGGTTCGCGAGAAACGCCACGGCATCATTTATAAAACCGTGAGCATCCCCGTGCCGCCCAATGATCCCGGTGAAATTGTGCAGCGCTTTGCCGATGCCATCACCCCGAAAACTCGTGTATTGGCCATTCCACACATTACCAGTGCTCTGGGAACCATCCTGCCGGTCAAAGAAATCATCCAGATTTATAAAGAGCGCGGCGTCTTTACTGTCATCGACGGCGCTCAAGCGGTCGGTCAGATTCCGGTCGATGTCAAAGACCTGGGCTGCGACGCCTATTTCTCCAGCCCACACAAGTGGCTGCTCGCCCCGGCCGGAAATGGGATTCTGTACGTTAACAAAACCTCTGCGCCCAAAATCTGGACGATCCTGGCCAGCTCCCAATGGAACAACCAAACCGACCCGGGATTTCGTCTGCAGCAACGCGGCACCGGCAATTTGCCGCTGCTCATCGGGCTTGCCGCCGCTGCGGATTTTTTCTTTGACATCGGGCCGGAACGCTGGTTTTCCCGCATCAAAGCATTGGGCGATCGGTTGCGCAACGGCTTGAAAAACATCCAGGGTGTAGAGATTCTATCGTCCGTACACCCGACCATGTGTGCCGGTATGACGACCTACCGTGTGGCGGGCTGGAAAGCCGCCGCCATGCAGGATTTTTTCTGGGAAAAGCGAAAAATGCGCCCGCGTGCCATAAATGACCAGTTGGGCGTCCGGCACAGCGTCCATATTTACCATTCAGAAACCGAAATCGATGCGGCGTTGGAAGTGGTTGAGGAAATGGCCGCGACGCCACCGCCCTCAAAAACCCCATAGGATCACATCATGGATATCATGAATCGCCTCTCACCGGAACGCTTCCGGGAAGTGGACGATGTGCTTGCCTTTATTAGTATTTACGACGACGTGGAGCGAGCCTACGCCTACCGCCAATTGCTCTATTCGCTTCAGGGACTCATTCAAAACGCCGTTTGCGTGGAAGCCGGCTGTGGTTTTGGCTGGTTTTCCGCTGAAATGGCACGGCTGGGCGCCCGCAAGGTGTACGCCGTCGAACAAAATGCCGTTTTGGTGGAGATGGCGCGGGAACGGCTTGCCGAGTTTCCCCAAATCGAAGTCATTCATTCCCCCATTCAGGATTTCATCCCCCCGGAGCCCGTGGATTTTTTATTGCATGAATTTTACGGCCAGCTTTTATACGATGAAGACCTGCATTATTTGAATCAGCTTAAATTTCAGCCTCGATATGTGGCGCCCAATGGCGGCGAACTGCTGGCGGGCATTTATCCGGCGAAGGACTTCACCGATTCCGTTGTCACCCTGGATGTGCTGCAGCGATTAGACGGCGTGCTGATTTCAGGCCTCTTCGATGATACGGAAGCCGAACTGACGTTTCCCGTGATGCGGTGGCGCTACGGCCAGCCGTTTGACCTCGAACAGTCGTATCGCCTGCCGGAGGTCTCCGGGGAATTGCTTGCGTTTGGGGTGCAAATCAGCCACGATGAAAGGCCGGTCTGCCGCGCCGGCGTGTGTGAAAACTGGTCTTATGTCTGGACATACCGAAGCGGAGAGGCATTTCAATTCACGTTTTATCCGGGACAAGCAGGGGAAGAGGTGGGATTCACCTGGCTTGATCCTGCTCATTGAACTCAGGGAGGGAGTTATGCGTGGGAAAATCAATGGACGGATGGGGGCGGCAATTTTGGGGCTGCTACTCATCGCCGGGACGGCCCGGCCGCAATCGGCCGACATACAGCGCCCGTACGAACCGGTGATATTAAACGGAAGCGCCCTTCCGGAGTGGAGCGGCAATCAGGTTGCCATTCAGGACCTGTTTTTATTTGCATACGACTCGCTCTCTCAAACCTGGCGGCAGGTGCCTCTGCAAATTGATGAGGTGGACAGCACCGGTTCCTTTTTCGGCCCCGGTGACGGTCTTCTCGATGACAACGACCAGCTTGTTTTTATGGCCTTCGACGCCGGCGACCGGGCGCCGTTCAACGATTGGATCGACGATATGAGCGCCCGGCAGCATCCGCGCCTTGAAATCGTTCTGACCGATCCATTGGATGGGACCACCGCCTACCTCTACCTGTACCGCTCAAACACCCTCAGCCGCGATGGGGTGGCGTCATACATGCAGTACCTTCAGGCGGCGGATACCACCCAATTCGCTGCAGATTCGGTTCAGGGGTTGACCTATAAGCAGGGCCACAGCGCTGACACCGGGCTGCCCAATTTTTTAAGCATCATCGATCCCGAGTACGGTCTGGCTACACACGATCTCATGGATTTGATGAAAGTCCGCATCCAAATTAAATTTTTCCTTTTCCCCATAACCATCACGGAATCGAATTTTCATGCCCTGAACCTTCGTACGCGGATCGGCCCGGTACGAATTATCCGCGAAATCGAGGACGAAATCCGGCTGGAAAACAACGCCTTCGATACAGCCCAGGTGGTCATCAAATTCTATCCGCACTCGTTTGTTTTATCCGGCAATTTGAGATTCACTGCGGGGACCGGCTTCCAACTGGTCCGGGTCAGTCTCGATCTGGACACCACCGCCACCGGCATGACATTTTATAATCCCGGCAACGGTCCCATTGCCGTGGATGCCCGGCCCGATTCGATCGACCCATCGATTTTTGTCCATCCCCAGCTCAATTGGGATATGGTAACCGGTGACATCGGCTCCATCATTAAAGTCATTCGCATCAATCTGGACTCGCTGAACAATGCAACGGCCAGCCTGTATTACCATGATGCGCCCTCTGGCGCCGCCGATGGCACCGATGACACCGGCGACATGGTCTCCTTCGGCGATGTCGGCCTGCAATTGACCGGCACCGATATCAATGGGCTGTTTCCCATCTTCATTCAAAGTTTTTTTCTGCCGGGACGCCGCTCCACCGAAACCGCTGCTCTCCTGCGGGATCAGGTGGATCGACCGCTGCAAAAAGCCATACGGCCGCAAACATTCGATACCATACCGCCGGCGGCCATCGCCGATCTTACGATCACCGAAAGCACGGATTTCACGCTGACGCTGGAATGGACGGCTCCCGGCGATGACAGTCTGGGCAACGGCCCCGCGGCAAAATACACGCTCTACTATGCGA
>WFVT01000006.1 GCA_015491485.1 Candidatus Zhuqueibacterota bacterium
ATGCGTTACAGTCCTTATGCCGCTGTTTTTTTTGCCAAACGCTTGATTCACAAGCTGGAAGCATGTGTTGCAGTAGCGCAAGCATCCGTGCTTGCGTTGCGGCCGCAGGTCGCATATCGGCAACTGCGCCAAAAGCAGAATCCGTAAACTGGATTCGTGAATCCCGGGAGGCAGGCTTTTCGTGCACCATCTATTGGATTTGCTCGGGCCGTTGGTTTTATAGCCAAACGATGATTTCACAAGCTGGAAGCTTGTGCTACAATACAACCCGAAGCTTGCCCATTAGCTAATGGCTCCGGTCATGACGGCCCATAGCAGGACTTCCACCTACCAGGTTACTTCCCGGTTCATAAAAAAACACCCGGCACCTTCAAGATGCCGGGTGTTTATGGTAAGCTGGCAAGCCCCGTCCAATTATTTCACCATCATCATGCGTTTGCTGATCACATTCTCACCGGCTTTGACTTTGTAAATATACACGCCGCTGCTCACCTGAATACCGCTGTCATTGCGGCCGTCCCAGATAACCGAATGATATCCTGCCTGCTTCCTGCCATCTTCCAGCACACGCACCAGATTACCACGAATATCATAAATCTGGATGGTCACATGCGATGCTTCGGGCAGTTGATAATTGATCTGCGTGCTCGGGTTGAATGGATTCGGATAGTTCTGGGCCACATCGAATTTCGTCGGCAGGGCTGTGATCATGTCTTTGCCGCCGGATTCACTCACCTTCGGTATCATACCGGGAATGCCGGCCAGCAGAGCGTATTGTTCAATGCCATCCCAGATGGTAAAGCCGCTGACCAGCAGCGTCCAATTCCCCGGCATGGGAGATTGAATGATCACCTTTTCCGGCGTATCCAATGAAAGTCCGTCGATATCGAAGTCGAAATCATTATTCACAATCACCAGGTTGCCGTTAGGATCGAAGATGATGACGTCCAGATCGTTGGTCGGCCAGCGTCCCCAGTGACTGTCCCAGGCCAGAGCCAGATTTAATTCGGGAGCCCCCGGAGGTACATACAGGTTGTAGGCATCGATCTCGCCCTGAGTAACGGTACCGATCGCTACCGGGAGAACGCCCGGGATGGCGCGCTGTTTGGTAACCTCGATCCTCGCTTTTACCCGTCCGGCGTTGGTCCAATCACCGGTAACGGTAATGCGGGAAATTCCAAATTCAATATCCTGCTCCTCCATGGTGAACGTGGCCATATTGGCAACAAATCCACTCGCACGGTAATCTCCGAAACTGGTTTTCGCGCTGGTCAATGTAAATAGAATGTCGTCTCCCCAGATTGGATTTTGCTGCGACGGTGGCAATTCCTGCATGACAGAAACATGGATAATCACCCGGCGATCCAAACCTAACGTGCGGAAGAAAATTTCTTCACGTTCACCGGGAAGCAGCCAATCGGTATCGACCACAAAATGGTCGTCGCCGTAAATTTGAATGCCCAGCTTTTTCAGATTCTTGCCGACCTTCGATTTTTCAGCGCCCTTGTCTTTTGGATTGCTGACGCCGAAAATCTGATGCGCTTTGTAAACATCGAGAAATCCGAATCCCTGATCATTGCGCTCGGAATCATCTTCCAGGATATCGGGATCCGCTCCGCGTAAGAGCGCCCCTCGGACTTGATCCGGTGAGGCGCCGGAATGGGCGGACAGCAGCAGAGCGGCCGCACCGGCCACCATGGGCGATGAAAACGAGGTGCCGCTGCTAAGGGAAATGAATCCCGGCCGAGGCTGACCGTATATCCAATCTCCCGGGGCAATAATATCGGGATCATAGCGGCCGTCGGGCGTCGGACCCCGGGAGCTGAAAACCGCGGTTTGGTGCGTATCATTGGCCCGCCAGAGATCACCGAGCCCCGGGAAGCCATAAATAAGATCGATGGCGATTTTCTCATACGCCGCAATGCTGCTTGCCCCTACGGTCAGGTTATTGCGTGCCAGCCCGGGATCGCCGACGGTCATGCCGGCCGGCCCGCTGTTACCCGCCGAAAAACAGGTTACAATACCAACATCCTGGAGCTGTCCCACCATGGCGGCAAAAAACGGATCATCGCCGGCGAACAGGCTTGCACCCCCGAAAGAACCGTTGAGTACCTGGATATTCACGCCGCCGGGTTCTCCCCGGTTATATTTATCTTTTAATTCGATGGTGCGGTCAAATGCCGCCAAAATGATACTGTTGGAGGTGAAACCGTTGACATCAAAAATCTTCAATGCATAAAACTGGCAAAACGGGGCGATCCCAACCATGGGGATGGCATCCAGACCGGTGCCGCCATAATTGGGAATGACGGCCGACGGCAGATACCGTTTTACCGCCTGTGCAAACGAACTGGAAGGATTGAAAAGAAATACGGCGTTGGCGCCGACGGCGGTTGCTACGAACGTACCATGGCCGAGATTGGCCGTGCTGGTTGCCGGCACCCCATCACCGGTAAAATTTTCACCGCCGATAATCCGTCCCTGAATAGCCTCGGCTTCCATAACGCCGGTATCCATGATACCGACGATGACATTTTCTCCAAAACGGCCGGTATTGAGCCAAAAGTCCAACGCGCCGGTCAGGCCGGCATCCATCGGGAAAAAGCCCTGTGGAGAATCCTGCAGCAGAGCACTCAGGGCTTGCGGACTTTCAATGGTTTTGATCTGATCGAATTGCGCCTCGTATGAAATCGGCAGCTTGCCGTATCCTTCTTTGGCAGGCACGTTGGGATATTCAAGACGGATAGTTTGATCGCGCTTGAGCAGTTGAACTTCCGGCAGGGATTGCAGATCCTTCAAACGGTCAACGGGAATGGTTACGGCAAGACCATCGATATGTTTGTACTGAAAACGGACCTCTCCGCCCAGAGCTTTTACTTTTTGAATCAAGGAATCGTAAGGCTTTTTCGCAGCAATTAAAACATCCATGGTCTCACTGCCCGCCACCGATTGCGGCGTTAGACTCATAAAACCCCACAGGGCAATGAGTAAGACGGCAAGCAACCGCATGTTCCCCTTCATTGCGACCACCTCCTCTTGGTTCAGATGTTTTAAAATCCTGGATAACTTTATTGAAATCCAGATAATACGATAGGCTTATCACCTCCCTTTAACGTGTTGTGAGGTTAATTTTACGATTTGGCTGTGGGTTTGAAAGCAATGAGTCGCATCCATAAAACGATGGAAAACCGATCCCGTGGCAGCTGAAAAAATGATGGTGGTTTTCAGAAAAAATTGGCTCGCCGCAATTCATTACCGGTTTAATGTTTATGGAATATCCACCCCCGTCTGGTCAACAACCCCGGTCGGACATTTCAATTGCAAGAACGAAAGGCAATGGCGGCTTGAAGTAGAATATTCGAACCCCTCTCTACATTGCGGACACCGCACGACAATGTTGAATCGAAGCAGTACGAAGAAGGTCAATCCGAAAGTCGGAGTGGTGCATATCGGTGGGGCTGTCCTCAAATCAGGTCATTCATCCCGTTCACGGGTCAATAATATAATGGGCGTGTTGAAAAGTCAAGTCAAAAACAGCAGAAAATGGAATTTGCAACACGTTTTCCGGGCTCCGCGGCAGAAAAACGCGGGACGCTATTTTCGTGATATAGCGCCCATTGATCCTCCTTTTATGGGCATGAAAAAAGCGGCTGAGGCTCCATCGCTACTGTGCGATTGTATCTGAAAATTTACCTCCGTTTTCGGCGGCGACGACCGACGGCGTTTATCGCGTATCAAATAAAGCCGCGGAAATATTTACCGGGGGTATGCTCGCCTGATAAAAATCATTGATGGTTTTGATGAATTCATTGGCAATCAGCGCATAGCCAACCGGGGTCGGATGAATGCCGTCGAGGCTGAAAAAACCGCCGGTGATGTAGCGCGTGTTCAGCTCCACGCCCGCAATACGAATGCCGGATTGATGAATGCGTTCGATAAAGCCATGGATATCCACCACAGGCACGTTATACTGCGCCGCAACCTCCGCAATAATGGCATTAAGCGCCGCCAATCGTTCTTTGAAAATACGAAACTCGTCTTTATCAATGACCACGCGCGTGGAGAGTGCGAGGCCGTTTCCGCCATATTCAATGGCATAGCCATATCCCTGCTTCAGTAAATCCTGAGACCGCAGATTGAGCAGAGCAAAATTGGCATCATTGGGATCATCCGAAAGGGTGCGGATACTGCCGTCGGACCATTCTCCCTGCAAATAGATGACGCTCTGTGGATCGTTGGGATCGGCCAGGATCGGCTTCAGCGTGGCCAGATCCAGCAGTACCGGCGGAATGGCGGTCAGGATGGGAAACCGACTCATATCCGGGATGTTGGCCAGAACCATTTGAGCGCCGCTGCTGCGGAATGCCTGCACAATAGCCGTCAGGTCATTCCGGAAGCTGTCCGGCAGGGTGATGGTAAAACCTTCGATGATGCGCCCGGTGATGGCCAGTCCGAGAAGATCGCTGAAACCGGCCCAGAGCAAAACAAATGATGGGCGGGCTCTAAGCGCCTGATCCATTTGGCTGCCCTGATTCCGCAGAATGAAATTGGTGAGATTGAAAAAACGGGAATTGGCCAGCCGCACGTCACGGATATTGTGAAAAGGGACTGCCAGATTGTGATAAGTAGGCGCGGAATCTGCCGGCGGCACACGCAGCAAATCATAGGGCGATTGGTTAAGGGAAATGGTATTGACCTGCAGGGGATGCAGGCTCAACAGCAGAAATTTTCCGATGGGCTGTCCGGTAAGCGGGTCCTGACCAAAGCCGGGATCAGCCATGGTGGGCTGACGAAAGTCGCTCAGTCCCACCTGCCGGGCGATGAGGTTCGGCACGCTGAACCGCTGGCCGTAGTCGATCATCACGCCATCGGTAATGCCGGCGACAAATCCATCGCCGATAGCCATGAAGCGGCTGAAATCGGCACGACCGGTTTGAGGAGATGGCGGCTCAAGCATATTTTCCTGGACGCATGCTGGGAGCAGTCCGGCCAGCAAAAGAAGGACGATCCAATAAAATCTCGGCTGATGCATGAAAAAACTCCTGCGGTTAAAAACGGTATGTCACGCTCAGGCCGGAGCGAAACAAAAACATCGCATATTCGCCGTAAAATTGATAGTAGTTGCTTTTGAGGATGCGGCGACTTTCATAAAATCCCAATTGGATCGCAGCATCCAGCGTAAAATCGGCAATTTGAATCCCCAGTCCGGTTGAAACCAAATGCCGGCTGCCATCCACCCACAGCGGCGACACGGTTTCTTCTGGCTGCGGGGTCGGATCGAAAGCATAGCCAAGTCGGATGGGGAGGGAGGGCGCGACGGCGAATTCTATTCCGATGCGCCATGAACCGGTGTTGCGCCATTCCGCGGGCCGTGAGAGGGAAAAGGTCGTGTCATCCATGATAAAATTCTGTCCGCGAAAAACTTGCCAGCGCGTCAATACCCAGTCGATGCCGACCATTATGCGGTCCAATGGGCGGATGCTCACGCCCAAAGCCAGGGTGGCGGGAAGCATCAACTCACTATCGAAGCGTTGCTGTGCGGGCAGGCGCAATTGAAGGGCATCGTCCAGTTTGGTCTCGCCGCTGCGAATGGGCTTCCACCGCACGGATTGTTGTTGAAATTTCACCGTCAGGCCGCTGCTGAACGCCACACCCAGAGTTATAGCATCCCCGGCCCGATACTGAAGGCCGGCCTGCCAGCCGGCAGCGGGCCGTGAAGTGCCGGAAAGATTGACGTGCGCTGCGTCGAAAACCCGGCCACCGAGCAATACGGGGTAGATGAGATCTTGCTCGAGATAGGTCAGTCCTGTAAAGAGCCCGAATCCCAGTGCCAGCCGACGGGAAAATGCATAACCGACCGTGAGCGCAGCCCGCAGGTGCCAGAGTTCAGATTTCATGGCGATATACCGGCCGGAAAATTGAAAGGGATCGCGCCATTCGCGACGCTCGGCATAAGGTGTGGTGACGGCAAAGGCTATAACCAGACGCGAATGAAATGGCCGGGCGGCAAACAAGGATGCAGGGGATAGGATGCGGCGTAACTGGGTGGCGGAAATGCCGTAACCCGGATAGGGATTGATGCCGGAGAACCGGACCGATGGGACCATGATGTCACCGCCAAGCTGGAACTGACTGTGGCGCAGACTTGCAAGGCCGGCGGGATTGTAAAATGCCGATTCGATGACACCGGGACGGGCCGTGAAGGTACCGGCCAAAGCCAGTGCACGCGCCCCTTGCTCCTGAATTTGGAAACCGCCGGCAAACAGCGGGATGCAAAGGAAGGTGTTGAACAAAAGACAAACACTGAAATGGAAGAGTTTCGTCATAAAGCATCCTGAGCGAAAACGTTCCTGGTTTTTGGGAGAAAGGGAGCCGGTTATGACCGCATGGGTAACTTACACGAAAAGACGAAAATTGTCAACGGCTTTCGTCCGTGAAGAAGGGCGTGACAGTGCAAACTCATATACACGTGGAATGTGCGTTTGATTTTTCTATCGCCTTGGCGCAGAGGCCGCAGAGCGTTCTCGTTGGTTTAGGCTCAGGCTCGCCTGGATCGCCGCCATTCCGAAATTGGGGGTGCGATAGTTTTTATAAGCCACGGATGAGCGCGGATCAAACGCGGATTTATTGTAACATAAGCTTCAAGCTTGGAATATTGTAGCAC
>WFVT01000007.1 GCA_015491485.1 Candidatus Zhuqueibacterota bacterium
GGTTTTCGGCGCGGCGCAGAAAACCGACCCCGCGGACCTCGGCCGGGCTGAGAAATCTGACCAGCCGCAGCTCGCTGCCCTTTTGGTAAAATTTGATTTTACGCACTTTCTGATTGCCGTCTTTGTCTATGAGCGTCATTTTTTCGATCATAACCCGATCTTTAGGGGCGTTGAGCACCGAATCGATCCGGGCCAGGATGACGGCGGCCTCCTGGCTGTATGCGGACGCCACCGGCAGCCATCCTACCAGCATGACTGCAGCAATGATAACAACCGTTGCTTTCATGGTCTTTCCTCGCCATGGTCAGGTTCTTTTTTTCAATACAGGTGCATGTCCTTATACCGCCCGGCATATTGATTATTCCGCCGGCGCGATCCCGATGCGTTCGGATGCGATTTCCCGGGACTCCGTTTGTGCGGCGGCCGCCCGTTGCAGGAATTTCGGCCGGATCCACAGTAGCAGCGACGGCAGCACCGTCAGCGTAAACAGGGCACTCACGAAAATGGTCATGGCGGTCAACCCGCCGAAACGCCGGATGTGCTGCCCACCGGCGGCAAGCAGTACCAGAAAGCCCAGTCCCACCGCCAGCGCATTGATGATGATGGACACGCCGGTGGTGTTAAGCGTGCGTTGCAGCGCCGTCAATTCGTCGCGGGTCTTTCGCATCTCATCGCGGAGGCGGGAGATGAAGTGGATGTCTGTATCGATGCCCAGGCCGATCGCCACCGAGGCGATCATTGCGGTGAACGAATCCAGGCCGATGCCCAGGTATCCCATTACCGCAAAATTGATCAGAATGGTCAGCGAGATGGGAACCACCGCCAGCATGCCGCCGGCCATGGAACGGAAAATGAACGCCAGCAAAAGGATCACCAGCACCAGAGTGATAGACAGGCTCTCTACCTGGGTGGGCGTCAGTTCCTCTTCCATGCGCTTGAGCACCGGCGCCAGTCCCGACTGCACCACGCGCACCGAAAGCTCACGCATCGGCAGGTCATCGGTTCCGGACAGCCGCTGAGCAAGACGGTCGCGCGGCACCAGCAGAATATCCTCATTCGCCTGCCACAGCGTGCTTTTGATATCGCGCCACAGACCGATATGGTTGCGAAAGCGTTCCGGAAGCTGTTCGCGGAGCAGCGCCAGAGCCGGTTGCAGCCGCTGCTCGGCCAGGGCATTGCGCAGGATGGATGCCAGAGACACCGCCAGCCAGCCGGCATCCTCGCTATCGATGTCCGGGGCGAACCGCCGGATGATGCGGAAAACCGCGGCCGAATCCGCCGGAGCGCCTCCGGCCAGCCTGCTGCCCAGCGCCCGGCTCAAGCGGCGGGCGACCGGCGCAGGCAGTTCGATTTCCGCTTCGGGACTGGCCAAATATTCGCGGGCAACCCCGGCCAAACGTGCTTCCAGCGCCGCCATTTTATCGGGATTCAGCGCTTTGTCAACGGCGCGCTGCAGCTCCTGTTCGGGCAGGGTCAGGCCGTAGCGTTGCAAATCCAGGCGCAGGTCGTCGAGCATTTGCTGCCGGCGAATGTCCAGCAATGAGCGGCGGACGGCCGGCGGCGTTTGACTCAGTCGCACCGCGACCATCGGCTGCTGGAACGGTTGCAACAGCCGGTTGATGCTGTCCACCGCCGCCACCAGAAACGCGGTGTGCCAGGTGTTGAGCTTCGCCTGGAGCAGCGCTTCCGTTTCCTGCTGTGAAACCAGTTGCTCCATCATGTCCCGCCCTTCGATGAGAAACCAGAGATTGCTCACGCCCTGCCGGTCATCCGGAATCGTGTAACGGTCGTTCATTACGTCATTCATTTCGGCGATGATGCTGGCAATGGACTGCGATTTGCTGACGCCGGGCACCACTTCCAGCCGCCGTTCAATCTCCCGCATTAGTTTCAGCGCAGCCGGATCGCGCAGGTCCCCATCCACCAGAATCTGGATGGGCAAAGAGCCGCCGAATTTCTCGCGCAGCAGCATTTCTGCATGAAACGGATCGCTGCCCTTCCGCAAGCACAGCGTCCAATCCACATCTTTTTCGATCCGCGGCAGGGCGAGGGCGGAAACCAGAACCACCACCGCGGCACCGAAAATCAGCGCTTTTTTGCGCCGGACAATAAAACGCCCGGCGATATCGCCGAAGCGGGACATCGATGAGGTGGAACCCCGGGGCTCTCGCGGCGTCACCCCAAAAGACAGCAGCGCCGGCAGGAGGGTTAACGTGACCAGCAGCGCGATGACGATGCCCAGCGCGGTAAGCAAACCGAACTGCTGAATCACCGAGAAATCGGAAATCGCCAGCGCGGCAAAGCCCACGGTGGTGGTAATGGTGGTCAGGATGATGGGAGTCCCCATTTCTTTGAATACGTGCCGCGTGGCTTCGCCGGCGGCCTCGCCCTGCCGCCGGCGTTCGAAATACCGTTTGAGCAGGTGGATGCCGTCGGCGCTGCCCAAAGCCAGCAGGATCACCGGGGCAATGCCGGTCAGGAGGTCCATTTGCAGACCGGTCATGCCCATGAATCCCACCACCCAGACCACGCTGATGATCACCACCAGCATGGGAAACACCACGCCGGCCCAGTGGCGGAAGCCCAGATACAGCGTGGCAATGAGAATCAGCACCATCAGCGGTACGAGCAGGGTGAGATTATCGGTAATCAACAGCGTCATGTTGAAAATCAGGAAGGGCATGCCACCGAAATAGATTCGTGTGTTCTCCGGCGGCCGGCGCTCAGCCAGCACCTTTTCCGCGGCGTCTTTTACACGCAACGAGGTGGCAAACTGGTTGATCGCCTTGTTGCTGCCGCCCTGAAATCGCAGCACAATCGCCGCAGTGGTGCCGTCTTCGGATACCAGCCTTCCGACATAGCGGTCTTTTTGCATAATGTATTTCCGCAACGCCGCCGCTTCGGCGGTGTCCGGGAGGCGGTCGCGGTCCAGCAGTTCGCTGACTTCCAGCCCCCAATCGGTTTTGCGGAAATCGACCACATTGGTCAAACTGGTGACATAGGCGATGCCTTCCACATTTTGAAAGGCTTCGGTGAGCGCCTGCAGGAGGGCCAGATTTTCCGGCGTAAAGATGTCATCGGATGAAAGCAGCGCCACGCCCACCGAATTACCGCCAAACGTATCGCCGATTCGGTTGTACTGCTGCACCAGCGGATCATCCTGGCGCAGGTAAGTGGAGAAATCGGCGTTCAGTTTCACCCGCGATCCCTGCCAGCCCATTATTGCGGTGATCACCACCATGAACGCAATAATGAGCCAGCGGTTGCGAATGACGATATCGGCTAACTTCAACATGATGTCCCCGTCGTTAATTTGGGTGCTCAATTCAGGTTGTCAGATAAATCGAACCGATGGAGGAGATTCCGCGATGCGTCAGTGAGTACCGAAGATGATGAGGACAAGATGCATGCCAAATCATCCATGACAAAGAAGGATGGGGTTGGAATGATAATGTAACTTGTGTGAAATCAGGAAATTACACCATTGCGTTTCCCTGGAGAACGGATTCCGGCCGCCGGTGATGTTGGAGATTATTCTCAAATTCATTTAAGAATATTCTACACGGTTCTAACGCCTTCCGGGAGAATCGCACGCTTATAGGCATGAATTCCTGAATTTCTCTAAATTTTGCCATGCACAAAGGGGGATTGCGTAATTTTGTGCTGATTCATTGTCGGAAAATTTGTGTCAATGATCTGCCTCAAAAGACGCCGCTTCTGGATTTTTGTTTGAAACCAAATTGAACGACACCACAGGCTGTATCAGCGATCTCGGCTATTCGCATTTCATCAACCTGGCCTTATCACTGCCCTCGCGAAGAACTCGAAGTGCACAATGGGTTTGAAACCGATCATCTCCTTCGTTTCCTTTTTGCACTCCGTAGTTGAAAAACGGTGCACCCGGACAGGCCAAACCGCCTCTTGGTAATCCGATCGTTCGTCATTCTGCCCTGAATTCGAATTGAACATGATTTGAGCAGGCATCATGGATGATCATTGGCGGCGTCTGGTTTCTTTGATTGATTTCATCGTTCAAACATTAATTTTGCCTGCCATTGGATCAAAGAACGGGGCACATTCTGTTGAGGAGGAAATCCATGTTGGACAAAAATGACGGATAATTGGCAAAATAAAAGCGCCCCGGCCGGAATAACCAGGACCGGATATCCTGCCGGGGCGTGAAATGACTCAAACAACCTTCAAGGATTTATCGCACGATCAGCCGCTGGACCAGGCGGTGCACCTGTCCGTTCTGCCGGGTGAATTTCACCTGGACGAAATAAATGCCGGCGGAAAGATTTTTCAGCAAATTTTGCATCTGCAAGGTTTGCGTCCCAGCCGGCATACGGCCGTAATTCACGGTCTGTACGACCTGCCCGAGAATGTTATAAAGGGCGATTTCTACATTCGCCGGTTCTCGCAGGGTAAGCGGAATATGGATACTTCCACCGATCCGCTGCGGATTGGGATACACCGGCTGAAGTTGAAATTCGGCCGGTAAGTTGTCGGCGATTTCTTCCACATTCACCAGCACATCCCCATTCTCCGCATTGAAAATAAATGTGAGCCACTGCTCCTCCGGCATGAAATAGGTTCCGTATTGAATGACCCACACCAGCTTGGTCGGATCCTGCGGATAAAGGCCGTACCCCAAATTGGCGATGATGAACGCCCCTGGATTGTTTTGCCGGAAAGTCGCTCCGCCCCGCTGCTCCGCTTTGGCGATCACGACGTCGCTGTTGAGAAACGTGTCGGGGAGCGGCGTTTTCGAGGCAAAACTATCCACAGGAGCGGAGCCAAAGATACGATTGTTGGACATGAGCAATTGGAAGAAGGAATCAGCGCTGGCGGAGTAGAAGATATAAGACCAGAAAATGGCTTTACCGTCCGGACGCATGGCGGCGAAAAACGGAGGAGCACTGATGCCGACCAGTTTCGCATCGCTGACGGCCTGTTTCCCCGCTGCGACGGCGGCTTGTAAATTATCGCGGGCCAGCCCGTATGTCGGCGAAAGAATCGTTGTATTGCCGCTAACCATATCCACAGCGGCAATGAAGATGGACAGAATTTCTTCCGCACCGGGATCGTTGAACACAAACAGCCAGTTGGGGCCTCGCCCGGCAGGAGAAAGTTGCGTTTGCGGCACCAATCCTGTCTGCCAGTTTGCAAACCGTCGCGGCCGGTTTGGTGTGCGCACAGCGGGCTTCTGCAGTGAGTTGCCATTGTCTCCGCCATTGAAAAGGAACAGGCTGTCCGGATCGAAGGTGGCGGCGAAACCAACGCCGCGGGCATTGGGGAAATTCTGGAAGTAATCGTTGCCGCCGGCCTGGTTGACTTTGGACATGGCGGCGTCGCTATCCATCCAGTTGTCCGGCAAGGGGGTTTTCAGCGTATCTAAAAACGGAACGCTGGTGTCTCCCGCAAAGGGAACGGCCGGCACGACCAGCGATTGCGAAGCAAAGAAGCCGAACGAAGTATCCGCTGAGGATGAGTAAAACAGATAACCCCAGACGTATGCCCTGCCGTCCTTTTGGATACCGGGTCCCAGAATGCTAATCAGAGCCGGGTCAGCGCCGGCGGCACTGCCGCCCTGTCCCGGTGGCTGTACAAATGGCGAAACCACCTGATAAACCTGTCGCGCTGTTTGTAGGGTGGCGTCCTGAAACGGGAAATCGACGCCGGTCACATTTGGATCTACGCTGAGATCCACCGGATCAACCAGTTTGTTTTTGTCCGGATCATAGCCACCGATGAGATCGCCATCGTCGGGGAGGAACTGCCCGTTCTGATTGAGATCGTACATTCCGATAACATAGTATTTGCCGGCGGGCAGATAATCCACCGTAAAATTGCCGCTGTTGTCTGCCACGGCAAAGCCGGCGTAAAAGTTTTCGTTAAACGGCGCCACGGTATAAACATTGATCAGAGAGCGGCTCAAATCCAGATTGGCGCCGGAGACCGTTCCGCTTATGCTGCCACTTGGCAGCGAGTCGCCGGTCGTAAAAGTTGCGACGGCCGGTCTGGCAAGCATGCTCCCATCCGCACCGTACGCGCCTTCCACGACCAGGGTATATTGTGTATTGGGCTTGAGCGAAAGATTGGCGATGGTGAATGTCAATCCGTCATTGCTGATTTGTTGGAAATAGAAATCGGTGCCGAAATCACTGGGATATAGCTGCCAATTGACCGCGGCACCGGTGTCGTCAAATAGCTTATCTCCGGTCTGGTCCAACGGCTGGCTGAAGACGATGTCGATATCGAGAGTTTGTGCAACTTGTGTTGAACCGTGCGAAGGTGTGATCGATTGGACGACCAATTGTGCCTGTACCTGCCATGCCCCCAATAGCATCAAAGAGGCCAACAGCGTAAACCGTCTCAAATGCATCATAACGTCCTCCTGAAACCTGATGAAGTGATAGAGACACCCAGCTTCGTGCGTCCCCTGGTTGTCCGCAAAATGAGGAAAGAGTTTAATCATTTCAAAATGCGGTGAATTTATGAAAAACGCCCTATTACAATTCCCCCTGAATCCAATCTTTTAGCAAATGGAGATCATCCCCACTTACCTAAACTCCCCCTGTTTTAAATAAAGTGGTATCCGTAAGGTCAACGGTACCTCAATTTTCCGACCCCAGTCATCAGAATGTCTGATAGTGGGAATCGGATATGTCCAGCCGAAAAACTGAAAGACAGCAACAAAAAAACTTCTTTTAAAATTTACTAAAAAATATTCATAATTGCAAAAAAAGGCTTTGTAATATTTGCTGATTGCGGAATCACGACTCATGCCCTAACCGGA
>WFVT01000008.1 GCA_015491485.1 Candidatus Zhuqueibacterota bacterium
ACAGGACATGACGGTGAAATCGATACTGCTGATCAGTTACTACTTTCCGCCCATGGGCATGGGAGGCACGCAGCGTGTGGCGGGATTTGCCCGGCATCTGCCAGCTTTTGGATGGCGGCCTCTGGTATTGACTGTGAAAAAGGTGGCCTATTATGCCTATGACGAGACGCTGTGTGAAGGACTGGACACCGTCCCGATCATCCGTACGGGCTCGCTCGATCCGCTGCGGCTGGCGTACATTCTGCAACAGTGGCTGCAGAAACGGCGCCGTAACCGCAGACGCGAAACGGCCGCCGCAACCCATGCAGGGGCCCGTTACGGACGGCGCCGGCTTCGGTGGCTGCTGAACAGTCTGCTCATTCCCGATCAAAAGGTGCTCTGGCTGCCTTTTGCTTACTGGCGGGCGCGCCGATTGCTTCAGGAGCATAAAATAGACTGGATTCTCACTTCGGGACCACCGCATTCGGCGCACCTGCTGGGCTGGCTGCTGCACCGGCTTTACGGCGTCCGCTGGCTGGCCGATTTCCGCGACGGCTGGAGCGGCGGCGACTTCCAGCCCGAGGCCACGCCGCTGCACCGCTGGCTCAATCGCCGGCTTCAGCGCCGGGTGCTGCGTTCGGCCACGGCGGTTACGGCGGTATCTGAAGGCTTGAAACAGGTTTTGCAGGCTTCCGAACCGCAGCACGCGCCCATCGAGGTAATTACCAACGGATATGACGCCGGCGCATTTTCAAATCGGAAACGCCGCCGCACGCCTGATCCGGTCTTTGATCTCGTGCATGTGGGCACTCTGGGAAATTTTGTCGATCCAACGGTTTTTCTGGCGGCGTTTCAACGGTTTATCGAAGACGCCGGTCTTACTGAAAACAAGGTTCGGTTGTGGTTTATCGGCGCCGATTTGGCCGGCACCTTGCAGCAGCACGTGCAGGCCCTGAACCTTGAACCGTTTGTACAGGCCACCGGCTATATTTCGCATCCGGACGCCATAAAACACTTGCTGCAAGCCGATCTTTTGCTTTATTTAGTGACAGGCGATCCGTACCCGGGGTTCATCCCGGGAAAAACGTTTGAATATCTGGCTGCCCGGCGTCCGATTCTGGCTGTGTGTCCCGACATCGAAGGTCTCACCATCCTGCGGCAGGCTGCGCATGTACGGCACGCCCATCCGGAGGATTTCGACCGTATCGTGCTGGCGCTAAAGGCGTTCTATCTGGAATTCATGAATCGAACACCGGTGCCGGCGCTATCGCCGGAAAAGCGGGACATCATCCAAACATATTCCCGTAAAGCATTAACGGCAAAGCTGATAAAGTTGCTCAAAGCCGGGGGGTAGGATGGAGCATCCATTTTTCCAGAACGGTTTTTTGATCCTGGGCCACCGCGGCGTTCCCGGGGAAGCGCCGGAGAACACCCTGAGCAGTTTCCGGCTCGCCAAAATGCAGGGTGCCGACGGCATCGAACTGGACATCCGGCAATGCAAAACCGGAGAACTCATTGTCATACACGACGCCCGGCTGAACCGAACCACCTCTGGCCGCGGGTTCGTACGCGCAAAGACGCTGCAGCAGTTGAAAGGACTTCACATTACCGGCGCGGATTATCAGGAACGCATCCCGACGCTCGAAGAAGTTTTTCGCGAATTTATTGATGAAATGATACTCAATGTAGAAATTAAAGGACATCCGCGCAAAGCCGATGGGGTTGAACAAAAGCTGATCGCGTTGATCCGTCGCTACAACGCGGTTGACCGGGTGATCGTATCGTCGTTCAATCCGATTCCGCTGCGCCGCATCCGCAAACTGGCCCCGGAAATCGCCACGGCATTTCTGGTGGATCGTAAATTTTTCGTGCATCGTTCGGAAAAGGCGATCGTCAAGCTGGCAGGCATCCACGCCATTCATCTGGAGGCCCATTTAGCCACACCGCCCCTGGTGAAGCGATTGCGAGACCTGGGACTGCATGTCCTGTTATGGGGCGAGTTTCCGTTCGAGCGGATCCCGGAACTTAAAACCATGCCATTGGACGGCATCATCACTGATTATCCGAAACAAGTGCGCCAAATCCTGGAGGGATTGCAACCGTGAAATGGAGCAGGTTATCCTATCTGGCTGTACTTGTGATCTGGCTGAATCCGGTGTTCGCGCAGGAGCCGGACTATGCCTGGCCTACTGATGCCAGCCGCTGGATCACATCATCCTTCGCTGAATTCCGGCCCCGGCGGTTCCACGCTGCCATTGATATTAAAACCTGGAACCGGACCGGCTATAAAATTTTTGCCGTCCGCGATGGCTACGTTCAGCGCATCCGAGTATCGCCGTTCGGATATGGCAAAGCGATTTATTTGAAGCTCGATACCGGCGAAATCGCGGTGTATGCGCATCTATCGAAGTTCAATCCAAAACTGGAAAAAATCGTCTGGCAGGAACAGACGAAAAACGGCCGCTACCGCGTGGATCGTTATTTTGCGCCCAACGTCATACCGGTGAAAAAAGGCGAATTCTTGGGCTACACCGGTGAGACCGGCATCGGGGTGCCGCACTTGCATTTTGAGCTGCGTGATCCCAGCAATCGGCCGATCAATCCATTCACGCGCGGCTTCCGTATTCAAGACCGAAGACCGCCCACTCCCACAAAAGTCGCCGTGATCCCGCTCACGTATGGTTCCCGGGTTCAGAATGATTTCAAACCATGGGTCGTGCGTCCGAAACGGCTGCGCTCCGGTGAATACGTGCTGCCGGACACGGTTTCCATCGAAGGGGAGATCGGGATCGCCGTGGCCGGCTTCGATCAATCCGGCGGCGTTCCCAACCGGTTCGGCTTTTACCGCATCGAGTTGTGGCTGAACGGTGAACGGCATTTTCGCACCCAGTACGACCGGTTCAATTACGCTCATAACCGGTTTGTGGAATTGGATCGCGATTTTCGGCTGCAGCGACGCGGATTCGGGCTGTTTTATCGCTTGTTTCTCGATCCCGCCAACCGGCTGACGTTTTACGATTACGCCGGCGAGGAACGCGGACGTATCATCACAGCAGAGACAGCGCCTCAGCGGCCGGTCATAACCGCCGGCACCGTGGAGGACGACGGTCCCTCCGGGCAATCGTTTGAACCGGGGGGCGGAATTATCTTGCACGGTAATGAACGGCAATTGCTGCCGGGATGGCACCCATTCGAAATCATCATCGAAGATTTTTTCAACAATCGAACGCGGATTCGCGGTGTATTGCAAGTCGGGAAAAAATTTCGAATCTTTCCGCAGTACAGTGTACAGGATTCCGGCATCGTTTTGCAGCAAATGCATTTTTCGGCAAACGTCCGGCCGCAATTCATCGATTTGTGGGAGCTGAAGGGACAGCGCCGGGCGCACTGGGCCCTGTCGCAACGTATCCCGTTTCGCGCGCAGAACGGTGCTCATTATGCCTCGATCTCATTTGAGGCGAATCAGCCGTTCTTGTTTCCGTTGGTGGGCCGCCGGGCTTCCGTCTATAAATTGCAGGCCGTGGATGTTCTGGGTTTGCAAAGCTGGCCCGATTTTATCGTACTGCCCGGTGCACCGGTCAAAAATCCGCTCAAATTGGATGTGATCCCGGACGTGTACGACGACTACGTGCGTATTCGTATCAAAGCCAATCAGCCGTTGCGCCGGCCGCCGGTGCTGGAAATCGCTCTCGATGATGGGAGCAGCACGTATCCGGTACTGTATGCCAAAAGTCCGTCGGAGTATGTGACGGCGGTTTCAGCGTATGATATTTCCGGACAAAAAGCACGGTTGCGTGTGCAGGCGGAGAATATTTTGGGCGATGTCGGTACGGCAGAAACCGGCTTCAACCTGCATCTCATTCCGCGCGGAGCCAATCAACACCTGTGGTCATCGGACAGCCTGTTCCGGCTGCATTTCTGGAAACAGTCGCTGTACCGTGATATGTTTGCACGGATCGAGATCAAAGAATGGCCGGCAGGCCGCAAGCGGGACCGCGATATGATCAGCAAGGTCTATGAGGCGCACCCGCAGGATGTGCCGCTCAATTCCGGCGTGCGGGTCAGCATCCGCTATCCCGATACGGTCACCGATCCGACCAAACTGGGCATTTATTATTTAAGCCGGGATCGGTGGGTGTTTATCGACAACAAGCTCGACACGGAATCTCAAATGGTTTCGGCGCTGGTGTTGAGTCTGGAAAAATTTGCCCTGCGCAAAGATGACACGCCGCCGACCGTCATCGTGCGCGTGCCGGGACGTCGCAAAGTTCTCAAACCCACCACGCCCATTCGCGTTTACGCCAAGGATGAGCAATCGGGCTTCGAGTCCGAGGAGAGCCTGGAGTTGTTCATCGACGGACGCAAGGTCATCGCTGAATACGATCCGGAAAACGATGTGGTGGTCTATACGCCGCGGCAGCCGCTGACTGCGGGGACGCATCAACTCCGGTTCCGGGCTACCGATAAAAGCGGCAATGTCACTGTAGTCAGCCGCACTTTCACCGTTCAACCATAGACGCAATCGAGGGAAGGCATGATACCGCTTCGTGATGAAAATCCCCGAACCGGCTGGCCGGTGGTGAATTTCACCTTTATTGCCATCAACATTATTGTCTTCATTCACCAGCTTAGTTTACCTGCACCGCTGGACCAGCAATTTGTGATGAAATATGGCGCGATCCCGGCAAACATCCTGCAGGGGACCAACTGGCACACGCTGATCACCTCGATGTTCCTGCATGGCGGTTTTGCCCATATTATTTTCAACATGCTGTATTTGTACATTTTCGGCGACAACGTCGAAAACTCCATGGGGTCATTGCGATATATTGTCTTCTACATCACCGCCGGATTGTTCGCAGCCCTGGCCCATTTAATCATGAATCCGATGTCCACCGTTCCCATGGTGGGAGCGAGCGGTGCCATTTCCGGCATCATGGGAGCTTATATGGTGCAGTATCCGCGAGCACGGGTGTTGGTTTTGGTGCCGATTTTCTTTTTCATTACCACCCTGCGTGTGCCGGCGCTGTTTCTACTCGCTTTCTGGTTCATCACCCAGCTCAGCAGCGGCCTTGCAGCGATTGGATATGGAATGGGAGGGGGGATTGCCTGGTTCGCCCATATCGGGGGGTTTATTTACGGGGCAATCACCATAAAGCTGTTTGCCCGGCGTAAACGGGTTTACATCGACGATTTTGAAGACTTTTAGTGGAACGAACGTTCACAAAAATTCCGCTACCGCATTCAATCCAGCTTCAAAAATCATCTGCCGCGCCATGCCTGTATGCGTTAGGCTGACCATATAAAATGCACGGAATTTTCCCCTTAGCCCGCTTTTTAGGCTTCGAATGCTGTAGCATATAGCATGTAGCACAAGCATCCTTGCTTGTAGCCTGAGTCCAGAATAACAGACAGAGATTCAAATCCATTTAATGCGAACAACGCGGATGTCCCCGGAATATTTTTGGGGGAACCACGGAAAAACGCCGCTGAACCCCAGATGATCGGAATAGAAGGGATGGCTAATTGGAAAAATTAACGATAGTAAACGCGTATGTTTCCTCAAAGGCACGGCTTCATAACAACCAACTGCCATTCAAACACGCCCTCCGAAAAAACAACGCCCCCTGACATCGTTTACAGCGTGCGAATGAGGATAAACGCCAGCAAAAACCAGAGCGGGATGGAAATAATCAGCGCCCAGTTCAGGCTTTTGAGCACGCCGTACGTACCCTGCAAGCGTTTGGCCTGAAGCGCTTTTTCGATTTTGTTCTTCAGCTCCGCCAGGTCCACCGGTTTGACCAGGTAATCGTACGCACCGGATTTCAGTGCATCCACCGCGCTCTGGATGGCCGGATAGCCGGTAAACACAATCACGGAAGTATCCGGATTGATTTCCTTGACTTTTTGCAGCAGACTGATGCCATCCACTTTGGGCATGCGGACGTCGGTGAGAATCAGATCCACCGGCAATTCTTCCACCTTCTGGATGGCGTCCTGACCGTCGTGGGCAATGATGGGATTATATCCCCACCGGGAAATGGCTTCTGCCATCAAATGCAGAATATCATCTTCATCATCCACGATTAGTACGTTTTCCATCATGCAATCTGCTCCTGCTGAAATGCTTAGAATAAAAATGAAAATTTTTTATGGCGAAAGCAAGGATTAAAATGGTTTTATCTTGATTTCTTGCCATAAATCAGAAACGATGTATCGAAAAATCCGGCCGACCACATTTACCGTCCGCGTTCCACTCATCCGATACGACCGGTCTCCAGGAGCCTGACGGCAATGTTCACCAGTTCGGGATCGAACTGGCTGCCGGAACAGCGCTTCAGCTCCTCGATGGTCTCTTTGATGCTCATCGGCTCACGAT
>WFVT01000009.1 GCA_015491485.1 Candidatus Zhuqueibacterota bacterium
CCATAGCCCCGAGCCTCAGCTCGGGGTAGCGTGGAAATGGCTTCCCTGGCTTCAGCCCCAAAGTCCTTGGGCTAAAGCCCGTTTGAGGTTTATGCGAAATGATCCCCGGCTTGAAAGGCCGGGGCTACTGAGCTGGTCAAAGCCGCAGAGTTCATGCCGTTGCACAGGGTGCGCTGATTTATTGTAGTATGTTGCGTTGCTGAGTAATTTCGCAAGGTTAAGCTTCACTAAAACCGGGAGGTTGAAGCCATGCGGTTGAAAGAGATGCTTTTAGTCGGCATTTTCCTGGGGGGTGGATTCTTTTTTGCCGCCTGCCGTGAGGCAGCGCCTCCGGAGCCGCCAAACTATTTCGACTGGCGCACTGAGCCGCAGCAGACTATTCCCTGGCCGACGCTGGCCGACACGCCGTGGCCGATGTACCGGGCGGATCCGCAGGGCACGGGACGCAGCCGGTGGCCGGGACCGCGGGGCGGCTCGGTTGCCTGGAAGCAGTTCATCGGCGGCCGTGTGGGGGTGGCGGTGATCGGCCCGGATTCCACGATTTATTTTACCAATCCCTATGGCCGGGATGACAACGGAGAGCAGCGGCTGTTTTTGTGGGCGTTGCGTCCGGACGGCAGCGTGCGGGCGAAGATTTCGCTGGATTTCCCGCCCAACGCTCCGCTGCATTCGACGCATACGGATTGCCAGCCGCTTGTGGGCGCGGACGGGGCGATTTATATTGGCACCAACAACGGCAATTTTTACGCACTGGAGCCGGACGGCCGGTTGCGCTGGCAGTTTAAAGCGGATGCCGGAATTTTCACGCCGCAGCTCAATATCGATTTAGAAGGAAATCTCTATTTTTTTGATGAGACCTGGACCTTCTATTCCTTGAAACCAGATGGCAGTCTGCGTTGGAAAATGCAGGCCCCTGATGGAATGCAGTTCCCCGGCCAGGGCGCGGTGCTATCGGCCGATGGAGAAACGATCTACACCATTGCCATGAAGACAGATCCACACCGAATTGTCTGGCTCATGGCGTTTTCCCGCGCCGGGGAGGAAGTGTGGCGGTACGAGCTGGGACGGGGAGGTCCAATTGTGTTGCCGCTGGTGGATAGCGCCGGCCGCATTTATGTTGCCTTCGACGGCGCGGGAGAGCGGCCCGAAGACGAGAAAAGTGGTCTCTACGCCTTTTCTCCCGACGGCGAGGTTATCTGGAAATACAGCCTGACCGGGCTGAGAGTTGCCGGCGAACCCACCATGGATCACAACGGACAGCTCTATGTGAATATCGGCAACTGGCTGTACTCGTTTGATTATGACGGCAAGCGGCGCTGGCGCGTGCGGCTGGGATCGATTCCTGCCACCCAGGCGCTGATTTGCGACGCGAACAATGTGGTGTACTACATGGGCGATAAGCTGTACGCGGTGAACGACCGCGGTAAGGTGGAATGGTCGGTGGCCATCGGCGCCAACGCCTTCTTTTCGTCGTCCATCGGTTACAACAATATGCTGTTTTTCGGTACCTCTTTCGTGCCCACGCCGGCAGGGCAGCAGCTGTTTGCCATTCATTGAGCGGGATATCGGGCGATTCTTCAACGCTGCCGAAGCTGTCGGAAAACCTCGAATGCCGTTACTTCCGCGAGTGCGTTCGACTACCGGCGGAAGGCGGGAGACCATAAGCCCTTGTTTTTATGGATGCCCGCTTGCGCGGGCATGACGGCAAAAAGGAAAACGAGGATTTTTTCGATAGGCTCGGCAGCGTTTTTGCTTTTTTTATCTGTCAGAGAAGGATGCGGCGGACGAACCATTTATTATGTAGAAATTGCGATTCATTCATCGTAGCCTATCAGCCTGCCTAACGCCGTAGGCGCGACATGTTTGTAGATGGCGTATGTTCCCATCATCGCTTAACGCCGTAGGCGTGGCATGTATCAACGAGCGAAATTGAATTCTTGAGCTCGGCATTCAAATCGATTTGATGACATATCACCGCGACGCGGCTCGAGAGGAACGGGATAATTGACGCTACACACGTCACATCGTTATGCGGTATTGCCTGAGTGGTACCATTTGGTTTTCATGCCAAAAACCCGGAATGAAAGGCTGAAATTATGTCATCGACGCCGCTGCCGGAAGAACCGCTTCCGGCAGCGTTTTTTTTATTTCTGGATCACCAGGAAGCGGCCGCTGAAACGGCCACGCGGGGTTTCGAGACGGTAAAAATAAGCTCCCACGGCTACGCGCTGGTTCAATGCGTTTGCGGCATTCCAGGAAACGGTGTGCCGCCCGGCGTCGAGCACGCCATCGACCAGCACCGCGATCTGGCGGCCGAGCAGGTCATAAACCACAAGCCGTACCCGTTCCCGCTGTGGCAGATGAAGCTCCACACGCAAAGGCGTCCCGGCGTCCGTGATTCGATACGGGTTGGGATAAACGCTCAGACGGAATTGGTTGGGAACCACAGCCACCCGGATGGCCTCGCTAAACCAGACCCGGCCGTCAAAATCCACCTGGCGCAGGCGATAATAACCGGGAGTGTCCGGCGAAACAGCAAAGCGATAGCGGGTGGGACGGGCTACCGTTCCCTGACCCGGTACGAAACCGATTTCGCGAAACGGTCCCTCCGGCGATACGCCGCGTTCGATATAGAACCCCAGGTTGTTGGTTTCACTGGCCGTCCGCCAGTGAAGATAGCCGGACTCATAGTAAAACGTTTCCAGTTCCACCGGCAGGCTGAGGCCGGAATTTTCGAAAGCCCCGATATCCGGCGCGGCACCGAGTACGGCGATACCGGCAGGATTCCCCGGATCGCCTGCATCCACACACGGCGAACTCTCGTAAGTGCGGTAATCGCCGTCTCCCGCATTGACGAACTGCGGATCGGCAATCAGGTTGAAAAAGGCGTCGGTGGAATCGCCGTTGGCGTTGATGCGCGTCTTCAACCCGATACTGTCGGGCATATTGTAAAAATTGCCCCCCGGGCTGCCCCACACCAGATTATGACGAACCACCGGCTGGCTGTTTTCGGCGGAAATTCCCATCCCGTTGAAAGCCACCAGGTTGTTGACGATTTCCGCGCCGGCATCGGTGAGAGTGATGCCCATGTCGTTTTTTGCGACGGTGTTCTGCCAGATGCGAACGCCTGTACTGTTGGAAACATCGATGCCGGAATTGCTGTTTTGAATGATCAAATTGGTGGAGATGGTTGTCCCGGGCGCGCTTTCAACCACGATCGCGGCTTCAAAACCATAGTGGCCGTTGTCACGGATCACGCAATTGCGGATGGTCGGCGATCCGCTGATGGCACGAATGGCAGCGTTGCGGTTGAATTCAATCAAACTGTACTGCAACATGCCGGTGGATCCGCCCAGAAAATCGATGCCATTGTTATTGTTGCGAAGCACCGAGTTGAAAACAACCGGGGAAGCGGAATTGCAGGTCATGCCGGTGGTGGCATGTTCAATCACCGCGAACCGCAAAACGCCGGCTCCTGATGGTTGGAAATGGATGCCGTTCCAGTCGCCGGGGACGGGCTGGTTGTTCGCAGATTGAAAAAAGACCGAATCTTCCGGGGAGCCAAGCACCTGAAGAACCCCTTTGACAATCAAACTGGTCGCATTTTCAAATTGCAACACCACCCCTTTTTCGATGACCAGACTATCGCCGGCAGGCACGGTGATATCTGCAATCACCCGGTAGGGGCTGTCTTGCAGGCGCAAAGTGCCGCTGATCACCCCGGATAATGTGCCTGCCATGCCCGCCTTGAAAATCCCCAATGACAACAAGAAACCCAGCAGAGCCCGCTTCATGGCAACCCTCTCCCGTTATTTATTGTTCGACTTCCCTCCAACTGTACACTTCGTACTGTCCTGTAATCGGAAAATACGGCGGCGACATGTTCAGAAGCCGATTGTCGTAGTGATAATCTTTTTGGTAGCCCGTTTGGATGCCCCATGAATTGAACGTGCCGACCGGGCCGCGCACTTTTTGACTTAGTGAACCATACAGCGTGAGCTTCCCACGGGGACTGCCGTATTGGTAATATTCCACGGTAAAAGAATCCCCCAGCGCCAGCAGTGCTCCGTTGATTTTGACATCGCTCAAATTGGGCGTCGTATAGGCCACGACAATATTCTTGGTTGATACCAATCCCAACATGTTCATGCTGTTGGGATCAGGCCTGCCACTGGCATCGGAGTCTGCATACACCAGATCGTTAGTGATATAAATATTGTTCGTTGCCACCAGGGTCAGTTGCCCTTTCATTTTCCCTTCGATTTCCACATCGCCTTTGACCAGCAGCATGCCATTGAGGCTGCTGATGCTTACGACTTTATCTTTCACGAGATAGGTGACGCCCCCCCACCAGTTGTACTGCCATACACTGTAAGTGAGGGTCCCATCGGGGTTAAAAACGATTTTGGCATCGCGATTAAACCGGGCATCAATGGTCAGCGGCGACGTATTTCCGTTTTGAAGTAGATAGTTGTCCAGAATGGTTTGCAATTTGGGAAATGTAATCGGTGGGATCCCCAATTGGTAACCATCTTGAAAATCCGGATTAAAGGGACTGCCTTTTACAAATGTGCTGGCGCTGCTGGTGACTTTGCCTTTGAAGACCGGCGATCCCACGATGGAAATTTGATCATTCGAATGCAGCGGCCCCTCGATTAAATCACCGGTGGTAAACCAGATGGAGCCGCCTTCGTCGCCGCTGAGATACGCATATTTGCCAAAGGTTGAGGTTTTGACATACGCCTCCAGCGTACGCGTTACATCGCCAACCGTACCCGTAGCGGTGATTTTATATCTTTTAATATAGTTGGATGGATTTTCGTCATCCGGATCAATGATCACCGTGTAGGTGCCGCTACCAGCCGGTTCCTGGTTAAAGAAGGTAATGGGCGCAACACCGCCGGGGGGAGGATTGGCGAAACGCAGATAGCGAAACGTCCGTTCCATCCCGGCTTCGGCCAGCCAGTATGCCTGTACCATTTGGGCATAGTTGCCGGTGGTTTTCAAATCCGTGACAATCTCATGCAAAGTGATGTAACCGATGGAGCTCAAAACCATGCCCAGGAAAATGGCGAGGATGAGCGACAATCCGCGCTGGTTGCGCAAAGAGGCCGTTTTGCCGGCTAAAGCTACTGAGATGTGAAATCGCCGCTCCCGCATAAGACCAACCTCTTTCAGTAGTTCGCCATCTGGGTAATCAGAGTAACCGGTTTGATCCCCGGATAGGTTACGGTCACTTTGATTTCCTTATAGCTGCCGAAATCCTGGATGGAGACCATGCGCGTGTATCCCACATATCCGTCGGCATCCTGTTCAGGTGGATAATTATCATTGACCAGATAATGATACCCGAGGCTGTTTTTGTCCCCGCGAATGGCTTCCATTTTCTGTTCCGCGAGAAAGATCGCTTGGGTCAAGACTTCCGATTGCGCACTTTTTTGCATGCTGCCCGACATCATCCCCATGGTGGCGACAAACGCCACCCCAATGAAAATGATCACCATGATCAATTCCACCAGGGAATAGCCGGCCTGTTGCGGTCCTTCCGCGGCGTCCCCTTCGCTTATCAGCGGCGTTTTTTCCTGTTTCAGCCCCCGTTGCCAGGGATGCCGCAAGGGTATCGGGTTGATGGTCTGCTGTCGTCTCATGGCAATCGGCTAAAAATTTCTGGGTTCAATTTCATTGAATAATTGGAACGGCTTCTGACCGGTTTTAACAGTAATCTTGAAGCGGATGCGCAGAATTTTTTTCGGATCTTGCACCGGTGACATGAGTTTGTTGTGTTTGTCGTCATAATATTCAAACGAAAATGTTTCAATGCCGCGGGCCAACGGTTGACCGTTCAGCCGGATGGTGTGATCTCCCCATGCCAGGGTCAGCAACTTCCCGTTTTTTTGATAAAATGCCAGACTGTCCGTATCGGCATACTGGATGGAATTGGTGTCTGCAATTTGCCGCAGTTCCCGCGAAATGCGCTGCAAAGCCAACCGGCTGTTATGGATCGCACTTTTCCGTTTTCGAATGAACTCATACATATCCACGCTGGAAGAGGTTAGCCGGGCAAACACCACGGATATAATTCCGGTGACGACGATGACGATGACCAATTCCACCAGGGTGAAGCCGGATTCGTTGCCCTTTTTTAGCCCCATAGCCCTGCCTCCCGGACGAGACCGATTGCCCCGTATCTCATTCGGTGATTTCATTACTCAGAAGTTTGACTCTGCCGGTGTAAGGCAGCACCACCAAATGGTGTATGGAATTCAGGGAAAGCACGGTTTTCGCGGTTTGGAGTTCCTGACCGCCGACAAAGGGTTTCCCGCTGGTTCCAAACACAATGTTACCGGTTTCGAGATCGGTCCCCGTTAGAGTCACATGCAAAAATGCATCTTTGCCAAATTGCCGGATGAAATCACCGTTTCCGCCGGGGTTTTTTAAAAACTGACCGGACTTGGCCCACTTGACAAGATAGCGGTTCTGATCCAATTGGATTTCAATGCGCACGGCCTTTCCATGGGTAATTGCCATCTCCTGGGCATAGCGGAAGTCACGCAAAGCCACCCGTGCTGCATTTCTTTGCTGAACCCTGGCCGGGTCCTCCTTTAACCGGCTGACCGCCGTAGCGAACAAAATCCCGGAAATCACAACGATGGTGATGACCTCAATCGTGGACATCCCTCGTTCGTTTTGCATCTTTTTGCCAACCATCACTTTAATCACCCCAAAGTCGCTGGATGAAAAAAGCCGGAGAAACAGCAGTCCCTCCGGCCCGGAATACGCATCATGCCGAATTAGTTACGGGCGTGTTCAGCAATGCTGCATGTAACACTGCCGTTCGCCTGGGTGTAAGTGTAGGTGCCTCCGGCTGGACAGGTTGGGGTCTTTCCCGACGGAAACAGTGCCGGAAGATCGTTCTCGGCCGGATAAGCGGCATTGCCGGCAGCAGCGTTTTCGGCATATTTCACGGCCGCCGCGCTCTCAATGGCTGCCTGGTTGGACTTACAGGCACTGGCCTTGGCATTGCTGCTCAGGTCAACAAATTTGGGAATGGCGACTGCGGCCAATATACCCAAAATAACGATGACCATGATCAATTCGATCAGTGTGAACCCTTTTTGGTCTCGCACACGAACCATAGCAACTCCTCCTTTGTGATGGGTGAGGATTCGGTGGGGTTTGTTCTTCTGCCCCGGTTATCGCAATGGCTGTGCCAAAAGTTTAAAAAAATGTTACAATTGACTCTAACTCATTAAAAATCAAAATGAAAAAATGTTGCAGAAAATTTAAATTCTGCTCTCCGTGCCAAAATGAAACAAGATTGAAAAACCGGTCTTTGTACCAAAATGGCATAGTGAGGTTGGGCCGTGAATGGATGGTCGGGTTAACTGTTTGATTTTCAGTGGATTGCCGGATCATGTTCCAAAACGGCATATTGTGCCGATTCGGAATGCCGGAAGTCCCGGCGAGAACAATGAAAAACAGGATTACTGGGCGATTTTGGTCATATCCCACATCGGGAGGAAAATGGCCAGGGCGAGAAAAAGAACAATGACCCCCAGGCCGACGGTCAGGATCGGTTCAATCATCGAGGTGAGTCCTTTGACGGCGTATTCGACCTCCATTTCATAGTGTTCGGAGATGTTATGGAGCATCTCATCCAATGATCCGGATTGTTCGCCGATAGAGATCATACGGACAACCATGGGCGGAAATAGTTTACTCTGCTTCAGAGGCATGGCAATCCCATCTCCGCGGCGGATGCCGATCGTGGCTTTTTCAATTTCCCGGCCGATGGCGGCATTGCCGACCGTTCTGCTGACGATTTCCAGAGTTTGCAAAATGGGCAATCCGCTCCGGTTCAGCGTTTCAAACATGCGTGTAAATCGGGACATGTAACTTTTCATCAGCAGGGGGCCGAAAATGGGAAGTTTGAGTTTGACGTTATCCCAAATCAGCCTTCCGTTGGCGGTCTTCACCCATAGTTTGAAAGCGATGATCATCAGCGCAATCAGTGCGATACCGATGTACCAGTAATTGCTCATGGCTTCATAAATCGCGATCAGGATCCGGGTGGGCAGCGGTAATTCAATGTTCATCTGGGTAAACATGTCGATGAACTTGGGCACGAC
>WFVT01000010.1 GCA_015491485.1 Candidatus Zhuqueibacterota bacterium
AATACAAGCTGGGCGATGGCGGCAAGTACATGCTCAAGCGCATCGCCCGCGGCCGCGTGCCCGATGCCGTCATCGACCGGCCCAAGGGCTATTTCCCGATGCCCGCCCTCAAGTATGTGCGCGGTGAATTCCTGGATTTCATGCGCGATATCGTCAACTCACGGGCCTGCCGCGAACGCGGCGTCTTCAACCGCGCCTACGTGGACAAGCTGCTCGCCACCCCGGACCGGTTTTTCACCCGGCTCCAGGGCAGCAAGCTGTGGCATCTGGCGTTGCTGGAGTTGTGGTTGCAGTTGAACGTGGATGGTTGATACAAAAATGCCGGCTAATGGAGACCGGCATTTTCCTTTTGCAGTGCCGAAGGGGGCTAGTTGACAGTAATATCCAGTTTGGCCCCGCCATTTGCGGACAGGGTTACATTTCCCGCAACGTTGAAAGTGACCGTAATGACACCATTGGCATCGGTGAAACCCCCGTTCGAGAGGGTTACCGAGGCGCCGGCGGATTGGACATACGTGTATGGTATGGGTACCTCATCCCCCCCGTCACGAACAAAAAACGAAAGGGTGTCACCAGCATTTACGGTAGTGGTTTCCGGATCAAAGCGTCCTCCGGCAATGGGTGAAAAACAGAAATCCGTACTATTTGCTGCGACGTCGTCGTTGACCCAGGCGGTAACGAATACTTGTGCCGAGTCGGCTGGAAGATGCCGCAGATCATCGACGACGGCAGGATTAACGCAACCCGTGTTTATGTAGGATACCGAGTTGGGATAGGTAATATAGAAAACACCAACACCGGTACTGTCTGTCGTCGTCCGATCGATTGTCCCGGTAGATCCGCTGATTGAGCCTCCAAGGAGCGATGCGCCGATGATATAGCTGGTGGTCTTCTCCGGGGTGCTGGAGTCATAATCGGCATTCGGGTAGATGTTACTGTAAGTGGTTCCGACATACAGATCGTTTGCCAGTGGTGTTATTTGACTGACATACCGACGTTTGTCGGGCTCATCCGCGTTAAAGATCAGAACATGGTCACCAAACTGAATCTTGCGAATGGCGTCATTTCGATAGACTTCGGCCGTGTTGAATGCCACCGCATTGCCACCACCATCAACCGGATTGGTGTCGTGAATGATACTTCCGCTGATGTAATCCGGAGCCTGAATTGTTCCTTGTGCAATGATCGAATCAATCAGTTTCAGATTCACGGTCACGCCCGGAATACCATTGCCTTCGCTGTCAGTAACGGTCACCTTGCCAATTCGGCGATAAAATCCCCCCTGGAGATTTTCAATGGAATCACTTACTGGGTAACTCAATACAATGGTATGCGGACCAATGGCGCCACTGGTAATACCAGAGTCACTGTCGGCAGCACCGCCACACCCTTGCAGCAGGATACCTGTGGCGGCTATCAAAGAAAGTCGGGCTAAGGTGTTTTTTGTCATCGCAGGTTCCTCGAACGGCTCGCTTTCAATCAGGTTTGTGACTGTGAATACGATTCCTGGGTTTATGTCGGCAGTTATGTGAAGTTCTGTAATCAGAAATGATGTACATAGCCGATGTTCAGGTTGTCGAGCGTGTAATCCACATCATTCAGGGTATCGTCACCATAGCGAACCCACTCCAGGTTGAGGGAATCGGTTTCCGAGCCGAACAGGGCGATGCCGAAGCCATAAGAGAGGGAGACATCACCATCGTCGGTGGTGGCGCCAGTCGGGCCGGTGCGTAACTGCAGGTAACTGCCGCCAATCATGCCGTAGAGTTCGAAATGCTTCGAGGCCATGGGCTGCCAGTTGAGTTTGGCAAAGGCGCTGCCCATGTAGAGAAGCTGGTATTCGTAATTATTGGTGGTGTCGCCAGTCGAGGAGGCCAGACGGGCTTCGATGTCGAGGAAGGAGGCAATCCGGTAGCCGAGGTGGCCGGTCAGATTGAGGCCGTGAAAGGTGTTGCCGGGCTGCTGAAAATTGCTGTCGCCGACGGAAACACCGAGATAGAGGCCTTCTGCCTGGGCGGAAAGACTGCTGAGAAACAGGGCCGCGGCGGCCAGGGGGAGGAATTTCTTCGACATGCCAAGCTCCATCGTTGTCGTTTTTGATTCGGCGGGGACGGGCCCCGGGTGGTTGCAACTTGTTGTTTATTAATGAAATGTTCCTGCGAAACCCGGGGGATCGGCAGTCATTTCTTGATATTCTTTGTGAAAAACGGCTTGTAAGCCATTGAACCTTTGGAAATTATAACAATCAATCAGGAAAAATCCAGGTAATTGCCTTTCCCATACCCATATTGAGATAAAAATCCCGAAAGACCGGAAAAATAACATAGTAAAATACTATGGTAAATGTGCCGGGTTTGGACTACAATGGGCCGCCGTCACGGCATCCTGGCCGCAATTTTTCACCGTTTCCAGACTAGAGGTTGTTATGGACGTCATCGAACGCATCGATCAAATCGTGAAGAGCAATCCGGTGGTCATCTTCATGAAGGGCACGCCACAGATGCCCATGTGCGGTTTTTCCAGCCGTGCGGCCCAGGCCCTGATGGCCTGCGGTCAGGAATTCGCCCATGTGAACGTGCTGGCGGATCCGGAAATCTTCGAGAATCTTCCCCGATACGCCAACTGGCCCACATTCCCGCAGATCTACATCAATGGCGAGCTGATTGGCGGGTGTGACATCACCCTGGAGATGTATCAGAAGGGCGAACTGCAGAAGATGGTCCAGGAAGCGGTCAAGGGCGGCAAGCCGGCGGCGACTTCCGAAGCCTGATACCGCTTCACGTTGGACCACGAAACCCGGCCTCGAGCCGGGTTTTTCATGTTCAGGTCGGGCCCGGCTGGTGCGGGGTGCTGTCCCAGAGATTGACGATGTGGCAGAACAGGTCGGCGGTACGCTCGGCGTCGTAGACAGCCGAATGG
>WFVT01000011.1 GCA_015491485.1 Candidatus Zhuqueibacterota bacterium
GCTGCGGTTTGATTAAATAGGAATGTAGCGTCCAATAGCTGAACGCTGGCAGGGATTGAAACCCTGCCAGCGTACCATATCCCACCCTGGCAGGGCTCAACGCCCTGCCAGGGTTAAAAATACACAAGCAGGGATGCCTGTGCTACAGTTTCGTAATTTCAATTCTGTGATTGAATTACGGTATTGCAACGCTCACCGGTCGTTCAGTACGGAATTCCGTCGTTGTTTCCGGCTCCAGCCCCCGGCTGCCACGCCGCCATCCGCCCCATTTGAATCACATTTTTGAAGCTCTTTCAACCCACCGCGGGATTTTGTGAAAAATTTGACACAACTTCTTACATTTTCTTCACTGGCACAATGATTGTTTAAAACAGGCGCGGTTAGCAGGAGAGACAAAGAGGTCTCACCTCAAGTGGTACCACCTGCCTGTAGGGATGCATTCGGCAGGGACATTGCGCGAATGACTCGCCAAACCGATCATATCAGGACGGACGGGTGAGTCAAGGCCAGCCTGATGGCATCTTTGGGCAGACTGAACCGGAAGCCGAATTTCCAGGGATGGAAATCCGTCAGCGCCGACAGGAGCTTTAAGTTGAACAGTGAAAAGAGGGATTTTGGGGAATCCATGCCAGGGCATTTGGCAGGACTGTTCAACCCGGCCCTCATTTCCTGACGAGTTTTGCAGGGATGGCCCTTCGCTCAGCTTCTGATGTTCGGTCTGATGGCAACCGGGTTCAGGTTGGCCTTTGATTTCACCCATATTCACTTCTTTGCTGCAGGGACGCGGTTTCACGACAGCGTACCCATCCGCCGGCAATCGACAATCACCTCACAGTTTCGTCGAGCCGCGATGTGGACGTGTTGGGAGCATGAAAGTGGGCTGAGGCATGCGTTCTCCACGACGGGGAACACGGCACACGCTTTACGCCAGGTAGAATTACTTCCAACAGCATCTGGAGGCTCAAATGCATCATGGCACGACCTCCGGAAGATTCCGGACGTGGCATCCATGCGTTCCATCATCGCCCGTTTTCGCTATGCAACCGGGGCGGAATCCAATCCCGTTTGCGGTTCACAGGGGAACAGCGCCACCTGGTTTCGGCTTCGGCTCTGATGCATCGGGTTCCGGTCGGCATGTCCGCAGCCGCCGCTTTAAAGCGGCTTTTTCCAGTGAGATCCATCTGACATCAAACGGCCCGGAGGGAGCATCCGATTCCGTGCGGCGGCGGACTTGTGGCATGCTGCATTTCCCCGTTAACGAATCCGGTTTCAGTCATACACAGGGGCTTATCCGGAATCCCGTGTCGGAACGTTCATGAAGGAAATGCAGGAACCCCTACAATCAGTGTCTTGACGGCTTGCATCACTTTTCAAGCCTGACCGTTTACACTAAATCGCATGAGCAATAGCCAAGCATTAAGGAGGGACTCATGATTTTGCATCTGCTTTTGTCCGCGGCGATGTTTTCATCGTTTTCTCCCGACATTTTGCTCAACAAACATGCTCGTAATTTTCGTCTTCAGTCACTCACCGGGAAAACGTTCATGCTGAAAGAATTTCGTGGCAAAGTGGTCTATTTAAATTTTTGGGCGACGTGGAGCAAGGACAGTAAAGATGAACTCATGGTTCTGGCCGATCTGCAGAAAAAGTACGGCAAGTACGGATTTACGGTTTTAGCCATCAGCCTGGACAACGGCAAGACCCGCATTCTAAAATTTCTCAAAAAGCACAATATTGAACTCATCACGCTATGGGATCGCAAAAAAAGAGTCGCCCGAAATTTTCTGGTCGAAACCATGCCGAGCAGCTATTTAATCGACCGCAATGGCCGGGTGAGATATATTCAGAAAGGCTACCATCCGGAAAAGCTCAAAGCCATTCAGACCAAGATCGAGTACTTGCTCTCTGAACCCACCACGCGCAAACCGGCACCGCCTGTCATGAGCTACAAGCCGGTCATGGCCCATCAGCTTCCGGGGATGAACAGCGCGATCAACCCGCAATGACAATGCTGCATCGATTCATCAAGCACGGCACCAAGGAGAACACGATGCACCGACTCTGGACTGTGATAGGGATTTGTGCGATAGGACTGACCGCACTGGGTTTTCATTTGCGCGAATTGCAGCCCGCCATATCGGCACCGGATGACAGGGCCACCTGGAATGCACCGGTGGACGATGCCGTGGTGATGCAATTGCTCACGCGGAGACTCCTGACCGCATTACAACACACCGATATCAGCCTGATGACCGGTTTGCTGACTCCGGATTATCAGGAAGCCCCTGCCCGCTGGAATGAACCGACCGGATATATTTTGATCGGCAATCGCAAAAAATTTTTACGGCGTTATCTGAACGGCCGTCGCGCTTTCATGCGGGTATTCCGGGTTTCCGGGCAAAAAAATTTCCGAGATCTCCGTTTTCGATTGACCGAGTGGCTGCCGCAGGGCGATGCCATGGATTGCACCCTTGAAGCGAGAACCCCTGCCGGCCGTCTCGTGGCACGCCTTCGATTATACTTCTCCCTGGAAGAAGAAGGCTGGCGGCTTGCCATGAGCGACGGTCTTTCGCTTCTGGCCCAATTGCCCTTGCCGGAACCCCGTGCAAACCAGCCGGGCCATTCATTTTCTGAACGTATTTTGCTGACCCATGAATTCAATTCCCCTTTCATACCGGAAGACCGCACGTTTCAGCGCCGTTTTTTACTGCCCGCGTACCGCCTCATGACGCTCGACCGCCGGGTGAGCCGCCTGCGCTGGCGGCGAGAAATTTTCCAGCAACCACATGCGATCGCTTTTTCTCGGCTTCCGGCATCCTCTCCGGAGGCGGGCGCTGACGAAAATGCTTTTCTTCTTTTATTGACGGATCCGGCTGCCAACCGATTGCTATATGGGCGCGTTTCTACCGGCTTCCGGTCTTACGACGCCCGGGAAAGTGGACGGCCCTTGCATGGCCCCAGCGGAATCGCCGTGGACAGCCGCGGCTATATCTACGTTGCTGACACCGGCAACGGCCGCATTTTGATGCTCAAGCCATCCGGCCGGGGCGGCAACACCGATCTGCTTTTGCTGCGAAGCATCGGAGACGGGGTGTTAAAACATCCATTTGCACTGGCATGGGATGATGCAGGAACGCTGTACGACACCACGGACGATCGGATATGGGTGCTGGACCACGGTACGGGAGAACTCATTGCATTTCGGGCATCGATCCTGAATCCGGCGGTCATCCTTCGTTATCGTCATGAGAACTGGCTTGCTCCGGTCGCCGTCGCCGTAGGCCGTTTCAATGGCCGGAACGACGACCAGCTTTATGTGGTCGATCAGAGCGGCCCGGCCATCGACCGGCTGTATTTTGACGGCAGGCAATTGCACTTTGTGCAGAGGCGGAGCCTGCCGCCCGGCAGTCGGCCTACTGCACTTTCCAGTGACGGCTGGGGCGGCCTTTATCTCACCGACGCCGGACGGAATCGAATCGAGAAATTCGCCGCTGATTTATCGCTCGTTTCTGCTCTCAATCTGCAGCCGACCGGAACCTCGGTACAGCAATTCCAGCCGATGTTTTTGGCGCTTGCCTCGCCATCCGGCTTACCGGAAAAATACCTGACCGCTCAGGAAGCCTGGCTTCTGGAGGCATGGACGGATAGTACCGGTTTAAAACGGTATGCTCTGGGACTCGATGCATGGATACGGCGGGTCCGGCTCGCTTCGGATCAAGCGCAGCTCACCTTTGATTTGACCGTCACCGGCGCCGGCCGGCTCCAAATCGTGCTCATCAGCACGGATACACCGGAAAAGCAGTTTCAGCTTCCGCCTTTGTGGAGTCCCCCCGCTATGTTTTCCTGGACATGGGATCGCCGCACTTCCAACGATCTATGGATCCCCTCCGGAACCTATTATGTGCAACTGCGGGCGAATTCCATCGACGGCAACCAAGAATCGGTGCGTGAATTTGGCCCTGTTGAGCTGCCATTCTACTACCGCCTGGCTCCCGACAATAACAGCAGCTTGACCGCGGTTGATCTTTTCCAGGGAGACATCGCGGCAGCCGGAGCAGGTCATGCTTTGCGCCCGATTTTATCGCATCCAGAGGCCGTGGTTGTGCGTATGCCCGGCCTTTCGTCCCACAGACGTTATGAAATTCGTTTTCATTATCGGACTCCCGGAAGCCCGGTGCGTCAGGCGGCGTCCATCAACGGAATCCCCCTTCATGCTCCCATGAAGGTTGGCCATTCCACGCAAAGGACGGCGTGGATGGCCATTCCATCAAGCGCGTTCGCGAATTCGGGGCTCGAAGTCCGGATCGAAAAAACCGCCGGGGCAGGCCTTGTCGGTGTGGAAGCCGTTGAGATTCGTGAGGCCAACAGCCTTCCCCGCCCTGCCAATGGCCTGACGCTTCAGGCACCGCAGGGGCATGATCCAGCCGGATCGGCTGTCGCCGAAGAAAAAGGTGCATAGCGCGATGGATGGTATTGGAAGACAACGTTTCATTCCATGAATATCCCTTCTCCTCCATCACCCTCCTCCCCTCACAGCCAGATGGCTCGGGTCGCAAGACCCGGGCCATTTTTTTATGTGCCGCCCACCGTTGCGAACAGATCGTTTTTTCTGAAAGTCTGGAAATGCCGTTTTCATTCACGAAAAAGCATTTCATTCAGTGGCCGTCCAAAGATAAACCGGGAAAAACCCATAAAATTGCTGACTTATAAAATATACTTTCCGCGGCAATGATTAAGCGGAGCGGAATGTCGTTCAGGCGATTGGTGGATAGCCCAACCTCCTCTATGATCTGCAAGCAAAGTCCTCCCATTTCTTGCTGTCCGTCGGGGAACGTATCTCTTTTTCGGGAATGCCAGTTCAGAGACCGCCCTCAAATCCAAAGGAAATCCGGCGAAACGTCATTTCTGCAATGGCAGGCATGATGCTTTCCGGGGGGTGCAGGAATGACGGAATTGGAGATGATCAGAGAGCGCCGTTTTATACTTCTGTTTTCAGCGTCCAGTTTCTTATCACAAACACAAAGGAGGAACAGGATCATGGGATTCTGGGATGATGTTGTCAATTTCATAGAAGATGCGGGTGATGCCGTCGAAGACTTCGTCAATGACGTCGGCGATGCGGTGGCCAATACCGTCGAAGCCGTCGGGGACGCCATTAATGACGGTTTGACCTGGATCGGTGAACAGACGGGATTTTTTGGTCCGTTTTTTTCCTGGCTGGGAGGTGTTTTCAAAGGCATTTTCGCCATTGCTTCCGCAACGATTAAAGCGGTCTTTGGAATCATCGGCGGTTTAATCAGCGGCATTATCAAAATTGTCGGCGGCGTGTTAACGTTGCACGGCGGTCTAATCTGGCAGGGACTCGGCGATATTGTGTCGCCGATTGTCGGCTCTGTGATTCTCATCATAGGCAAGATCATTGCCTGGATTCAAGCCATTTTCTATTTTCAGGCGTTTGAAAGACCCCTCACCGATGACGAAATCAACCAACTCAGACGGGTGTTCAGAGATGTGCTGAACTATTATGTGATTCGTATCATTGAAGGGCATGCCGGGCTCTTCGGCATTAACTCCCGGCCGTTTGTTCTGGGCAACACGATTTACATGAAACGGGACGATTTCTCTCTGGGCAGCCTGGTACACGAAACCACGCACATCTGGCAGTATCAGCAGGAAGGAAACCGCTATGCCAGCGACGCGATCGCCGCGCAGTGGTTTGTGGACAATCCGTATAGCTGGCAAAAAGAAGTGGACGAACGGGGCAAGACCGACTGGCGTGATTTCAACAAAGAAGCTCAGGCGAGCTTTATTCAGAACGTCTGGTCCGATGGCGAACTGCGTGACGCCAACGGCGCCACCTTGACGTCCGACGAAGGCTCATTTTACGATGCCGACAACGAAAAGACCTTCGGCCATTTTGAAAAAAACGGCTCTGATTACACCGCCATCGCCAACCGCGCCGTGGAAACCGTCCGGACGGAGTGGTTTTAACGGCCGGAGCTGAAACCGGTGCAGAGACCACTCGGCGCCGCTATCCATGTCTCAAGTATTTCCGAGAAAGTACGTTACTTTGAAAAAAGGAGGGTTATCCGCGCATCGCCTGTGGGAGTCCGACCGGCATCCACGGTTGCTGGTCCGGTCCCGGCGGCGTTTTGGACGGCTCGAGTTTCGCCGGTATTCAAAACCAGTTCATCAATCCCCACCGATTCCGGAACGGAAAGGAGTGCATGGATGAAAGTAGCGGTCTTCAGCACGCGGCCTTACGACCGTCTGTTTCTTGAACAGGCCAATTCAGCATTCGGTCATGAATTGACGTTTTTTGAACCTCATCTCAGTTTCGAGACCGTATCGCTGGCAGCCGGCTTCCCGGCGGTATGCGTCTTTGTCAACGACCGGCTGGATGCACGGACACTGATGCGGTTGAACGAAATCGGCACAGACATCATTGCCTTGCGCTGCGCCGGTTTCAACAATCTTGACCTGGACACCGCATCGAGTCTGGGGATGAAGGTGGTACGGGTGCCGGCCTATTCTCCCCACGCCGTGGCCGAACATACCGTAGGCCTGCTGTTAGCCCTTAACCGCAAATTTCACCGCGCGTTCAATCGGGTGCGGGAAGGCAACTTTTCACTGGATGGATTACTGGGCTTTGATTTGCACGGCCGAACCGTGGGGATCATCGGCACAGGGAAAATCGGTGCAGCCGTGGCGCAAATTTTGAATGGCTTTGGATGCGAGTTGCTGGGATATGATGTCACCCCCAATCCGGATTGCGAAGCCCTGGGGATGCGTTATGTGGAATTACATGAGCTGTTCCGTCAGGCCGACATTATCACCTTGCACTGTCCTTTGACCCCGCAAACGCATCACCTGATTGATGCGGAAGCCATTGCCCAAATGAAGCAAGGCGTCATGCTCATCAACACCAGCAGAGGCGGCCTGATAGATACCCGCGCCGTTATCCGTGGGCTGAAATCCGGCAGGATCGGATACCTCGGACTGGATGTATATGAGGAAGAAGAGGAACTGTTTTTCGAAGATCACTCCGGCCAGGTAATTCAGGACGATATTTTCGCCCGCTTACTGACTTTCCCCAACGTGCTGATCACGGCCCACCAGGCGTTTTTCACCGATACGGCTCTGACCCGCATTGCACAAACCACGCTTCAAAATCTGGCGGATCTTGAAGCAGGTAGGGATTGCCCCAACCAGATATCTGCGCAGAGCCTCCGAAAAACGGCCGCGGCATGAGCCGCGGCTCACAGGGCAATAAACGCGTTTTGCCGCGGCGCAATCCAACGTGCTCAGCATCTCTCACTCGGAAGGGCCTGCCACATCACTGACCAGCGCCAGAATTTTTTCACCCGCCCGGGGCTCACGGCTGGCGTCGGCGGTCAAAACCAACAGTCGGCCCTCCTCGGTCAGAATAAACATGGGCAGGGCATCCGGATAGCGTTTTTTAAAATCTTCGAATGTAAACTCTTCGGTGATCGGTGTTATTTTGAACGTCGCGCCCTGCGCCACCCGTTCTGAAATATAATGATAATTCGCCCGGGGAGAGAACAGAATCCGGCCCATCAACGCCGGAGCAAATTCCTCTTCATCGCCACTTTTGGTGGACGGCGCCAATTGATAGACCTGGCCCATTCCAAATTGGTCTGAGTAGTACAAAACCGCCAGACTATTGACCTCATCATTGGAAGTCAGCGCAAGCAGCCGTCCGATGCCGGATAGGTCCATTTCCTCCAGCGTGTGTTCATAGAGAGCATTGCCGTAATAGGTTCGCAAGCCCGCCATCCGCGCCCGCTGAATATTATTTTTATTGGAATCCACCATCAGCACCGGAATGCCCAGCCGGTTTACCACCATGCCCAATTGCAATGCCCAGGGATGCGCACCCAAAAAAAGCAAGCCCTGTGGATCCGGGTCGGCTAATCCAAGCCGCCGTGCCAGGGGAGCGGCGGTGAGACCGTAAACCAAAATTGTACCGATGATGACAATAAACGTCACCGATACCAATTGATCGGCGTTGGCGACCCCTTTTTTGGCCAGTTCCAGCGCAAAAATGGACGACACCGCCGCTGCCACGATACCGCGGGGCGCCATCCAGGATACAAACAATTTCTCTTTAAAGCTCATGCACGCCCCCGCACAGGCGGCAAAGACCGAGAGAGGCCGGGCAATAAAAATCATGACGCCGAGGAAGGCGATAGCCGACCACCCCAATTGGGTGACCTGACCGAATTCAAGACGGGCGGACAGGACAATAAACAGCACCGAAATCAACAGAACGCGCAGATTTTCTTTGAACTCGATGATATGCTTCACCAGAACGATTTTTTGATTGGCCAGAATGATGCCCATCAGGGTGACGGTAAACAACCCCGACTCCTCCTGGAAAAGATTGGAAATCACAAATCCGGTGAGCACGATCATCAGCGTCATGGGGTTTTGGAGAAAGTCGGGGACCCAATGGCGTTTGAGTAAAATAATCAGCAGCCATGCACCCGCGCCGCCCAACACCACCCCGATAATCATGGTTTTGAGCAGCCCCGATATCGCAACGGTGGTGCCGTGCCACCCTTCGCCGATGGTAATCACTTCGAATACCAGAACCGCCACCAGCGCGCCGATCGGATCGATCAGGATGCCTTCCCATTTCAAAATCCCGGCGATGCGTTCCACCGGTCGTATTTGCCGCAGCATGGGAATCACCACCGTGGGGCCGGTTACGATAAGAATGGCGCCCAGCAAAACCGCCAGGGAACCATCGAAATCCAACAGCCAGTAAGCGGCCAGCGCCCCCACCGCCCATGTGACCAGCGCGCCTACCGTTACCAGATTGCGAACCACATGGCCCACCGCACGCCACTCCCGCATTTCCAGGCTCATGCCGCCTTCGAATAAAATCAACGCCACGGACAGCGAAACCAGCGGCAACAAACTATCACCAAACAGCGCATCCGGCTGTAATACACCCAGCATGGGACCGATAATGAATCCGGATAAAAGCAGGAAAAGAATGGATGGCACTTGTAAACGCCAGGCAAGCCATTGCGCCAGCATCCCCAGAAATAATATACTGGCGAGGCTGATAAGCGGAGAAAAGGTCAAATCGCGTTCCTTCCCGGTAAAATGAAGTTCCCAGATTTTTCACAAAATAACCCTCACCGCTTACGGAGTCAAGAGCAAGTTTGGATTATTTGATGGCATGCCTCTGATGTCCCGTCACCACAATGCCGGGTAGCCACAACGTTTGACAAGCCGCGCAGGAACGCAAATCAAGCGCGAATCGATCCAGGCGAAGCAACACCGAGAACCCAGGAATGGAGCGGCGACAAGGCTTCTTCCTCAGCCAACCCGTCCCCGCCTCTGATCTCAGCATTTCCCCCAACCCAAGTTTACCATTTTGGGGGCAGAAATGGCCAAAATAGCCGTTTTTGCGGTGTTTTGAACTCGATAACTTGTTGTTAATATTGAACCGAAGATTTTGGAACGCCGATGTAGTGCCCCATAAAAATAAGTAGTCCTTGACTCTTGATGATGATTTTTGTATATTCTGACATGTTCATCAAGGAAATCAAAAAGAAAAACAAAGGCTCCGACAAAGAATACATCAGCCATAGACTGGTGGAGTCTTACCGCACGGAAAAAAGGTCCCTCAGCGTACCATCCTCAATTCAAACGCAATTACAAAGTCATAACATTCATATGCAAGGGTGGAACATACAGAAACAGTTATCCTCCCATGTGCGAACCACCACCGCCATGACAACCAAAGACGGCCGACGGATTCATATCCGAAAATCAACCGAACCTGAACCGTTTCACAGGCTGATTTATGATGCGCTTGGGTTAAGCTACTATCCACTTAAAAGCAAACAAGTTGAATTTTAAAATCCGTAGTACCCCATGCAAATTATTAACCGTTTGTTACTATACAACTTAGCGATCTTAGATGGTAAACTTGGGATAAGAGAGTTTATTTTCAATCTTTGCCAGATCCCAAATGGGTTCTCCTATCTGTGCCCAAAATAGAACCTAAAGAAGGTTTCGAAGCCCCCAAAATATTCACATGTCCCGATTCTTTAGATTTATATGGAAAAACAGTTAAAATGATTAACTCGAGGTACCCTAATAATATTAATATGAATGACTAGTTGAAAAGGTAAAAACTATTTGAATTCATGGGACAACTCCATAGATTATATTGAGTTAGTTTAAAAAAAAGGAGTTGCCCCATGAAATTGCAATTTGACGATTATGATAGTTTGTTAATCTGGTTGTACGTTGAAATTTCAGAATTTTTTGTGCAGACCGAATTGCCTTTGTACACTATGAGATTTTCTCCAAACGCGGTTCCTTATTTTACCGATGCCGAGCTTTTGACCTGCGGCATCTTTGCGGAACTCATCGGCAGTCGAGATCGCAAAGCCGGCTATCGGTATATTAAAATGCATTACCGGAGCTGGTTCCCGGCCCTGCCCTGTTATGAAGTGTATAACCGGAAGCTAAATCGATTCCATGAAGCTTTAGGCTATCTTTACAAGCTCTTTGTGAGAAAATACGGATGGGCCGATCAAGCCATTGCCATGATCGACACCCAGCCCATCGAAGTCTGCCAGCCCCAACATGCAAAGAACTCAAAAACAGCCCAACCCTTTGTTTCTAAAGGCTATTGTGCCGCAAAAAAGAAATATTATATCGGTGCAAAGCTTCAAATTATTGCTCAAGGAAGAAGGTATCAGCTACCCTTTCCCAGGGAATTCGCACTCGCTTCAGCGGCATTCCATGATTTGGAAATTGCCAAAGAAACGTTGCCACAATCCGAAGTGCAAAGTGTAGAACTCTACGGCGATAAAGCTTACATCGATCAACATTTCCAGTTAGAACTCTTCGAAACCAAAGCCATCCAACTAAAAACGCCAATCAAAAAGAAAAAGGGACAAAAGCAGCTTCCGCTTTTCCAAAGAGCAGCAAATTCGATCCATTCATCTATAAGACAGCCTATCGATGCATTATTCGCGTGGATTAACGAAAGAACAAACATTCAAAACGCATCAAAAGTCAGAAGTGTAAACGGTCTGTTCTATCATGTCTCTGCCAAAATGTTAGCAGCTTTAATCCTGTTAATTGTCGAATTCTAACTGGTCATTCATATTATCAATAATTTGCCTGCCTTTACTGTAAGGTAAAAGATAAATATGAGCATCCTTCGCAAACCTACTAGTGTCAATGTAAGCCACAACATATATATTGTTAATATGAATGACCAGTTGAAATTTTAAGTTTGAAATTGGCTTTAATCGGAATAGTTTGAGATTTGCGATCTCTGTAACTTCTTAAAAAACTATAAGCTTACTTCTTAACTGGTTATTCGCATTATTATTA
>WFVT01000012.1 GCA_015491485.1 Candidatus Zhuqueibacterota bacterium
TCATTATATTTTGCCGTCCATGCAATCGGGTGGAATTACAAAATTGTGGGAAACCTATTTAAGTAGGGGAGATTATTGTCGATGTAATAAAATGAAACAGTCAACAACCAAAGTAGCGGAGAGATAACATCTTATGGCAAACAGCACAGCTACGGTTGATCTTAAAGAACTGGACTTCGGCCAATTGCCGAAGGATATCGAATCGACCTGGGGAAAGAATTTTGGATTCGACTATCATTATCCGTTGGTCAGCCGATCACCGGAAATTAAAGAGATTTTCTCGTTGATCAAAAAGGTGGCCAAAAGTAACGCCACCATTCTGATTCAGGGGGAAACCGGCACCGGCAAAGAGCTGATCGCCGGACTGATTCAATTCATCAGCAACCGCGCGGATAAACCCTTTGTCAAGGTCAATTGTGCGGCGCTGCCGGAAAACCTGCTGGAAAGCGAGCTGTTCGGGCATGAACGCGGTGCTTTTACCGGCGCGTATCAGACGCGCATCGGCAAGTTTGAGCAGGCGGACGGAGGCACACTCTTCCTCGATGAAATTGGAGATATGCACCTCTCCACCCAGGCAAAAATTTTGCGCGTGTTGCAGGATCAGACCTTTAATCGCCTCGGCGGGAACAAGACGATTAAAGTGGATGTGCGGATTATCGCCGCCACCAACAAAGATTTATGGACTGAGATCGAAGCCGGGCGGTTCCGTGCGGATCTGTATTACCGCTTGAATGTCGTGTCGATTCACATCCCCCCGCTGCGGCAACGCAAAGAAGATATCCCGCTGATTGCAGAATTTTTCCGACTGAAATTCTCACGCGAGCTCCGCAAGCGCACCAAGGGCTTTACGGATGAGACCATGGAGCTTTTGAGAAATCACACATGGCCGGGAAACATTCGTGAATTGAAAAATCTCATTGAGCGTGCGGTGTTGGTGGTGGAAGAAGATCATGCCATCACCCCGAAAGAGCTGTCCATGCCCGGCAAAGATTATTTTGCCGCCGGTGGCAAAGAACGGCGGCGCCATGCCGATGAAGGGCTCCTCACCGTGAATACCCTGAATCTGAGCCAAATTGAGAAAGAAGCCATCATCAAAGCTCTTGAAATGCGCAATTGGGTGCAAAAAGATGCGGCAGAATTACTGGGAATTTCGCCGCGTGCCCTCAATTACAAAATCCAATATCACAACATCACCCATCCCTCCTGGAAGAAAAACACCAATCTGATTCGTTGAATTTTTTCAATAGCAAGCTGTAAAAAGCGGCCTGGAAGGATGCCGGGCCGCTTTTTTTATCCCGCCGAGAGAAATTGCTCCTGCCTGCAAAATTTGATTCCCGCCGGTGATGAATTACATGGGTGTAATTCAACTTACATTTTTTCATCTGCGCGAAAAAAATTGCATTTGTGTTACAAAAAGGCCGGTTCTAATTATAGCAAAAACAGTCCATCGCCGAAATATAAAATGTGGCATGGCTATTGCCAGTACAGGAGCGGAATCCGACAGGACGGTTACCAGGGGATGACAATGGGAATGAATGCGGGGATGACATGACTCAGGGATCTTGAGGAGGAATAACAGGGATGTCTATTCGACGACGCAACTTTGCACGCACAACCTGGCTACTATCGTCGTTCCTGTTGTGGTTTGGTATCCCTTTAACAGGTTTTGCCAACAAAAGTGTCAAAATCTCGTGGGACCCCAACACGGAAGCAGATTTAGCCGGCTATAAGGTGTATTACGGCACTCGCAGCGGCCAATATGATCGAGTCATCGATGTGGGAAAAGTGACTCAATACCGGATTGATAATTTGCAGCCCGGAAGAACGTACTATTTTGTGGTGACGGCTTATGATACGGCGAACAACGAATCATCGCCGTCTAAGGAAGTGTCTGCAACTCTCAAAGCGGAAGATACCGAACCGCCGCGGCTGGTCGATGTGAAGCCTCTGGCCAAAAACTCGCTTCTGGTTGTTTTTTCCGAGCGTATCCGGCGGGCCTCGGCCGAGCAGGTCACCAATTATGAGATACAGGGCGGTGTTCAGGTGCGGAATGCGCGCCTCAACCGTGATAGCGTGTCCGTGACGCTTACAACCGATGATCACCAAAATGGAAGAAGCTACGTTCTTCGCGTGTCAAACATTCAGGATATGGCTGATCCGCCCAACACCATCGCCGAAGGCACCCAGTGGGGATACGTGTAC
>WFVT01000013.1 GCA_015491485.1 Candidatus Zhuqueibacterota bacterium
GAGTTGCGGCTACGTCAGCATCCGCTGGCTGGGGCGGTGCAGCGAGTGCGGCACCTGGAATAGCTTTGTGGAAGAGCGGGTGGTGCCGGAGCCCAAAGGCAAACGCGCTCATACGCAGGCGGCATCCGGTTCGAAACCCGTACCGCTCAACGACATCACCGTGCGCGATGACGCACGCATCCGGTTTCGCAGCGAGGAATTGAATCGCGTGCTCGGCGGCGGTCTGGTGCCCGGCTCTGTGGTGCTGGTCGGTGGCGATCCGGGCATCGGCAAATCCACCCTGTTGCTGCAGGAATCGTCCTTTCTGGCCGGCGCGGATTTCCCGGTGCTGTATGTATCCGGGGAAGAATCCCAACAACAGACCAAACTACGCGCGCAGCGGTTGGGTCTGCGCTCCGACCATCTATTTCTGCTGGCGGAAACCAATCTGGATGACATTCTTAACGTGATTCAAAATCTGAAGCCCAAACTGGTCATCATCGATTCGATTCAAACCATTTACCAGCCGGCGTTTGAAAGCGCGCCCGGCAGCATTTCGCAGGTGCGCGAATGCGCGCTGGCCTTTCTCACCCTGGCCAAATCCATGCACATTCCGGTGATTCTGGTCGGTCATGTCACCAAAGAGGGCTTTATCGCCGGACCGAAGGTTCTGGAGCACATGGTGGATACACTATTGCAATTCGAAGGCGATCGCAATCAATTCTTCCGCATTTTGCGGGCGGTAAAAAACCGGTTCGGTTCCACGCGTGAAATGGGCATTTTCGAAATGACGGAAACCGGCCTGCGGGATGTGCAGAATCCCTCGGAGCTGTTTCTATCGCAACGGCAGGAGCACGCCACAGGGACGGCGGTGATTTGTACCGTGGAAGGCACGCGGCCGATTCTGGTTGAGGTGCAGGCGCTGGTTACGGCGACCAGTTACGGCATGCCCCAGCGCACCGCGACCGGCTTTGACGCCAAACGGCTGGCATTGCTGCTGGCCGTGCTGGAAAAGCGCATCGGCCTGCGCTTGGGTACGTTTGATGTATTTTTGAACGTGGTCGGCGGGGTGCGGGTGGTGGAGCCCGCCGCAGACCTGGGCGTGGCCGCGGCCATCGCATCCTCGCTCAAAAATCTGCCCATCGCCGGCGACACCATCCTGATCGGTGAAATCGGGCTGACGGGAGAAATCCGGCATATTCCAAATCTGGATAAACGGCTGACGGAAGCGGCAAAGCTTGGTTTCAAGCAGGCGGTCATTCCCAAAACGGGCAAGAAAAAATTGCCGTTGCCCCAAAATATCGACACCCTGGAATGCGCACGACTGGAGGAGGCTTTTGAACGGATTTTTTGAACGGATCACGACCGATCGCTCGACGCGGGCAAGGCTCGGGCGAATTCACACCGCACACGGCGATATCGACACGCCGGTGTTCATGCCGGTGGGTACGCAGGGCACGGTCAAATCGCTGAGTCCGGATGAGCTCGAGGCGGCCGGCAGTCAAATTATTCTGGGCAATACGTACCATCTGTACCTGCGGCCGGGACTGGAAATTTTGCGCAAGGCCGGCGGCTTGCACCGCTTTGCAAGCTGGGACCGGCCGATTTTGACCGACAGCGGCGGCTTTCAGGTGTTCAGTTTGGCCAAGCTGCGCAAAATCCACGAAAACGGTGTGGTGTTCCAGTCGCACATCGACGGCAGCTATCACGAATTTACGCCGGAAAACGTCATGGAAATGCAGCGCATCATCGGCGCGGACATCATCATGGCGTTTGACGAGTGCACGCCGTATCCGGCCACGGAAGGCTACGTGGCCGAATCCAACACGCTGACCTATGCCTGGGCGCAGCGTTGCAAAAAGGTGTGGCAGGAAATGGAACCCGAGTACGGCCATCCGCAGGCGCTGTTTGGCATTGTGCAGGGCGGGACGTTTCCGCATCTCCGCAAGCAGAGCGCCGAGCAGCTCGTGTCCCTCGACCTGCCCGGATACGCCATCGGTGGGCTGTCGGTGGGAGAACCCAAGGAGCTGATGTATGAAATGACCGGCCTGGTCACCGAGTATCTGCCGGAAGACAAGCCTCGCTATTTGATGGGCGTCGGCAAGCCCGAAGATATCGTCGAAGCGGTGGCCCTGGGCGTGGATATGTTCGATTGCGTGATTCCGACGCGCAACGGCCGCAAGGGGCAGGCGTTTACCTGGCAGGGGCCGCTGACCGTGAAAAATGCCTCGTTCAAAGAGGACTTCCGGCCGATTGACGAACGGTGCGGTTGCCCGGCATGCCGGCGGTTTTCGCGGGCTTACATTCGGCATTTGTTTCAGGCGCAGGAAATTCTGGGATTACGGCTGGTGAGTTTACACAACATCTGGTTTTATCAGGACTTGATGACGGCGATCCGCCAGGCCATCCGGGACAACCGGTTTGAGGCATGGCGCAGAGAGTTTTACCGGTCGTATCCGGTGGAGAACAACAGCACGGATGTGGAAGTCCATCTGGATGAGAGCTGAATTGGGTGGTTGTGGGGTACGGCGTTCGGGCACATTACCTTCATCGAAAACCATGTATTGGGAATGAGCCACCGATAATCGCGGAGGAAGGCAAAGTTTTACTC
>WFVT01000014.1 GCA_015491485.1 Candidatus Zhuqueibacterota bacterium
GTTTTAAATTAAGACGAACCACCTGCCAAAAGGTTATCGATTTTTTGGATGAATCCATCACTCACAGCGAAAATCGGCAAGGTGATTTGCAAACGCAGAAAACCGGATCATGCCGATCCGGTCTGCAACCAGACCGGCTACCACCGGCATTCGATTTCATGGCGCCGGCCGTCATCGGCAAATGTCAGGGTGACGGTTTTTTGCTCCGGGTCGTATTGCCAGTCTTTGGCGGTTAGCGCCCTGCCATCCAGCCGCAGGGCGGTGGGGGATGATTCAATGCCGCACAGCACCAGCTTGAAATCGCGCGCATGCGGGCGATACCGGCCTTCGCGCGCGCCGATTGTGAGCCGCAGCTCCCGGTCGTCGGACCGCACCGAAAACCGGGTGAGACACCACTCGCCGCGTTCGTACGCCATGGAATGGCCGTCGTCCTCGTACAGCTCCGACTCGCCCTCTCCCGGATAGACGCGCAACTCCAGTTCGGTAAGCGGTTTTTCGTCCACATATTGCTGCACCTCGCGCATGGGCAGCACCGAGCCGCCGCGCACGAACAGCGGCAGCATCTCCAGCGGCGCATCCACGTAGTGATAGCGGCCGCCCTCAAACGCCGTGTTGTCCCAGAACGAATACCAATCGCCGCGCGGTAGGTACAGCTTGCGCACACTGTGGCCGGGCGTGGTTACCGGCGCCACCAGCATCTTTTCGCCCCACAAATACGTGGTATGGTTGGCGCGGTTGTACACTTCGGGCTCATCCGGAAATTCCAGCAGCAGCGGCCGCATGATGGGCAAACCGGTTTGCGCCGCCTGCCAGAACGCGGTGTAAGTATAGGGCAGCAGCCGGTAGCGCAGTTCGATGTACCGGCGGGCGATGGCTTCCACACGCTCGCCGAAGCTCCACGGCTCCTGATCGGGCGTGTTCAGGATGGTGTGCGTGCGGAACAGCGGCGTGAACGCGCCCACCTGAATCCAGCGCGCAAACAGTTCCGGCGACGGCGTGCGTTCAAATCCGCCCACATCCGCGCCGACAAACGGAATGCCGCTCAGCCCCATGGACTGGCACAGCCGGATGGCGATGTTGAGGTGTTCGAACGTGCTGATGTTGTCGCCGGTCCAGCTTGCGGCATAGCGCTGCGTCCCGGAAAATCCCGCGCGGGTGAGAATGAACGGCCGGGCATCGGGCTTGTGCCGGCGGAAGCCTTCAAAGGTGGCCTGATCCATCAGGTGGCCGAACACATTGTGAATTTTTTTGATGGTCACCTTGCGGTCGCCTTCGTCGAATTGCACCAGCAGCGGCGCTTCCTTGCCCCACACCGAGGGCTCGTTCATGTCGTTCCAGAATCCGGCAATGCCCATGTCGAGAAAGTCTTTGTGCAGATCGCCCCACCAGCGGCGGGTTTCCGGGCGGGTGAAATTGGCAAAATGGCTCTTACCGGGCCACACATCGCCGATGTAGCGCTCGCCGTCCGGAAATTTGATGAAGTGATCGCCTTTGACCCCGCTTTCATACACCCAGTAGCCCGGATCGACCTTCACGCCCGGATCGATGATGGTCACCACCTTGAAGCCCATTTCTCCGAGCTGCTGCAGCATGCGCCGCGGATCGGGAAAGCGCTTCGGATCGAACGTAAACACCCGGTACTCATCCATGTAATGAATATCGAGATAGATCACATCGGCCGGAATGCGCTTGTCGCGGAAGGTGCGCGCCAGTTGCATGACCTCGCTTTCCGGGAAATAGCTCCAACGGCATTGCTGATAGCCCAATGCCCACAGCGGCGGCAGGGGCATGCGGCCCACCAGTTCGCTGTACTGTTGGATCACCGCTTTCACCGTTGGGCCGGCAAAGAAGAAATAATCCATGGGGCCTTTCTCGGCGCGGAAATAGTACAGGCGGTGGTTGCCGGCGCCCATGTTGAATGCGCTGCGGTAGGTGTTATTGAAAAAAATGCCGAAAGCGCTTCCATTTCGTTGCGTAATAAAAAACGGATGCGACTGGTAAAGCGGATCGGTGCGGTAGCTGTAGCCGGGGGTGTCGGCGTTCCACATGACGTATTCGCGGCCGCGGCGGTCGAGGTGATCGACTTTTTCGCCGAGGCCCCAGAAGCGCTCGTCGCCGTGCAGCCTTTTGAACACCGCCACCTCGTCGCCGTCCCAGCCGATGCCGAACGCCGGATCGTCTTCATCGAGCACACGGCCCTGTGCATCCAGAAACTGCAACCGGCAGGGCTGTTTGCGGATGCGCACCTGCAGCGTTCGCGACCGCAGGCTCAGAACCTCGTCTCCGTCTTCGAATTGGACATCGGCGCCGGGCCAGTCGGTTCTGGCGATGGCGTATTCAGGCCCGTCGTACCACTGGCCGTTTCGCGCCAGCGTAATCCGGACGATGTCATCGGTCAGAAATTGGATTCGCAGCCGATCGGGTCCGCAATGCAAAAGCACGCCGTTTTTTTCCTGTTCGATGTGCGTCACATCGCCGAGAAACTGGTAACCGTTCATCGCTTTTCCTTCCGTGAAAATGAGCAACAGCCCTAAAATCCACCCAGGCCATGGTTTCATGATGATCCTCTGGATTCGGGAGTGCCGGATTTGGCGCCAAAATTAACGATTTTACCGTTGTAGCTGAGCACCGGGCCGGACGGCCGTGCCAGTTTGCCGCCGGGGCCGAACTCGGTGACGATTTCGGCCATCTTTTCCACCGGTAAATTTTTCCCCACCTGCCGCGGATGCTCGCCGTAAAAGCTGTCCACGTGGATGGTTTGTGTGGGAAAGGCAAACTCCACGCCGATCTCGTTGGCCAGTCTGAGAATTTCCAGCAGGATGTTGTGGCGTTCCCGCAGCTCCTCGCTCCAGGAGTTGACTTTGAGAAAGACGTACAGGAGCACATTCAGGGAAAAATTGCCGTATTCGTAAAAATGAATTTCATAAAAATCTTTGCGGGTGTACGGATTGGCCTGCACAATGGCGCGGATGCCTTCGACGAAGGCCTGCATCTGTTCGGCGGTGGTGCTGTAGGTCAGGCCGAGCAACATTTTAATGCGCCGGTACTGCCGCGCGCCCATGTTGTCGATGGCGGCATCGGCGATTTTGGCGTTCGGCACGCTCACCAGCGAGTTGTAAAATGTGCGGATGCGCGTGGAGCGGAAGCCCACCTCTTCCACCGTGCCCTCGATGTCACCGGTGATGATCCAGTCGCCGACCTGAAACGGCTTGTCCAGAAAAATGGTGACCGAGCCGAAGAAGTTCGCCAGGGTGTCGCGGGCGGCCAGTGCAAAGGCCAGACCGCCGAGCCCGAGACCGGTGAGCAGGGAGGTCACGTTGACGTTCAGGTTTTGCAGCGCGAAAATGGTGCCCAGGGTGACGATGAAAATTTTGAGGGTCTTGCGCAAAAGCGGCACCAGTTGATCATCCAGCTTGGTTTCGGTTTTCGAGGTGATGGATTTGAGATAGAGCTCCAGCACATCCACGAGGCGGTAGAGCCACCAGATGATGCCGAAGTACAGCAGCACCTGCAGCGCAACGCGGATGACCATGTTGGTGGTGACCCCGAATTGCAGATTGCTGTACAGCGCCGAATAGGTGAGGGTCATCAAAATCAGGCCGACGGGACGGCTGCTGACTTCGAGGATTTTTTCATCCCAGCGGGTGCGTGTGCGCTTGACCAGCCGCTGGGCAAAGTTTTCGATGAACCATTCGGCCAGCCGCCGAACCAGCAGGCCGATGAACAGCAGCACAAACACCCCGGCGATTTGCCACAGAGCCAGGTTCAGCAGCTTTTTCTTGAAAACGGCGGGCAGCCGATCCACCATGTATTCGATCCACGCGTTGAAGGTCTGGCGGTACAGGCCGGGAATGGCCTTGAGCGTCTGCGGCGAAAACAGCCATTTGTCGCCAATTTTGACCAGCGTGACTTCGGGCAGTTGCGGGAACAGCAGGTATTCGTGTTCGCCGGTCATGGAATCGCGGTAATCGGGATCATCGGGAATGGCTTCGATTTTCACGTACAGGCCGCGCGCATCGAGCACGCGTTTGAGCTGGTGTGCGAGCCGGATGCGGTCTTCCCGGGATAAAGCCGGGTCCGCCGCAAAAGCCTGCGCCGCTACTTCCGGGCGGTAGTGCGACGGCTGCAGCCAGTACAGAAAATTGTGCACCGCCGAACGCGGCGTGGCCATGCGGTTGGCGCGGGCAGCTGGTTCCGCTTCGCCGCCGCTTTGAGTTTGCGCCGGTAGAACCGCGCTGAATCCTGTGGATACGAAAAGGATGGCAACCAACAAAAGCAGCCGTTTCATTGCACCCCTCAGTGTTATGGGTTATCTGATGTTGCGGTTGGCACGTTTTGGTTTCTGGCTTCGTGAATCCGGCAGTGCCGCACCTTTACGACTTAAAATATACCGATCGAGTGGATTCAATGCTGAGACCCAAAAAGGCTGGCTTCGGGCTGATCGTTTTCATGGTTTGATTTGCTATACTAATGAGACCACTTGTGCGGCTGAAAAAATCCATTCCCTTTCCGGTACAGGAGCCGCTTCTGACTCGTTTCTATCCAGGTTCGCCGGACTCGCTCAATATGGAAGTAAAAATATAAAACCGCTGCAGCAAAAGCAAGGGGAGATTGGCAGGCGTGATTTGAAAAACAAGAGGTTAGCTTAGCGTTCCACCGGGACTGCAGGCGATGTGCGGAAGATAGCGAGAAAATGACGCAGGGGAGAACGCTGTGCCATTTGGATTTGGGTACGCCGCCACCAGCGCTCGAACAGCGCCCCGGCGATTGCCCCCAGCGGATAAAACGGCAGGGCGACCAGCTCGGCATTTTGGCCGGGAATGCCGAATTGCAGGAGTTCGATAACCAGGCCGGTCACCAGCCCCATGGCGAAAATACGGGTGATGCGGTCTTTGAGCGCCAGCGCCAGAGACCGGTGACTGAAGGCGTATCCGATGGGCGCCAGCATCAGCATGATCAGAATTTTATCCAGAAGGAATTCGGTGCTGAGCATCGTCTCGATATCGGGAACGAAAAGCCAGTTTTGTGTTTCCAGCAAATGCAGCCAGACCTGATAGGATTTCAGCTTGAATGGAAAGAAAAAATGCACCAAAAACAGAGCGGCAAAAATCATCCGTAAACCAATACGGTTCCATTTGATGCTGGAAAGATGCTGATTGCGCTTGAATCCCGGATCGGTGCGGCGGAAAAAGAGCAGGATGCCGGAAAGAACCCCCAGAAGCCCGAAGAAGGCTTCAGGCAGCCCGAACGGCTGGGCGCGTTTGGCAATCGTCAAAAAACTCAATACCGGATAAAACGCGAGCAGACCGCCATAAAGCCAGCGCATGGTGCGGGCGGGAAGCGGCTTTTGAAATTTCAGCACGAAGGCCAGACTGGCGGCGATCAGCATCCCCATCAAAAAGGTTTCGATATGTTGCTGCGTGAGCGGGGCCTGGGTGACCCCGGGGAATGACTGTAAAGATGCAAGCAGGCGGACAATTTGCTTGAATAAATGATGAACTTTGATGTACAAATGCAAAGGGGCAAACGCGACGAAGACCTGAACGAGAACCAATCCTCCCCAGAACAACCAGAGAGGATGGTTGCGCAAGTGCTCTGTGATCTTCAAAACCCGCGGGCGGATGTACTGGAACAGAAGTGGATAAAGACCGGCTCCCAGCATGCCGCCGATGGTGTTCATCAGCACATCGTTGGCTGAGCTGAAGCGATCTTCAATGAGGAGCTGAAAGGCTTCAATAAAAAAGGTGTATGCAAAACTGAGGATTGCGGTCTGATAAAAGTGAATGCGAAAATGGCGGCGTTTTTCTTCAAACAACGCCATCAGGAGAAAACCCAGAGGAATGAACAGGATAATATTGCTGGTCAGGTCCGCGCCGGAAAGCCTTCCGCCGTGTGTGTGCAAAAGCGGGATTTTTTCAGCCTGCCGCCACTCCCGGGCAATCCCCTTCAGGCTGAGATCAAAATCGAAGGGAACCGTTGTGATGTAAAACACCAGCAATGCATAAAGCAAAACAGCCCATTTGAGAACAAATTGCAGGGCGTCGAAGGAGTTTTGTGGCTGCCGTGTGTGCATGATTGCGGCGAGAGGCTTGGGCGTTCGCAATTGCCTTTTATTGAAATATACGTTTAAATACCGCGATTTGCAATGGACAATTTTTTAATTTTTATAAAATTAAGTCTGCTTTGTTCGATGCGGCGGCTTCAGCAGCGGATTACCCCGGGGTCATTCCGGAGCACCGCCGGGCGATGCAGATGAATGGATGTCCATTAAATTTCGGGTTTGAGACGGCCGTTTTAGCCGGTGAAACGGCTCTTCTGAGCGCCGGACATGATGCCTCAGCCGTCAAATCAATCCAGCGTGCCGGTTTGAGAGAGACCGATGAACAGGCCATAATCGCCGGAACCGAGCCCCCGGAGCTGAACTCCAAGCTGATGCCGATGGGGTAAACGGACATTGAAGCCCATGGATGGGGCGACCAGGGTTTGTTCCAGATAAGGCAAAGCCGTCCGGTTCACCGGCACAACACTTTGTTCTTGTTGCAATTGAACCGTCGTCACGGTTCGGATGTTCCGCAGGATCAGTTCCAGCCCCATAAAAAATTCCACTTTGTTCAGCGGATAAGCCAGAAACAGGCTGCTCTGGAATTGCCGCCATTCATACGTGGTATTCCGGATGCGGCGCAGACCGTCGTTCTGGGCGTTCAGGTTTTCATAGCTGGTTCCCCCGGGCGCAAAAAACGCCATCTGTGTACCGGCGTAAATCCGGCTCCGTCCCGGTCCCCGCCACGGCAGTTGCAAAGTTACACCGGCGCCATACAGTACGCTGGCATTTCCTTTGAAATCGGCGCGCAACGGATCACCAAATTCCACATTTTGACGAACCAGGCCAAGGTAGGCATAAACGTCTATCCAGGAGGCGACCGCAAAAGCGGGACGGGCCACGGCTGTGAACACCCGGTGCCGGTCATCGTTTACCATCAAGTTGGCCACCCCGGCCTGAACGGAGAGAGCCAGTTCACTGTTGCCGTTGGACAGCAACGGAATGCCCGTGGATTGCGCCAAAAGGGAAGAACCCGGGCCCGGAGCAATCAGCAGCATCAACAGGAAAAACCAGCTTCTTGACATGCTTTTTACCTCAGTTTGAGCTGAATCGGTGGCGTTGAGACAACATCATTTCCGTTTCTGCTGGTGACTTTGACTCCCACGCTGACCGTGGTTTCCTTGGCATTGGGATCGTTCGGATCGAGGTTGTTGGTCAGAGTGACTACATATTTGGTTTTGCCCGGATCGCTGGTTACCAGTTCGGTCCAGCTTAACTTGCCGGCGTCGGCTTCCAGAGTGATGCTGGAGCCGGGTACAATAGGATTGCCGTTTTCATCGTAAATCGTGATGATGATGGTAGCCGCTTCACCGGGCAAAATCTGAGTCTTATCCACTTCGGTGCGGAACGTGCTGATCAGCCCGGAAAAGATGACGTTGGTGACATTCCACACCCGCGCCGGATTGCCGTTTTGATCCACCCCTTCCGTGACCGCCAGCACCCGGGCGATGCCGTTGTTCTGGCTGGTGGCATCGTATCCGTTGGCCACCTCGCCGAAATCGTAATCCGGGATCGGGCCAGGTATGATAGACGAGGGCAGATTGAAATTCGGATGCCCGGCGTTGGGATCGAAAAACGTGTTGTAATAGCGCGGCACGGTGGGATACGGCTGTCCGGTATGCAAGGTGACCGTGGCGACGCCGTTTTCATCGGTGTAACCGGTGTGGGTGGAGATGATGCCGCCGGTGGTGGTGAAGTACACCGCCGTGCCTGCCGGCACCGGGTTGTTGTATTTATCGCCGATCAGCGCCACGACAGTGGTGGTGTTGTTGACGAAATGCCAGCCAAGGATATTCAGCGGCTCCGCGCCCACGGAAAGATGACTGGTGCTTAAATCGTTGACATCGGCCATGTACGGCGGCCCGGCGAAAATGATGATCTCCGTGGACACCGCACTTACCGGCGGATTGAGCGGCTGACCGGTGGAATCGGTGACCTCCGCGCGGATGCGCGCCGTCCCCGAGCGAATGCCGGCATTGAACGACACCTGCGCTTTGCCGTTAATGGTGGGAACGGGCAAGTCGCTGCTCAAAAACTCCCCGCCGCCCGGCGAAGCCACGATACTGAATTTCACATAGGTGGGGTCGGCCACCGGATTGTTGCGTGCATCCCGGATATCGGCGGTAATCGTTAGGGTGGTGTTGCGGCCGGAATCTTTCACCCCGACCGAGGCCGGATCGTAACTCAACAAGACGCTGTTGGGCGGCCCGGGCAGGGCTCGCAGCGTCAGGGTGCCGCTGGCGGGTCCGGCCGTTGCGGTAATCGTGGCAATCCCGGTCACGGTACTGGAAAATTCCGCTTCAGCCACGCCGTTTCGTGTTTCAGCACTGGAGGTGATTTCGCCGATGTCGGTGGTGAATGCCACCCGGGTGCCGTCTTTGACCGGATTGCCGACTTCATCATAAACAAAAGCCCGAACGTTGACTTTGGCGGTGCCGTCTGCCGGAATCGCCCTGCGATCGCTGGTCAGATTGATACGGGCAGGCGGTCCCACCACATAACGCACCAGCACGCTGTCCCGCAGATTACCTACCGACGCCCGCACCCAGACGCTGTCCGGTGTACTTGACGACGTTAACTTGCTGACTGCCGTTCCCGATTGGGTGACCTTGCGCGATTCGATCGTTCCCGAACCCCGTACAATTTCAAAAAATACCGGTGTGCCGTCCGGCACCGGATTGTTAGCTGCGTCCGAGACCACGGCTTTGATTTCAGCCTGGCTGCGGTTATCGGCGATCAGCACCGGCGGGCTGGCAGACAAATTGAGGAACGTGGGTACCGAATGGCCGATGGTCACCCGCACCGTGTCATGAATGAAGTCGCCGTAACTGGCTACGATCATGGCCACGCCGGTGTCCACGGAGCTGGTAAACAGGGTCTTGGCGATACCGCTTTCGTTGGTCAGCACGGTGCTGGGGATGGTACCCAAACTGGCGCCGAAGCGGATTTCGGCCTTCGGAACAGCGGTCAAACGGGTGGTCTCTTTGAGCACAGCCTGTACGGTGGCCTGGCTGCGGCCGTCGGCGATCAAGGTTTTGGGGGTCACCTGCAGTTGAAACCGGACGCCCCGGAAGATCACCAGCGACACCGTCTCGATGTCGTTGAGGGTGGCTTTGATGGTGGCCGCCACGTCTTTTTGAGAGGCAATCGATTGCAGCACGGCTTCCGCGGTGCCGTTGTTATCGGTATAAACGCTCGGTGTAATGGCTCCCGCGGAACTGGTCAAATCAATCCGGGCGTTCGCCACCGGCTGCTGATTGGAGTCCCAGGCCTGAATCAGCAATTTCACAGTGGAAAAGCCGTTGGCCAGGATGCTTTTTTGTTCCGGCAGAATCTGTAAATTCTGGCTGATTTGCGTGTCGATGGTGACGGTGGTGCTATCGACCTGGGTGCCGAGCCTGGCCGTAATGGTAACGGGGCCCGGAATTTGGGGCCCCAGATAGATTGCTTCGGCGATACCCGAGCCGTCGGTGGTATCGGCCGGAGTGATAGTGCCGCGGGAAGCCGAAAACAGCACCACTTTGCCGGACACCGGTGAGGCGTTTTCATCCACCACCACGGCCATGATGCGTGCACTTCCACCGAGTCCGATGGTTTCCGGCGTGGCGGTCAAACTGCTCAGTATTGCCGCCGATGTAGTGGGGTCGGGACTGGTGTCTGTCGGCGTTTGCGTGTTGCACTGGTAAAACAGCAACACCGCCAGCGCCAGGCCGGGGATGGAAAAGCGAGATGGACGATTGCAGAAAACGGAAAAGTGCGGGACCATGACCGATTTTATCAGGCTTGTTTGAAGGGTCTAAGTTCAAGTATCCATTGTATATTAAGTATCGGACAATTAGGCCTCAACTTGACCATGCTGCTGCAATCGGGATCACTTTTCTGAA
>WFVT01000015.1 GCA_015491485.1 Candidatus Zhuqueibacterota bacterium
AACCCGCGATCTCCGGCTTGACAGGCCGGCGTGTTAACCGGACTACACCACGGCCCCAGTAATGCCAATATAGGAAATTATCCATAAAAGAGCAATCTTCTTTTCCGAAAATCGGATGGGCGATAGTGGATTCGAACCACTGACCTCTTGCCTGTAAGGCAAGCGCTCTAAACCAACTGAGCTAATCGCCCGTATTGGCCTCCGGTTCCCTTCCGCGATCTCGATATAAAATCGACAGCGGAATGAGAATACAGTACCCTACCACCAAAAAAACCGGTGCGACGCTTAAAGACAAAAAGCTGTCGGCCGGGCCCTGTGCCAGGAAAAAATATCCGATGATAATCATCAGGATCCCGATGCCGAAAATGATATAATTTTTCCGCGTAAACGGGAGGGATCCTGCCGCGAACCGCGCTTTTCGAGCGCTTTTTTCTCTTACCTTTGCCATAGCTCCTTTCAACAGACAGCGACAAATATACAGAAAATCGTATTGATTGTCAACGAAAATATCCAGGCAAAAAGATTTTATGGCCGCCATCCCACTCGGTGGATTTGCATTGAATTTCAGCAAAAATTTGTTTTATTTGTTCGCTGGAATTTTACTGGCAGCAAGCCGCAGCGGAATACTCCAAATCTCTGATGCGGGTACGTGCATAGGGCGACGCGGGATTTGCCCGCGATTGAATCGCGCTAACCCCCGCGACATGCTCAAAGACCGATCGATTTCCTGATATTACGGTGGCAAGGCATGTATCCGCATCAGCGTGAAATGCATGTTTTGCACCCATCTCGGCTGTCTTTCTCACTGACGTACGATTGGAGACATTATGGTCCGGTTTTATGTCATTATGTTTGGGCTCCCGGTGTTGCTGATTTTACTGGTGTTGTTCCTTGCCTACTGGACACGGAGGGATGGAGATTAATGCAAGAATCGAAAATGGTCCATATTGCTGCGGACGGCTATGCGCTGGCGGCATTTGTCGGCTATTTGATTCTGGTGACCGCCATCGGCGTATATGCCACGCGGTTCTCCTCCGCCGGTATCCGTGAATTCTTTGTCGGCGGACGAAAAATGCATCGCTTTGTGGTGGCGCTTTCGGCGGTGGTTTCCGGGCGCAGTGCCTGGCTGCTGCTCGGTGTCACTGGAATGGCATACAAAATGGGCGCTTCCGCCGTCTGGGCCGTAGTTGGGTACATCATGGTGGAACTGTTTTTATTTCTCTTCTACGCGCGCCGGCTCAGACGGTTCAGCGAGGCGTATGATTGTGTGACCCTGCCGGATTTTTTTGCCGAACGGTTCGCCGATCGTGACGGTCGCCTACGCGTGTTGCTTTCCGGCATTATCCTAATTTTTATGGTGAGTTATGTGGCTGCCCAGTTCGTCGGCGGCGGCAAAGCTTTCGCCGCCAGTTTCCACCTGGATCAGACCACGGGGATTCTGCTCACCGCTGCCATTGTGCTGCTTTATACCATGCTCGGCGGATTTCTTGCCGTCAGCCTGACCGATATGTTGCAGGCGATTTTCATGATTCTGGCGCTGGTCATCCTGCCGGTGGTGGCGATCCTGCACCGGGGCGGACTCGGTGTGGTGCTTGCTCAGCTTCAGCAGATCGATCCGGCCATGATCGATCCTTTTGCCCTGTCCTTGGGGGCTTTTCTGGGCTTTGTCGGCATCGGCCTCGGCTCTCCCGGCAATCCGCACATTCTGGTGCGCTATATGTCCATCGCCGATGCCGAACAACTGCGCATTTCCGCCGTCATTGGCACCATCTGGAATGTCGTGATGGCGTGGGGAGCGTTGTTTATCGGATTGGTCGGCCGCGTTTATTTTCCCGATGCTTCAATGCTTCCGGGCAACGACACCGAAAATCTGTATCCGCTGCTGGCGCAACAGCAATTGCATCCGGTGCTGTTCGGCATGGTTGTCGCATCCATCTTCGCCGCCATCATGTCCACCGCCGACAGCCAGCTCCTGGTGGCGGCCTCCTCGGTGGTCCGTGATGTTTATGAGAAAGTTCTGCGCCGGGATCGGCCGGTTCCGCAGCGTCGGCTTGTGCTTTACAGCCGGTTGATGGTGCTGTTCTTGGTGCTTTTGGCGATTGTTCTGGGACTGACGGCTCAGGATTTGGTGTTTTGGCTGGTGCTGTTTGCCTGGGCTGGATTGGGAGCTTCTCTCGGGCCCACGTCGATTCTGGCGCTGTTTTGGCGCGGCACCACACGCGCCGGTATTGTTGCGGGACTCCTCACGGGAACCGCAATTACGCTTGTCTGGTATTATACCCCGGCACTCAAAAGTACGATTTACGAACTGGTACCGGCATTTTTCATCGCCGGCCTGGTGACCGTTGTTGTCAGTCGGCTCACCACCCCGCCTGAAAACGCAAACCGGATGATGGATATTATGAGAGGAAACAGGAAAACGCCATAGCAGATGCTCATCCATCTCCATTGATTTCGCCCGGTGGAGGTGCTGTCGTGCCGGCGAAGCTGTCGATCCGGGTTTATCCCGATCCATCCAATGGAACGACGGTAATAGGAACATTGGCAGCCCCAACAGCACATACCGTGCGGTCACGTTAAACCGGCGCAAGTGGATTGAGTCACAGTTGAATCGATCACGAATTGAATTGGATTTCAATAAAAAGGCAAAATATGAAAATTTTAGATTTGGGTTGTGGCCCCCACGCGAAAAAGGAAGGGGCAATCGGATTAGATATTCGACCGGCGCCCCATGTGGATGTTGTGCATGATTTAAATCAATTTCCATATCCATTTGAAGACAACGAGTTCGATTGGATTGAAATGTCCCATATTATCGAACACATCGACAGGCCATTAAATTTGATGAACGAAGTGCATCGGATCGCGAAAGATGGGGCGACCGTTCGGATTATCACGCCACATTATACCTCACAGCTATCCTATGGTGATCTAACCCATTATCATCATTTCGGCTACATCACGTTTTTGACTTTGCAAAACACGGGGCTGTTTAGAATTAAAAAACATAAAATCTGGTTCACCGATTTCTATAAAGCGATTGGAATCAGTTTATTGGCAAATGCGTTTCCGCGAAGATGGGAAAAATATTTGGGATTCATTTTTCCGGCGCTCTACATCGAAGTTTTCCTGGAGGTTTGCAAAACGGCTTCCAAAGAAAAAAATGCGTTATTAAGCAAATATATGTATTGAAAAAAGCTCGACAATCTCCCTAATGATGGAATCATCGGGAGGAGATTATGCCGGTTCAAAATGCGGAACAGCCAACTGTTCCGTTTTGGCGTCGCCATGCCCATGAAGAGATCCAGGGCGGTCTCTGGCTGATTGGCATTGCGGTCATCGTATGGCAGGGGTGGTACTGGCCCGGCCTGCTCATTCTCGCCGGTCTGAGCGCCGTCATCGAAGGAATTATCCGATACTTCGGTTCGCTTCAATCTTAGTTCGGCACCGATCGCCGCCACAAACGAACTTTTCGGCTGAATTACTGGCTGAATAGGGGACAACTCCGTCTGCCACGTGCGATCCTTCCTTTTGCAATCCGTGCATACCGAGCGCTATCGCTGTGTGTGATGTCATTCGGTCGGATCCTGCCGCGTTACCTTTTCAGGCCCGGTGCGTTCTTAACGTTGAGTTTTCACATGAGCCACAGAACCTTCAACCGATAAACGAGCCATGCGAATGAACCCTCGATCGATGTTAATTTTCTGGCTGATCTTCTCCGCCACCGCGGCGATACCGCAGGAGCGAAAGGCTTCAAACACCCGGCTTACCGGCTACGTCCGCGATGCCGAAACTGGACTCGGTCTCCCGGCGGCAAATGTCGTGGTGCGCGGCACTGAGTGGGGCACGGCCACGGACTCCACCGGCCGATTTGTCTTCCGGCATCTGCCTGCCGGCCGTTATCTCATTGAAGTGCGCCGCATCGGCTACAAGCCGCAAATCCGGCAAGTCACCCTCACGCCCGGCGCCCCGACCCGTCTGGATTTCGGCCTGCTCCCCGAACCCATTTCCATGGAAGAAATTACCGTTGAATCGCGCCGGATCGACATGATGACTCAGCCCATGCTGAGCACCAAAGTAACCGCGCCACGTATCGCCCGTCTGGCACCTGCCACGGTAACCGATATTCTCAAAACCGTGCCCGGCGTCGCAACATCCCGCAGCGGCAGTTGGGGAAACAAACCCTATTTTCAGGGCATGACCGACTCCCGCATTCTGGTATTCATCGACGGCGTCAAAGTGAATCAGGCCTGTCCCATGGGTATGGATGCCTGCACCGCCACTCTCGAACCCGATCTGGTGGAATCCATGGATGTGCAGCTCGGCCCCGGCTCGGCGCAGTTCGGCTCGGGCAATATGGGGGGCATCATCCGTGTATCCACGCTTGGTTCCAAATTCGCCGGCCGTCCTGATTTTACCACCGAGGTCGGCCTGACATCCCGCTATCTCAGTGTTTCCAATTCGCGCATCCAGGCGTTTTCGTTTTCCGGCGGCAATCACCGAATGGACTTTATCGCCAAACTGGTTGCCGCCCGCCATGACGACTACCGCTCCGCCAGAGGCGTTATTGCCAACAGCGGTTTTGATGCCAATACCCTGCATGTTAAAGCCCGCTACCGCCCGAGCATGAACCAGCAGTGGCAAACCACCCTGCAACTCTATCGGGCCAGGGACATCGGCTGGCCTGCGGCAAACACCATCATTCCTCGCGAAAGGCGCAATACGGTAGCCGTCAATTACATGGCCACCAACCTCACGCGCTTCTGGAAAAGCCTGCAACTCAATCTTTCGTATCAGCCCATGTATCACAACATGATCAATTACCTGGACGCCGGAGACCCGATTTACAGCGAGTCGCAATCCAACACCTGGAATGCCAGCATGGACGGCGAGTGGATTTTCACCCCGCACTGGCGGATGCGCTCCGGAGTCTTTTTCAGCCGGTGGAGCATGCGCGCCTGGCGGCAGGTGACCGACCCCAATGCGCCGGTCATCTTGCAGGACATCATCCCGGATTCCCGGCTGGATGAGGCGGGCCTTTATCTGGAAACCGATTACCGCTTGACGGCAAAATGGAAGCTGCAAATGGGGGGGCGGTTCAACCGCATTTCCTCGACCGCCGCGCAGAATCCCAACAGCCAATTTTTTGCGGGAGATTTGCAAAAGTCGGAAGGTGTATTCAGCGGCTCGGCGGCGCTGTTATACAATCTTACCAACAATACCGCCTTTTCGGCATCCATCACCCGCGGATTCCGTTCAGCCACTCCGGTGGAACGATATATCGCTGCGCCGATGCTCGATGGCTACTACCGGGTAGGCTCACCCGGCATCAATTCCGAAAGCAATTTCAGCAAACGCGTTGGATTCCGTGGTTTCGGCAGCCGGTTCAACTGGAACATTGAATTGTACCAGCATGCGCTGACAGACATGATTGTGGCGGAGGTTCAGCCGGACGTGCCTTCACCGATTGCCGGATTACGCGGCGTCAAACGGTTTCGCAACGTGCAGAATGCGGTGGTCACCGGCTTCAGTCTGTACGCCGGATGGCGGCCGGCACGGCATTGGAGCGTGAACACCACCCTGGCTTATGATCGCGGTTATGATCGCCGTGACGGCTCGCCGCTTCCCGGTCTGGCGCCGCTGCGCGGTAATGTGCAGTTACGCTATGAACGGCCGGAAAAAGGATTCTGGGCGGAGGTTTCAGCGGATCTGGCCGCTGATCAGAACCGGTTTGCCGCCATTTTCGGCGAGGTACGTACGCCGGGCTATGCGGTATTCGACATGCGCCTGGGCTGGAAATGGGGTGATTATGTGGATGTGAGCCTTGGCATGGAAAACCTGTTCAACCGATATTACCGCAATCATCTGAACCTGTCGCTGCTGCCGGAGCCCGGCCGGAATGTCACGCTGCGGCTCAATCTCACGCTGCCGGGGCCCATCCGCGGCAAGCGCGCCGAGCCATTGCGACCGGAGGATTTATTGCAGGTCCAGATCGGTGTGGAAGGCATGGCCTGTGAATACTGCGTCAAAACGGTGACCGAGCGGTTGAGCAGCGTGCCGGGCGCATTTTCAGTAAAAGTCAGCCTGGCGGAAAAGCGGGCACGGGTGGTTCTGCAAAAGAACACGGCCCCCGAAGCACTGATACAGGCGGTGGAACGCGCCGGTTTCCAGGCGAGAATCTTGCAAATCCAATCAGACAATGACGGGAACTAATCAGGTTTGACTTTCAAATAAATGGTAACCGTTCAGCATGCAAAGGTTTTGTCTTTTCCGGCTCATTTCGCGGCAAACGATTCCGGTATTTTACGATATTCAACCTTGTAAAGGCTGATTGTCAAGAAAGATTCAAATCGCCGATACGGCCGAATATGTGCCGATAAAGCAAAAATGCCAGACACTTTCGAAGTGCCTGGCATTTGTTTTTTCCCGCTATTTCAACTCTCACTCACCCTCTTTCATCCGCCGGATGGCTTCTTCGACATCGATATCCGAGGTCATCCAATCGGTAAGCTGTTTGGCCTCGGTGGCAGAAACGCACTGGCTCAGGAATACCGAGCGCGTGCCCTGCCGCTGATTCGGTCCGAAGGTAATGGTCGGTCCGATCCCTTTGAAATCCTTGATGGATTCCATGGCCTCGATGAAGCTTTCCACGGTCAGGTCTTTACCGGCGCGTTTCAGGCCTTCCACCATCGGTTCGGCGAACAGAAATCCGGCGGCGAAGAACACGCCCCACCGTTCATCCGGCGCATACTTTTTGGCCGCTTCGCGGTACTTCTTCATCAGGGGATGATCCGAATCCGGCATTTCGGCGAAATTCGCAAAAATCACGCCTTCCCACAGGCCTTTGGTGATGTTGTGCATCAGGCCCATATCCGAAAGCGTGCTGGTGGTCATCCACTGCGGTTTAAAACCGAGTTTGGCCGCCGTACCGAGCGAGATCGCCGCTTGTTTCGGAAGCAGGTACATGATCACTACTTCCGCACCGGCCTCTTTCAGCTTCAAGATGTGCGAACTCAAATCCGTATCCATGATTTGGGTGGTCGCCGTGGCTACGAAATCAAGGCCGTGTTTTTCCAGCGCCATTTTTGCGCCCACCAGGCCGCCCTTGCCGTAATCATCGTTCTGGTAGATCATGGCGATCTTGGTCTTTTTTAGGGTATTCACGGCATAATCCACCAGGACGGCAGCCTCATCAAAATACAGCGGATAGACGGAAAAAATGTACTTATTGGGCGGATAGGCCCAGTGCGAGGAACCGGATGCCGGCCCGACCCACGGCACCTGATTCTGAATCAGGTAATCCTTCACCGCCATGCCCGGTGCGGTGCCCACGCCGCCGACGAAGGCGAACACGCCCTCGTTTTCCACCATTTCTTTCACCACCGCTTTGGTCTTGGCCGGCTGATAGGCGTCATCGCGGTAGATGTAGCGGATTTTTCGCCCGTTGATGCCGCCTTCTTCGTTGATCATTTTGAAATAGGCATCGGTGCCGCGCGCCACCGCGCCCCAGAGTGCGGCCGGTCCGGTTTGCGGTCCCCACTGGCCGATCACGATCTCGGTATCGGTGACGCCGCGCTGGCCTTTTTTGCCGCAGCCAACGCCCAGGGCAACCGCAACCACAGCCAAGAAAATCCCCGCAAGCAACCAACGTGAGTGTTTCATTGCCTGCCCTCCTTTGGTTAGATCAAAAGCTGGCATGATTTTCTGAACAGCGTTTCAGCTATGGTGGTTTGTTCTTCAATTAAGATGCATTCCGTGGATGCAGCGGCACCGGATAAAATCCCGGCGCCCGATTACCTGATGCCGCGATTTCCAAACGTAGTCCTGTCCCTCCCATCGCCCGGAAACGAGGCTTCTTTTCAAATTGCCCCTGCTCAGGCCGCCTTTAATTTTCATACATTTCTTCGATCAAGTCCCGGTACATCTGCTGAATGCTTTTCCGTTTTACTTTCATGGTCGGGGTGACTTCCCCGTCCTCTTCATATAACTTCTTGGGCAGGATGCGGAACTTGCGCACTTGCTCCACGCGCGCCAGTTTGGTGTTGACGGCATCCACTTCGCGCTGGATCAGGCGGATGATTTCCGGGTGCTGAGTCAAATCCGAATAGGTGGAAAATTGCACTTTGTGATCCTGCGCATACTTCACCACATTTTCTTCATCAATCACAATGAGCGCGCTCAAAAACTTACGCCGGTCGCCGATGACCACCGCATCGTTGATGTACGGGCTGAACTTGAGCAGATTCTCGATGTGCTGCGGCGCGATGTTTTTGCCGCCCGCCGTAATAATGATGTCTTTTTTGCGATCGACGATTTTCAGAAAGCCCTCTTCATCGATTTCTCCCACATCTCCGGAGTGCAGCCAGCCGTCGGCCAGGGTGCGCCGGGTGGCCTCCTCATCCTTGAAATAGCCTTTGAACACCGACGGCGAGCGCACCAAAATCTCGCCGTCTTCGGCGATTTTCACCTCCACGCCGGGCAGCGGCTGTCCCACCGTTCCGAGTTTGTATGCATCGAGGCGGTTGACCGTGGTCACGCCGGTGCCTTCGGTCTGACCGTAGCCTTCCAGCAAGTTCAGGCCGATGGATTGAAAAAACAGCAGCACTTCCGGCGAAATGGGGGCGGCGCCGGAGTACGCGATGCGCATGCGATCGAAACCGAGCCGCTCTTTCAATTTCCGAAACACCGTCCAGTATGCCAGGAAATACGCGGCACGTACGTAGAAAGGCGGCCGGATGCGGTACACCATGCGGTACCGCGCATGCTTTTCACCGATGCGCCGGGCAAGCGCAAACACGGAGCGTTTGAACCAGGTGGCATCCGCCATGCGGATGGCCACGTTGCTGTAGTACTTTTCCCAGATGCGCGGCACACCATAGCCCACGGTGGGCGATACTTCGCGCATGTTTTGCGGCACCGTTTCGAGGTTTTCCACAAAATTAATCACATAGCCATACCGAATGTGCAGGAATACCGAGAACAGCCGTTCGAAAATATGGCACAGCGGCAGAAAGGATAACAGCTCATCGGTGTCGTACACCGGATTGGCTTTGGCCACGGCGTCGGCCATCCAGGTGGCGTTTCTGTGCGTCAGCATTGCACCTTTGGGCGGACCGGTGGTGCCCGAAGTGTAAATCAGCAGCGCCAGGTCATCCGGCTTGACCGTGTCCATCAGAGTTTCAAACAGCTCCGGCTTTTTTTGAATCGCTTTCTCGCCTTCGTCCAGCAGCTCATCGAAAAACATCACTTTGGGATGGCGAAAATTCCGCAATCCCTTTTTGTCCCACACGATCACTTTTTCCACCGAGGGCGCGCGATCTTGAAACACCAGCCATTTATCGAGCTGTTCTTCGTTCTCCACGAAAAAGAACCGCGCTTCGGAATGATTGATCACATACTCGCACTGCTCGGCCGAATTGGTGGTGTAAATGCCCACCGACACTCCGCCCACGCACTGCACGCCGAGATCGATGAACACCCACTCCGGGCAATTCTCACCGATGATCGCCACGCAATCGCCCTTCTTCAGGCCCATTTGCACCAGCGCCATGCCGACCTTTTTGGCCGCGGCGTAATATTCCTTCCAGGAAATATCTTTCCAGATGCCGAATTCTTTTTTGCGCAGCGCCACCCGGTCACCGTATTTTCGCACCGTATCAATAAAAACTTGGGGAACGGTCTTGTAAGTGGTGTTTTCTGTAGTTTTTACGTCTGCCATTGTGCTCTGCCGATTCATCTTCCGTCCAGCTGGTTATCGCCAGCGTTTTTTTCGTTTCCACCGCTGATATCCCTTGACCGAGGTCTCTTTTTTCATGCCCAGGTAAAACTCCTGCACATCGGGATCTTCCATAAGTTCTTGCACCGTTCCGGCCAGTACGAAACGGCCGTTCTCCATCACATAGCCGTAATGCGCCACGCGCAGCGCCATGCGTGCATTCTGTTCCACCAGCAAGATGGTGATGCCCTCTTCGTTGATCTGCCGGATGATGCGAAAGATATCCCGCACCAACATGGGCGACAGCCCCAGCGACGGCTCGTCCATCAGCAAAAGCTGCGGCCGGCTCATGAGGGCGCGGCCGATGGCGAGCATCTGCTGCTGTCCGCCGGACAGGGTTCCGGCCAGTTGTTTCTCGCGTTCTTTCAGAATGGGGAAATACCCGTAAATCCGCTCCATGTCCGCGCGGATGCCGGCGCGGTCGCGGCGGGTGTAGGCGCCCACCAATAAATTCTCTTTGACCGTCAGCTCGTCGAAAATCTCCCGGCCTTCAGGCACAAAACCGATGCCCAGCCGCACGATCTGCTCGGGATCCTTGCCGTCAATGCGCTGATCTTTGAAATAGATGCTGCCCTTGTCCGGCTGATCTTCCAGCAGGCCCATGACGGTTTTCAAAATAGTGGTTTTGCCCGCGCCGTTGTTCCCGAGAATGGCCGTGATCGTGCCGGGCTGGATTTCCATCGACACGCCCTGCACGGCGCAAATCAGGCCGTAATAGGTTTCGATGTTATTGACGCGCAACAGCGGCTGATTCGTCTTCATCTTCTCCCAGATAGGCTTTGATCACGTCCGGATGATTGGCCACTTCTTCCGGCGGGCCTTCGGCTAACTTTTTGCCGAAATCGATCGCCAGAATGCGGTCGGAGACATCCATGACCATTTGCATATTGTGCTCGATCATCACAATCGTAATGCCCAGATCCTCTTTGATATCCTGAAGCCAGAAAAACAAATCCTGACGTTCTTCCGTATTCATGCCCGCGGAAGGTTCGTCCAATAACAGCAGTTTCGGCTCCAGAGCCAGAGCCCGTCCAAGTTCCACTAGCTTTTGCCTGCCGTAGGGCAACGATTTCACCAATTGATTTCGCGCGGATTGCAACTCCAAAAAATCGATGATTTCTTCGATGCGCGCCCGGTGGGCCACCTCTTCCCGCGCGGTCAACGATTTTCGCCACGGCAGAAACAGGCTATGCCACACCCCGCTGCGCATGTGAATATGCCGTCCCAGCATCAGGTTATCCATGGTGGTCATGTTCGAAAACAGCTCGATATTCTGAAACGTGCGCGCGATGCCCATCTCCGCGATGCGGTGCGGCTTGAGGCCGATCAGCTCTTGCCCGTCAAAGACGATGCTGCCCTCATCCGGACGGTACAGTCCACTGATGCAATTGAACAGGGTGGTTTTGCCGGCGCCGTTCGGCCCGATAATGGAGTAAATTTCACCCTCCTGCACCTCGAAAGAAAGATGGTCCAAAGCGAGGATGCCGCCGAAGTGTTTGGTGAGATTTTCGACTTTCAACAGGGCTGCCATATCACACCCGCCGCTCGTAATGTTTGCTGAATAATCCGCTGGGCCGAAACCACAGCACCAGCACGATGGCCAGGAACGCCACGATGGATTTAAATTCCAGCGAAATGTACAGGCCGAAAAGGTTCTCGATGAAACCCAACAGGTAGCCGCCCAGCGCCGCGCCAACCAGGCTGTTCATGCCGCCCATCACCGCCGCGGCAAAGCCTTTGATCAAGGGGTCCCACATCAGATGGGGATCGAGGGTGGAAGTCGGTGCGAACAGAACTCCGGCGATCGCGCCGATGACCGAACTGATGCCCCAGGTGATGCCCAGAATGTGATTGGTGCGGATGCCGTTGATCCGCGCGGCCATCCAGTTTTGCTGAGTGGCTTTCATGGCCACGCCGATTTTGGTGTACTGGAAAAATGCATACAGCAGGCCCATCAGCAGCAATGCCGCGATCATGGTGGTCAAATTCAAATAGCTGATCACCAGACCGCCCACCTGCACCACATCGGTATCACTGATGGGCAGCGGGAAATCTTTTTGATCCGGGCCCCATTTCCAGCCAGCCAGGCCGTGCAGCACCAACTGCATGCCCAGAGTCACGATAATCAAATCCAGCACGGTCGGGTCCTTAGCCCGGCGGACGAACAGGAACTCCAGCACCATACCCAATGCAAAAGCAAAAACCAGGGTCCCCAAAAGCGCCACGTGCCACGACACCTGATTGCTGATCAGCAGCATATAGGCAAAATAGGTGGATACCATGGCCATTTCACCCTGAGCAAAGTTGGGCACTTCCGAAGCCTTGTAAATAATGACCATGGCCAGCGCGACCAGGGCATACAGGCTGCCCACAGCCAGTCCGTTGATGATCAGTTGTCCAAACATGCGTTTCCGTGAGTTAGTTGACCATGCTTCATTCAGTAGTCAGGCGGCAAAACATGAACGGGCTAAAAGGGCCACGTCCGCCAGTAAATTTTGCTCCGCAGCCAGATCCCATACAAACCCAGCCGCTCGAACACAACGATGAAAATCAAAATCAGGCCGAACAGCACAAAGGTAAAATTGGGCAATCCGCTCACGCTCAGCCACTTTTGGGAAAGGTACACCAGAAACTGCCCCACGCCGGGAATGTTTTGCACGGCTTCCAGTTTGATGTGCAGAAACGACACCACCGCGGCGCCCATCACCGAACCGAGAATGGTGCCGGCGCCGCCCACGACCACCATGGCCAGAAATAAAATCGATTGCAGTAAATCAAAAATATTCGGATTGATGAATCCCAGCACGAAGGCCATCAGACCGCCGGCCACACCGGTGTAAAACGCACTGATGGCGAATGCCAGGGTTTTGTAGTAGGCGATATTGACGCCCAGCGCCTCCGCGGCGATGTCGCTGTCCCGAATGGCGATCAGGGCGCGTCCAACCCGGGTTCGGGTGATGTTCCGCGCGGCAAGCGTCATCAGAAAGGTGAATAGCATGATCACCACATAAATCTCGCGATCGTTTTTGGCGACAAACGGCCCGATGCTCAGCGGCGGCGTCTGCAACCCCATGTGTCCGCCGAACAGCGGCACCCGCCCGATGATGGTGGTCACCGCCATGCCAAAACCGAGCGTGGCGATCGCGAGGTACGGTCCTTCCAGGCGCAGCGCCGGCAGGCCCAACAGAAAGCCAAACGCTGCGGCCAGAAACCCCGCAATCAAAATAGCCAGCAAAAACGGCACGTGCAATTTCAGCATGAGGAGCGTGGTGGCATACGCGCCGATGGCGAAAAACCCCGCATGGCCCAGTGAAATCTGACCGGTATAACCGATAAGCAAATTCAAACCGACCGTAACGATAACGTTGATGGCGATGTAGTTGATGAGGTAGATATAGTAATTGGGAGAGACAAAAGGAAACAGAATGAGCGTGATGATGAGAATCCCAAACCAGATTTTTTGCGCACGATCTTTCAGCAACTGAACGTCTTCGAAGTAATCCCGTTTCATATCCATACCGGCCGGCTCTCCACGCTAATTGGATGTCATCGTGTGTGCGCAAGAAAATAATTTTTCTGTAACAAATAGCAAGAATTTTGTGACAAATTTTCTTTTTTGCACATTCGCCACGAAGCCGGTTTTCGGCAAGACGGGTGGTTCTTTTCATCCAGCCAAAATGGAAAAGAAAATCTAAAATCTTTCGGAGCGTGCCGGATAAAGCGGAAGTTCTTTCGCTGGATTCATAAAGATGCGCCATGTTCCATCTGCGTACCCCCGTCGTTTTGAAAACAACAGCAACGATTTATGATATTTGCCGTTTTTGACCGGCTGATGGCACGTCCCGAGAACACCGAAGAGATTCTGATCATTTTTCTGAGAATGCCGACCATGGAATGCAATCAGCCGCACCGGACGGTCAGCAGGGTGATGTCATCCATTTGAAATTGCCCTTGCTGAAACTCCCGGACCGCCTGCAGCACTGCTTCGCACAATTGACGCGGCGGCCGACCGGTCTGCCGGGCTAAAACCTGCTGCAAACGCTCTTCCCCGAACATGTCTCCCTGCGGGTTCATGGCTTCGAATGTGCCGTCCGTATAGAGAACGAAGGTGTCACCCGGCCGAAAAGATACGGTTTTTTCTGAAAATGCGGTCCGGGAAATCAGTCCGAGGGCCAGATTGCCGGTGTGGTGCTTTTGCAGCCGTTGCGATTGGCCATCGATCTGGACGATGGGTGGATGGCCGGCCGTTGCCAGGGTGGCCCGGTTGTTTTGCCGGTCCAGCAGCAGCATGGCGCAGGTGACAAATGTTTTGCGATCGGTCAGCGCATGGAAGGCTTCGTTCAAATGCTGCAACAACGTCGCCAGGTCGCGGGTATGCCGCAACTCCATCCAGACGGTGCTTTTGAACATGGCCGCCAGAATTCCGGCGCCGACACCATGACCGGAAATGTCCGCCACGATAAACAGGGTTTGATGCGGTGAAATGACAAACCGATCAAAATAATCCCCGCCCACGCTTGCAGCCGGACGCATCACTCCATAAGCTTCGCACCCGGCCTGGGCGCCCAGCTCCGCCGGTAACAGCGACGTCTGAATGTCACGCGCCACCCGAATTTCCGCCTCAGCCCGGCTGCGTTCCTGCATTTCGCGCGTTACCAGCATGATGAACAGACCATATCCAAGCGCAATAAAAACAGTGCCCGCTGTGGCCAACAGCATGCGCCGCTGAGCCTGTAAACTTGCGTCCTCCGCCGCAAATGGCACGGCCGCCTGCGAATCCCGGGAACGGTTTTGCGTGTATATCCATCCCCAAAACAGCAATACGATCACCATCCCGGTCAACAGCATGCGGCGGATTCGGTGCAAATTCCAGATAATATTGGCCGGAATCAGAGCGCTGAACAGGGTGGTCGCCAGAAATTGAAGGATATAATTTTCGTTCAGATACGGCTCTCCGAGGGTGATCAGCGGGCCAATCGTGGCAAAGGTCAAACTGACGGCGAGGGTCAGTTTGACCCGCGTCCCCGAGGGCAGGGTTTTCAACAAGGCTGAAAATTCGGATTGAGAAATCGTGTTTGCGGATCGAGCCATGGTGTGAAGAAACGGCAACTCCTATTGCGGGTCCAGTGGTCAGCGAATATCGTTTGCTGCCGGGTTACCGGGCAAACCCTTCCGGGGGAACCCGGTGCGCGAACTTCTCCGCCGGCAAAAGTCCCATCTGAAACGCCAGCCACTGTGCCCGTTGAATGAATGCTTCCCGTTTCTGATTTGGAATGGGTTTGCCGGCGACCGGCCGAATTTTCAGCGGATTGATCGGCCGGCCGTTGTAATACATCGTGTAATGCAGGTGCGGTCCGGTTGCCAGTCCGGTGGCACCGACATAGCCGATCACCTGCCCCTGTTTCACCGAACTGCCTTTTTTCAGCCCCCGAGCAAAACGCGACAGGTGGCCGTACAGGGTCACAAAGGTACCGTTTTTATGCGAAATCTTGATGCACTTTCCATAGCCGCCCAGCCAGCCGATGTGAATGATTTTTCCATCGGCGGAGGCGACAACAGGCGTGCCGGTGGGGGCAGCAAAGTCCACGCCGGTATGCGCCCGCACCCGTTTGAGAATCGGATGCCGCCGCCGCAAAGAAAAATACGATGTGATTCGCCGGTAATTCAGCGGCGATTTCAGAAAAGTTTTTTGAAAACTGTTGCCGCGGATGTCATAATAGCGCAGACGGCCTTGTGCATCCGGGAAACTGTAAGCCGCCAGGGTGGTGTCGCGCTTTTCATAGGCGGCGGCCAAAATATCGCCGTAGCCGCTGAACCGCCATCCCTGCGTTTGCGGATCGTACACATACTTTTTCTCGAACAAAATGTAAAACCGGTCGCCGCGGCGCGGATCGATGAAAAAATCGATATCCCATTGGAAAATATCCGAAAACGCCACGATCAACTCCGGCTTCTCACCGATTTGCAGCACGGCATCGTACAGCGTGGTTCGCACCGTGCCGCTCACAAACGTGGTTTCCACGTGGCTCGCCAGCGAATCCCGAAAAGCCACGAACCCGCCGCTGCGATTGCGGCGCACGCCGACCAGCCATTCGGATCCGGGCTGATAACGCAGCTCCAGTACCGATCCGCGATCATCCTGCAACAGCAGCAGCCGGTCACCGGCCCGCAGCCGCCGCGGATCGAATACCTGCCGCAGGGCGCGGGTGATTTGCCGACTTTCGTCTTGCGGCACTCCGGCCTGACGCAAAAGCGTTTCCAGAGTAGCTCCCCACCGGATTTTCAGAGGACGTGCATTCTGCAACGGAGCGGGGCCGCTGACCGGACGCACTTCCGTCCCGGACGCAGCGCTATACGCCAGCGGCATCCACCTCAAAATAACAAAGAACACCCCGAACAACATCAGCGGCACTGATTTGAACATCATCTCTCGATGAAATACGAATTACCCTGCCATCCACTCCTGTGCGGATTGCCCTTCCTGATGCTCCCTCACCGGGCGCAGGTCAATTGGCGCCCGCCATCCACGCTGAGGGTCACTCCCGTGATCCAGTCGGCCTTTTTCGAAGCCAGATAGAGAATGGCTTCGGCCACATCTTCCGGCCGCCCCACGCGACCCAGCGGATGCGTGTGTTTGCTGCGTTCCAGAAACTGCTGATATTCTGATTCGTTCATGCCGCCGCGGCGGTGCAATTCGGTCACCACCACGCCTGGATTGACGGCATTGACCCGGATGCCTTTAGGCGCGAGGTCGAGCGCCGCGCAGCGGGTCATCTGATCCACGGCGGCCTTGCTGGTGCAATAGCCGATCAAATTGGCAAAGGCGCGCAAGCCGCTCACGCTGGACACATTGATAATGGCGCCCCGCGTCTTTTCCAGATGCGGCACACACAGTTGCATCATGTGGAATACGCCGTTGACATTGACTTGCCACAGCTCCTGCCAGTCTGCTTGCGACGTGTTCTCGATGCTGCCGGAGCGAATGATGCCCGCAGCATTGACCAGCACATCCAGGCGGCCGAACGTGTCGATGAGCCAGCGAACCGCATTTTCGCAATCCTGGCGGCTGGAAACATCAGCAGGCACATAGGCGGCTTCAGCACCGGTGTCGCGCACGGCTCCGGCTACCTCCTGCAACGCCGCCTCGTTGCGGCCCAGCAGCGCCAGACGCGCGCCCTCCCGCGCGAAAGCCAGGGCGGTTTCCCGGCCGATCCCGCTGGACGCGCCGGTGATGAACACCACTTTATTTTCGAACAGCCGGTTTGACATCACATCCCCTTTCCTGTCAGGAGTTCCCGGTATCGTTTCATATCCACATTGCCGCCGCTGAGGATCACCGCGATGCGCGCCCCCGGGAATCGCGTCGCCAGTTTGCGGGCCGCCGCCACCGCCACCGCCGGCGTCGGCTCGATGATCTGCCGGATGTGTTCGGCCACAAAGCGCATGCCTTCTACAATTTCATGCTCGGAGACCAGGATGATCTCTTTCACCCGCTGCTGAATAATGGGAAAGGTCAGTTTGCCGGGCGAGGTGACCTGCATGCCATCGGCGATGGTTTTGGGCACCGGGATTTGCACACGCTCGCCTTTTTGCAGCGAAAGAAACGTATCGTTGGCGGCTTCGGCTTCGGCGCCGAAAATTTGTACTTCCGGCCGCAATTCGGCCAGTGCTGTGGCCACGCCGGAAATGAGACCGCCGCCGCCGATGGGCGCCACCAGCAGGTCGAATTCCGGCATCTGCTCGTGCAGTTCCAGGCCAATGGTGCCCTGCCCGGCGATGATCAGGGGATCGTCAAATGGAGGAACCAGGGTGCGTCGTTCGGTTTCACAAATGGATTGAGCAATGGCTTCGCGGCTTTCCCGGTAACGGTCGTAAAGCACGATCTCAGCACCGACGGCGCGAGTGGCCTGCAACTTCACTTCGGGGGCATCATTTGGCATCACGATTTTCGCGTGCGTGCCCAGCAACCGGGCGGCCGTGGCCACCGCCCGGGCATGATTGCCGCTGGAGAATGCGACCACTCCCTTTTGCCGCACCGCTTCCGGTAGAGCCGCAATTTTATTGTAGGCGCCGCGCAGCTTGAACGCGCCGCTGCGCTGCAGATTTTCGCATTTGAAGAAAAATGTCGCTTCGCCTTTGTCCCGTTCGTTGATCGACTGCAGCACCGGTGTGCGGTACACCACCGGTGCAATTCGTTTTCGAGCCTGTTCGATGTCGGAAAATGTGATACTCATGCTGATTAAAATAACGAAAAAAAATTGGATTGCAAGCAATTATTCGTAACTGCTGAATGTTCCTTATTTTTCATAATAATGCCGGGAAACTATGATTTTTTATGAGCAGCGGAGGAACGCGGACGCATTGTAGCATAAGCTTCCAGCTTGTAACTGCGGCGGCAAGGCTCTGAATTGTAAATTGGCCACGAATTCGTGGGGATGAAACGCGGATGATCATTGGTGAGGCCTCTGAATACAGGAGCAGACCACTGAGTTCGCTGAGGACGCAGAGATTTTGGGGAGGAAAAGCGACTGGATAGTGTGGGTTGGGGCGAATTGTTTTTTTCAGAAGGCTTGAAGGTTTAATGTTTTTCAGATGAAGGAACTGATGCCCGGTCGATTCCGTCATTGCGAGGAGCCCCGCATCCGGTGCGGGGTAAACTCCGCAACGACACAATCTCATAATCCAGTGGAATGCGCTTTTGATTGTATGCTCTCGCCGAGGCGCAGGGCACGCAGAGCAAAGCATTTCACGCGAAGCCGCAAAGGTGCCAAGGATAGAGGCCGGCCCGAAACACGGATTCCAGCTTATAATTAACTCTGGTAGGGTTCTCAACCCTGCCAGAGTTCAACTTTTGCCACGGATCGACAGCGCAAGAATAATGGCATTCCACATTCCCGGCACTTCGAAAGTGCCGGGGACGGCGGATGCTGTAGCACAAGCTTCCAGCTTGTTACTCAATCCCTATCTGCGACCATCCGCATCATCCGTTTCATCCGAGTTCGTTTCATTTCGCCGGAGGCGCGGAGATCGTAGAGGGAAACATGCAGATAACAAAGAAAGTGTCCATATGACATAAACAGGGCGACCTTCCGGCCTATTCAGATGCACCGTGTTCTTGCAATGCGCCGATAATTGCATCATGCAACTTTGGCCGGAACCGATACAATTTGCGATTTTTGC
>WFVT01000016.1 GCA_015491485.1 Candidatus Zhuqueibacterota bacterium
CTGTTCCTGGTGCCGTGCTTGTATGCCATCGTCGGCGATGTGAAAAAGCGCGTCCTGGGACGCCGGTTTATGGATGAAACCGGCCACATCATCAGCCGGGAAAAAGATCATCAAAGGAGGGATGAAATCCGGATGATCAATGGCGGACGCCGTCTCTGAAAACGGAGCCGGTGCACGGACGAAAAACGGCCGGTCATGCTGGTTCGGATTCCGAGTGTCCCGCTGCTGCGCTGGATTTTAAATCTGCCCCGGCTTCCGCCGCTTTTTGAATGAATTGTTTTGTTCAAAATATCCACTGTGCCGGAAGCCGGAGGGAAAAATAGGGGGCATGCAGGGCATTCGCCAAAAAACACTTGCACCGGAAAAGCAAGGATTCTATCTTTGCAAGCATGTTCATGTCGGGAACACAGGCGAAGGGAGCCGTTGTTCTCCCGGTCGTGATTTCGGAAACCGTGTGAAGCAAACCGGCCTGAACGCAAAAAACGGGAGCAGACGGTGCAAGAAAAATCCCTGGTGGTTGCTTATTTGCTCTGGTTGTTTTTTGGTCCATTGGGCATTCACCGGTTTTATCTCGGAAAAACGGTCACCGGCATCATCTGGCTTTTGAGCGGAGGACTGTTTATCGTTGGGTGGATCATCGACTTATTTTTGATTCCCGGCATGGTGGAGACGTACAATTTGAAAGTTCGGTTGATGCGGTCACAAGCTTCTTCGGCGGTCTGAAATCATTCGATCCTACCTTCGGAAAACCAAACCGTTACGTTGAGGGCATGTTTTGCGAAAAGCGATTTTAACGATCCGCGCCATTGTATTCAATGTCGGGCTTGGCGTTTTAACGTTTATTATCGGCATTATTTCGCTGTTGGTCTGGCCTCTTCCGCTAAACACCCGCTATGCCGTGCTGATTCAGTGGGCCACCTGGGTCATGGTCTGGACGCGCTGGATGTGCGGCATCCGGTATGAAGTGGAGGGAGCTGAAAATATCCCCGAAGGCCCGGCGATCGTGGTGAGCAATCATCAGTCCTCATGGGAAGTGATTTTTTTTCAGTATTATTTGCCTCCGCAAACCTGGGTGGTGAAACGGGAGCTGTTCCGGATTCCATTTTTCGGCTGGTCAATGAAATCCTTGCATCCCATTGCCATTGACCGCTCGAAACGGGTGTCCGCACTGGATCAGTTGATTCGGCAGGGCAAGCAGCATCTGGAGCAGGGACGGTGGGTGATTATCTTCCCCGAGGGCACCCGCTCCAAACCCGGGCAGGTGCGGAAATTCTCTTCCGGAGCCGCTGCACTGGCCAAAGCCGCCGGTGTTCCGCTTTTGCCGGTGGCGCACAACGCCGGACGGTGCTGGCCCGCGAAACGACTGATCAAATATCCCGGCACCGTGAAAGTGAAGTTCGGCCCGGTTATTGAGCCCGGGGGCCGGCCGGCACGGGTGATTAATCGCGAAGTTCAGGATTGGATACACCGTGCGTTTCACGAGCTGGAAAATCCGCCGTCGGCGGTCGCGCCGTATGCAGAAGAAAAAGCGGCTTAATCCCGGCGCGGGCGATTCGCAAAAAATTCCGGCAGACCGATTCTTTTGTTGCCACTGAAAGGAACCGTGATGGTGCCTTGAACCGATAGATCAATCCCCATAAAAAAGCGCCCAGTTCAAAATTTTATAAGGAACGAGCCATGCGAAAAACCATTTTCATTGTTATAGGAATCGCCGCCCTGATGGCGGGTTGTCAGCAGCAACCCAAGTCCATAGAGCCGCTGCCGGCGCCGCGGATGGTGACTTCTCCGGCGGCGGAGTACAGTGCTGAACCCAATCTGCACGTTGCACCGGACGGCCGTTTCTTGCTCTCGTGGATCGAACAGCCGGAAAATGGGCCGGCAGCGCTGAAGTTTGCGTTTTACGGCGGCGAATGGAGTGAAGTGAAAACGGTGGCAACCGGCGATGATTGGTTTGTCAATTGGGCCGACTTCCCGGCGATGGCGGCTTTGTCCGGCGGCGCCCTGGCGGCACACTGGTTGCAGAAAAGCGCTCCGGAAACGTTCGCCTATGATATCATGCTGTCCTTTTCGCAGGATGGCGGTGAGACGTGGTCTTCTCCCATCCGGCCGCACCGGGATGGCACCGAAAGCGAGCATGGTTTTGTTTCTCTGCTGCCGTATGCTTCCGATGCCGTATTTCTCTCATGGCTCGACGGCCGGAAATATGCCGCAGCAAAAAAAGGACAGGGCGTGGAAGAAATGACCCTGCGCGGCGCGATTATTTCTCAGCGCGGAGAGTATCAATGGGAAGCCGAGCTGGACGATCGGGTTTGCGATTGCTGTCAAACCAGTGCCGTCAAGGTCGGAAATCGGATTGTGGTGGCTTACCGGGATCGTTCCGAGCAAGAAATTCGAGATATCGGCCTGGTGATCATTGAAGACGGCAAGGTCTCCCCGCCGCGGATTCCGCTTCCCGATGGCTGGAAAATTCCCGGATGTCCGGTAAACGGCCCCGCCCTGGCCGCCCGCGGCAACACCGTGGCGCTGGCATGGTTTACCATGGCCAATGATACCGCCAGAGTGCAACTGGCTTTTTCAACGGATGGCGGAACGACCTTTGGCCGGAGAATCCGCGTCGATGACGGTAACGCCCTCGGCCGGGTGGATGTGGTGATGATTTCTGAGCATCGCGCCGTGGTCAGTTGGCTCGAACAAAGTGGAGCATCCGCCGAGATTCGCATCCGACAGGTGGATGTGGATGGAACGGTTTCCGCTTCTCAAACCATTGCCGCCACGTCAGCCAGTCGCGCAAGCGGATTCCCACGCATGGCATTCAATGGCGAAACGCTGTTTTTCGCATGGACTCAGCCGGGGGAGGCATCCCATATCAAAACGGCGCAAATTCCGTTACACACCGCGACCAATTGACGTATTGGCGGAATCACAGTGTGATCCGCCACAGCAGGCTAAGCCGTTCTTTCGGGATCTCATCGGTTTGAAGGGAGAAGTCGCTTAGCGCCGGATGAGTGAAGATTTGTATGATGCGGTCAGACGATTCAAGAAAATTGACAATTTTTTGAAATTTTTTCGCATGAATCGCTTGCATCTCAACTATGGCGGTTTTATATTGCAACGTATTTTGTTCTTATAATTTTTTGAACATGCAGGCGCCTATCCGCTCTATCCCTCCGATGAATCCTCCAGAATCTCATCGACTCGTGTTAGGCTACTGCTTTTTATTTAACACAAGGAGTTTTGTATGCCATTAGCAAAATCTGGCGACACCGTTAAAGTGCATTACAAAGGCACTTTGGCAGATGGGACCGAATTCGATTCGTCCCTTGACCGTGAACCGTTTGTATTTACCCTGGGTGAGAACATGGTCATTCCCGGATTCGAGAACGCCATCATCGGTATGGAAGTGGGTGAGACCAAATCGGTCACCATTCCTTCTGATGATGCGTATGGTCCCTATCGTCAGGACCTGGTTGTCGAAATCGAGAAAGCCCTGATTCCGCCGAATATCAGCCCGGAGCTCGGCATGGTACTGCAGTTGCAATCCGAGGAAGGCGAAATCACCAATGTGACTGTGACTGAGATTTCTGAAAACACCGTCACCCTGGACGGCAACCATCCGTTGGCCGGACAGGACTTGACTTTTGAAATTCAATTGCTGGAAATTGTGTAACGGATCGCGGATCTCTGCAATGCAGGGGCCGTGTCAAACGCGCTGGTGAGCGGCGGCAACCGCTTCTGAATCAGGCGTTTGTGGCGGCCCCTTTTTTGTTGCGGCTCATCCGGATTCAAAACCAGCGCATCCAGGCGCAATCCAGCCCATCCAGCGCCATATGAATCAGCAGGCCGAGGCCCCACAGCCGGGTTCTGGCAAAGAACAGCATCCCGGTATAAACCAGTATGGCGGGTGTGGTATGAAGGGGGTGAAAGCCCAGGCTGCACCGTCCGGGATCCGTGATGGGATCGGCTAAAAGATGATCGAGATCAACCAGCAGGCCCGCCAGTAAAATCATCCAGATTTTCAGCCACTCGGTTTTAGAAAGCCGGTACGCTACTGCCGCCGGAACCGCCACGTGAAGCAGCATGTGAATGATGAATCGGACCATGAAAACCGTGCCTGTTTGACCTTTCTTCGGTGATGGCCGTTTGCGGACAGCCAATATAACGCGGGAAAACCCGGTATGCAAGCATTACCCGCAGAAATTGAATGTCCTCTGTTTTCCCCTCCCAGGCTCAGGGCAACCACGATTTTGAATGAGCTTGAGATGCAACGCGGATGCTGTAGCACAAGCTTCCTGCTTGTGTTTCCGGGGAGAAGGCAATGATTTATAAATTTGCCACGGATCGCTGCGGAGAGAATACGAATACTTATTTCGTCATTGCGAGGAGCGAAGCGACGCAATCTCATAATCAGACGGAATGCGTTTTTGATTTTATTCTCTCGCAAAGACGCAGAGAACGCAGAGGCTTTTTCGTTTTTGGGATAAAC
>WFVT01000017.1 GCA_015491485.1 Candidatus Zhuqueibacterota bacterium
ACCTTTGGGTTTCAGAAATCGCTTTGCCCTTACGTTTACAGCCATGGAAGGCGCTATCCCAAAATGGTCACCAAAAAGAACATACGAACATTGGACACAATTTCCGGACATGCTTTTGAGTTGAGCAATGGTCCCACCGCTCAAAATAAGCAACCGGGACGCATGTTCCTCCGTCAGGCAGGACAGGACGAGGGGCGTATCGCCGCTGTCCCCGGTTGGATAAACTTTGCAATGAAACGGATGCAGCGGTATAAAAATCTGCGATTTTTACGGCATACATAAGAGAAAAAATCCCGTTTGGGGACGCCTGGCGGCCTGTTTTTATTCCGGTTACATGTCAATATCGATTGAAATGATTTTGCTTGACTTTTACTCACTTTTGCGCTAATATATTGAATCTTAAAACTTAAAAGCAGTCCTCGGTTGTGCGATTGGGGCGCATATTCGATGAATCTTTTGTAAATTACGGGAGGGACGGATGAAGATCAAAACCCGCATGATGAATGATGTTGCGATCATCAGTTTGAATGGGAAATTGCTGGGTGGGCCGCCGGCCTCGGAGGAGATCAAAAACGAGGTATATCGCTTGCTCGATGAAGGCGTCCGTAAGTTTGTGTTTGATCTGGAAGGCGTCTCCCGCATGAACAGCTCCGGCCTGGGCATCCTGATTTCAGCTTTGACGTCCATTAAAAATCGGGGCGGGGAATTGAAGCTGGCGGCGGTCAATGAAACCATGGAAGGTGTGTTGGTGTCAACCAAACTGAACACGATTTTCGAGATTTATGGCACCGCTGAAGGCGCTGCACAATCTTTCCAGAACTAAATCAAAGGATCTGAGTGATACCGCATATTTGCCTGTGAAACGAAAATATGGTTCATCGAGCCATCCAGCGTTAAACGCGATTCTGCAAAAGTACTCCTTTGTTTGTTCCAGAAAGAGTTTGTTCTTGCAGTTTTGTCATGATTTTTATCATGCATTGGGAGCTCAAAAAGCTCTCTTTTTTTTGGCTAACGAACTCCCGGAACACCAGTACTCCATAAAGCTGTATCCGCCGACTGCAGATGAGCAGGTTGGGCCCATCTTATTTTCGGACCAATCTGCTTATGCACGCGTTATTTTGCGCAATGATGGCCGCCTGATTCAGTTCCAGGAACCGGAAAAAACCGATTTCGTGCAACTTTTGCATGATTCCGGCTTTGCCGTCCGCGCGGAGGAAGCGCTGTTTGCTTTGCCGGTTATCCACAACCGGCGGCTGGCCGGCCTGTTTTTGTTGATCAATCCCGGTTATTTGAACAGCCCATCGGCACTGGAAAATGAGCAAATTCATCAGCTTGCACGCATTGCCCGACAGATTGCACTCAATGAAATTCAGGAAATCCAGCACCGGCAGGAGGCTTTTGAGCGGGATATCCTGCTCAAACTGGCTCAACGCATCAGCTCCTCGCTGCGCCTGGAGCGAGTGCTGGAAAATATCATTGATTCACTGAAATTGGTCGTGCCATACGATAGCGCGGCCATTTTTCTTTTGAATCACAAGACGCGTGAAATCGAGTACGAGATCGCCCGCGGTTACTCTGAAGAAGCGCGTAAACTGCTGCGAATGAAAGTCGGGCAGGGGCTGAGTGGCTGGGTAGCGCAGAAAGGCCGGCCGGTGATTGTGCCGGATGTGACCAAAGATCCGCGTTACATCAAAGCCGATCCACAGACGCGCAGCGAACTGGCGGTGCCAATTCGCTCCGGTGGAAAGATTTTGGGCGTGTTCAATCTGGAAAGTCACAAATTGAATGCGTTTACCCCGCATCAGGCGGAATTGTTAGAGGCGTTCGCCGGCTCTGCAGCGATTGCGATCCAGAATGCGCGCCTTTACAAAATGGTGGTGGAGAAGCGCGAGCTGGAAAAAGACCTGCTGGTGGCACGCAAAATCCAGCTTGCCCTATTGCCCCATAAAATGCCGCGGGCCGGACGCATCGTGCTTTCGGCTTACAGTCTTCCCAGCCGGCAGGTGGGAGGAGACCTGTATGACGCGGTCAAACTGGCTGACGGCAATATTGCCATTGCAGTGGCGGATGTATCCGGAAAGGGCGTCCCCGGCGCGCTATTGATGGCTTCATTGCATACGATTTATCGGGCGGAAATCCGACGAGGGTTGTCTGCCGCGCGTCTCATGACGCGGGTCAACCGGCATTTCTGCGAATCGGCTTCCGACGGCAACTTTGCGACCTTTTTTCATGCCATCATTCATCCGAAAAAGAAGCAAATCGAGTATTGCAATGCCGGTCATAATGCGGCCATTCTGGTGCGTCACGACGGATCGGTGGAGCAACTGGAATCCACAGGCATCATTCTGGGATTTATGCGAGAGGCGGAGTATCAAGACGTTCAGGTGAATTTTGAGCCCGGCGATGTTCTGGTGGCTTATTCGGATGGAATTACCGAAGCGGAAAACGCACATGAGGAGATGTTCGGCAAGGACCGTTTGATTTCGGTGGTACAGGAGCTGCGCCCTATGACCCCGGCAAAAATTAAGAAAGGCATCATCGAAGCACTGCGTGATTTTACTCACTTTGGAAAAATTCAGGATGATGTCACGTTGCTGGTGGTGAAATATATGGAAAAATAATACGCAATCCGAATGACGGACGCCATTTGGAGAACAAAGTTCATTAAAGGAATTTGAACTCTTCAATCAAAGGGAGGCTCACCGTGAAAGAGTATCCAACCGAAAAAATTCGCAATATTGGCCTGATCTCCCACGCAACCGTCGGCAAAACTACGCTGGCCGAGGCCATCCTATTCACCGCTGGCGTCACCAACCGAATGGGCACCATCGATGACGGTTCCACGGTCTCGGACTACCATCCCGATGAAATAGAGCGCAAATTTTCCATTTCCACATCACTCATGCACTGTTTCTGGAATGATCACAAAATCAATATCGTGGATCCGCCGGGATATCCGGATTTTATCGGCGAAGTGTACGGCGCCATGCGCGTGATTGACACCGCCATCGTGCTGGTCAACGCCGTGGCCGGCATCGAGGTGGGCACCGAAACTGTGTATAAAATCGCCGATCAGAACAACGTGGCGCGCATTTTCTTCGTTAACCGGCTCGATAAGGAGCATGCCGATTTCGACAAGACGGTCAATTCCATTCAGGAATCGTTCGGCAAAAAGGCGGTGCCGGTGCATCTGGCAGTCAATCCGGGCGAGGCATTCAATCAGTTCATTGATTTGATTTCAATGAAATTGGTGACCGTGGATGACAAAGGCAAGGCCACGCTGGGCGACATTCCCGGTGACTGGCAGGACCGCGCCAACAGCGCCCGCGAGGCCCTGATCGAATCGGTGGCCGAATGCGATGATGAATTGATCGAAAAGTTTTTCGAAGCCGGGGAATTGACCACCGAAGAACTACAGGCCGGTTTGCGCTCGTGCATTGCAACCCGGCAAATTTTTCCGATTTTATGCGGTGCCGCAGCAAAAGCCATCGGTGTTCCTCAGTTGCTCGATTTCATCGTCCATTATGCACCGGATCCGAGCTACATTGAGGAAGTCGTGGGGACGAAACCGGGCAGCGATGAAGAGGTGCGTTTTCCGGCCAAAAGCGATGCGCCGCTTGCGGTTCAGATTTTTAAAACCATGTCGGAGATGCATCTCGGTGAAATGAGTTTGTTCCGTGTGTTCAGCGGTACCTTTCAATCGGGCAATGAATATTTCAACTCCACGCGCAACGCCACGGAAAAGGTCGGACAGATTTATGTGCTGAACGGTAAGCAGCGGTCGGAAGTGGGGAAGCTGCCGGCCGGCGATCTGGGGGCGGTGGTGAAATTGAAGAACACGCACACGGGCGATACCCTGTGTGAAAAGAGCAATCCCATTGTGCTGCCGGAAATCAAGTTTCCCGATCCGGTCATCCGCGTGGCGCTGGAACCGAAATCCAAGGGGGATGAAGATAAAATCGGTGCCGGCCTGTCGGCCATCCACGAAGAAGACCCCTCGCTCAGCGTGGCGTTCGATCCCGAACTGCACCAGACCATCATCGCCGGGCAGGGTGAGCTGCACCTGGATATCGTGGTGAAGCGGCTGCAGGAAAAATACAATGTGCAGGTGGAAATGGTCGAGCCGAAGATTCCGTACCGCGAGACCATCCGTGGCCGGGCGGAAGGGCAGAGCAAATATAAGAAACAGTCCGGTGGCCGCGGACAGTACGGTGATGTGTTCCTGCGGCTGGAACCGTTGCCCCGCGGATCGGAATTTGAGTTCGTGGATCAAATCGTCGGTGGTGTGGTGCCCAGCAAATACATCCCGGCGGTGGAAAAGGGCATTCGCGAGGCCATGGCCGAGGGCGTGATCGCCGGCTATCCGGTGGTGGATGTGAAGGTCACCCTGTACGACGGCAGCTATCACAGCGTGGACTCTTCGGATATGGCGTTTAAAATCGCCGCGTCCATGGGCTTTAAGAAGCTGTTCAAAGAAGCCAATCCGGTGATTCTCGAGCCGATTTACGACGTGGAAGTGGTGGTCCCGGAGGAGTACATGGGCGATGTGATGGGCGATATTTCCAGCCGGCGCGGCAAAATCGTGGGCACCAGCACCGAAGGCCAGTTCCAGGTGATCAAGGCCAAGGTGCCGCTGGCGGAGCTGTACAAGTACTCCACCAAGCTGCGTTCGCTCACGCAGGGACGCGGCATTCACCGCCGCAAATTCTCGCACTATGAAGAAGTGCCGCGAGAAATTCAGGAGAAACTGGTTGAAGAATACAACAAAGCAAGAGAACAGGGCTCCTGATTGACATGAAAAAAGACACACCGCGCCAGGTGCTATGGGCGCCCTGGCGCCTTGAGTATATTTTGGGAGAAAAAGAAACAGGGTGTATTTTTTGTACCCGGATCGAACAGTCTCCCGAACACGATGAGCGGAATCTGATTCTCCTCCGCGGCGAGACCTGTTTCGTGATCATGAACCGGTATCCTTATAATAATGGCCATCTAATGGTGGTGCCGTACCGGCATACCGGTGATTTAACCGAACTGTCCCCGGAGGAGAATCAGGATGTGATGGCCATGTTGCAACAGACGTTGCGGGTGCTGAGCGAAGCCATGACCCCGGATGGATTCAACATCGGCCTGAACCTCGGGCGGGTGGCCGGTGCGGGGGTGGATGATCACCTGCACTTTCACATCGTGCCACGGTGGGACGCCGATACCAACTTCATGCCGGTGATCGGCGATACCCGCGTCATTCCCGAGGCACTGAATGCGACTTACAAGAAATTGCGGGTGGTCTTTGAAAAATTGAAATAAAGCATGGCAAATCCGGAGCTACCCCAAATCATTTCAGTGAGTCAGAGTTGTACCTGAAGGTTTATGCCGGGCTGATACAAAACCACAGCTTTCAACATCTGATCGTGCCGGACAGGGATGGCATGATGATGTTGGGGTGGCTCCGGATGGAAATTTGCCCTTTTGAAATCCCGAACCTTACCCCGACTTCTCGCCTCTTGTAGCCGGTGGCTTGTCCCGGGATTCTCCGAATGGTGGACGAAAAGATCTATTGCGGCTCACCGGTGGGCGGCGTGGATTGGGCGTCCTTTTTTGCTGCCTCCCAAATTTCATCCATTTCTTCCAGTGGGACCTCTCGCAAATCCCGTCCCTGCTTGCGGTAATGTTCCTCGATTTTTTGAAAGCGGTAAATAAATTTCTCGATGGTTTGCCGCAAAGCATCTTCCGGATTGACGTTCAAAAAGCGGCCGAGATTGACCATGGCAAATAACAGATCGCCGTATTCTTTTTCGATCTCGCTTTGATCACCGGATTGCACCGCTTCCCGCAGCTCCTGCATCTCCTCGTGCACTTTGTCCCATACCGGCCCAATATCCGGCCAGTCGAAGCCGACCGCGGCGGCTTTTTGTTGCAGGCGGTAGGCGCGTAACAACGCCGACAGCGCTTTCGGCACCCCGCCCAGGATCGATTCCTTGCCCTCTTTGCGCTTGATGCGCTCCCACAGCTTCGACTGTTCCTCGGCGGTTTCCACGTATTCCTCGCCAAACACGTGCGGATGCCGCTGAATCAGTTTATGGATGATTTTATCCAGCACGTCATCGATGGTGAAGGTTTGATTTTCGCTGCCGATCTGGGCGTGAAATACGATTTGCAGCAGCAAATCGCCCAGTTCCCCGGGCAATTCTTCGATCGCATCCTCATCCAGGCATTCGAGCACTTCATACGTTTCTTCAAGCAGATACTGCCGCAGGCTTTTGTGCGTCTGCTCTTTATCCCAGGGGCAGCCGTTTTCGCCGCGCAGCTCCCGCATTATTTTGACAAGTTTTTCGAAACGGTCTCCGGTCGTCATGGATCCTCCTTGTTTTCGGTTTGCGGGAAACTTATGGTTATTTCCCAAAAAATCAACCGGTTTTTTTGCTTTTGGGCTGAATGTCTCCCGTTTTCGCGAGAATATCAGATACCCATGATTTTTTATGAGCCACAGATGCACGCGGCTATATGGTAGCACAAGCTTCCAGCTTGTGGCTGCGGTGGAAAGGCACGGATTTGCAAACGTGCCACCAATCAGTGTTTGCGGATGGGCTGTTGGCGAAGAATCTAAATCCCGAGACCAACCGCCGAGTTCGCGGAGGCCGCAGAGGGTTTTGGGGAAGAGGCGGCCGCGCTGTGAGGGGGGAGGTTGGCTTTACGTAAGCTGTCGTTTCCTGGATATGAATGAACGGCTATCCAACCGCTCCCGTCATTGCGATGAAGAAGACACATCAAAACGAAAGAATTGCCCCCCAATTGTCATACCCGCGGAAGCGGGCATCCAGGAGAAA
>WFVT01000018.1 GCA_015491485.1 Candidatus Zhuqueibacterota bacterium
TGAAAGAGGATGTGGTCTTTACCGGGACGTTGGTTGCCGAAAGAAGGATCAGAATCATCGGGGACGATGTGATTTTGCAATCCACCGGCACCGGACACCCCCTTTTACTGAGCAAATCCAAAATCGAAATCAAAGGCAAACAGGTGCAACTGAAAGGATTTATTTATGCGGGGAGAGAGCTGGCTTTTCAAGGCGAGGATGGGACGCTGGACGGAGCTGCCTGCGCAAAACGTGAAATCGAACTGGAAGCCGGGAATCTGAAGATCCGCTATAAAGCCGGCGCCGTCCAAAATCTGAAAGGCGTGCGGTTCAACGATTCTCAGAAAGGTGCGCGTATTCAGGTCGTTGAATGGAATGAAAATTGACCCCGTGGGGATCATCTTGAAGCAATGGCAGCGCGTATCCGGGCAATTCACGGTTGATCGATTTTAGTTAAAACTGTTCCACCTGTCCTGGCCGCCGCAGATGCCTGCAAATTCCATCCCGCGTTGCATTTAAGTGTCCGTCCGGTGAAGCACAGATTGATTTTCAGGGTGAGAAGGTCCCCTTTCCGGTAATCGAATGCATCAGCGTCCTTCGCCGAGCAATCTGCCCTCGGCCGGAATAGACGCATGGAGTGATATATTCGGAGGCTCCTCACCTCACCGTACAGATACTTTAATTTCTTGTAACAAACCCCGTGATCAGAGAAATTTTGACGATTTTTTAATGAAGAATGTCCGTTCAAGGAAAGGATAATCCGTGGATTCAGGGTGGGTAAGGAACCCGTATGGCTGAACCGAGGGATACGCCTCAAGAGGAAACCGTTAAAGCGCCGGTACCGGAGCCGGAACCGCTGGAGCCGCCGCTCGAGCTGGAAGCTGACCCGGGTGAGATGCCGCTTCAGGACGCTGATTTAGAAGAAGAAGCGGGCGAGCCGCACGAGCCGGTCCGCAAAACTTCGGGCCCGCCGGAAGGAAAGCCGCGGCGCTGGACCCTGGCGGTGGATTTCGGCAGCAGTACGCTGAAAGCCGTGGTTGTGCAGCCCGGCGATCCTTTCCGCATCATCTGGTGGGGCATATACGAAGCGGATTCGGCATCCGGCGAAATATCGGAACCGCAGGCGCTGATGGTGCTGAAAGAGTGGCTGCAGGAGATCGGTTCGGTCGAGCAGATCGTTGTCGGGGCGACTCAGGATCAGATTTTTGTCCGATATTTTCAACTGCCGGTGGAAACCGAAAGTGAATTTGAGCAGGCGGTATTGCTGGAAATTCAAAGCGGCCCGGATTTCCAGAAGCAAGCCGACCGCATTGAAGTGATTCCTCTGATGCGGGTGCCCGGCGACGAAACCGGCTGGATGGGGCTGGCCTACATCATCAAAGAAGACCGTCTGTTCCGGCTGTATGAGCAATTGAAGTCCATGCACAAAGCCCGGGTGTATGTCCGTCCCTCGGTGCTGGGCCCGGCGTCGTTGTATTTGCCGGGCACGTTTCAGAAAACCGTGGCACTGGTGGACCTGGGCGCTCAGTACACCCGCATCTCCATCCTGTGTGATGGCAAAATTTGTCTCGTCCGGGAAGTGCCGACCGGCAGCGAGAGCCTGACCCGGGAGCTCATGCGCACCGATACCGACCGCGCCCAGGCGGAGTTTCGCAAACGCCACGCCACGTTGACGTCGGTCGCAGACGAGTTTGATCAGCATTCCCTGGCGATCCACGGACGCGAGGTCAGCGTATGGAGCGTGAACCAGTGGATCACCGATATCCGGAACACCATGGCCTATTTTGAAATGCATCACTCGGCCACGGTAGATGACATCCGTTTACTGGGCGGCGGCGTGTTTTTAGCGGCTTTGACCGAGATTCTGGAACTCGAACTGAAAACCGAGGTGAAACGGGCCGCACTGCCGGACCATCTGGAAGTCACCTGCCAGCAAGAGCTGGAGTGGTTCACGACGCGCTTTCCACGCTTCGCTGTGGCGATCGGCCTGGCGCTGCCGCCGGAACCGTCGGCGGGAATCTTGAACCTCGCTCCCGGAAAATTGCGCCAGAAGATCCCTTTGAGCCGAACCGGGATTCTGGCTTTTATCGCTGCAGCGCTGGTGTTGTTTTCGGCGGCTTTCATCCCCCGGTGGCTGATACATGATGGCCGCAAGACGCTGCAAAATCAGCATACGTATTTGCAGGAGCTGAAATCGCAGATCGACCGGCTGGAATTCGAACTGGAACAGGAAACTCCGCTGGAGACCGAAACGGCGGCCGCATCCGGCATGGACGTCAACCGCCTGCTGGATTGGTTTGCCGAACATCTTCCGGATAACGCCTGGCTGAACAGCATCCAGATCACCGGCGAAAACGGCGACGCCGCCACGGTGGAGGGCCAGGCCCGCTTCCTGAGCGATGTACGTCTGCTTTTGCAGCGACTGATGACCGAAGAAAACCGCCCCGGGGAATTGCAACAGTTTGAGGCGGAACGACAGGAAGATGGCAGTTATCAGTACTCTGCAAAACTAATGTTGGATGAATAAACCGAGGAAAGAACCAGCCCGATGCCATTCTGGCAACAGTTAAACGCGCAGGAAAAAAGATATATCGCCTATGGATTGATCATGGCGCTGGGACTGTTCGGCGTGTTGGAAATCTACCGGCCTTTAAAAACCTGGCAGGCACAACAGCGGGAAATCGCCCGGTTGCAACTCAGGATCGATAAAATGCAACAAAAATTGCTGGAGTTGGAGCAGCAACGCAGCGCAAGCATGGCGAACGAACCGTCAGTGCAACAAAGCCAACCCGGCGCTCAAAAAGGAATCAAGGAAAAAGTTGAATATCTCCTGACCTCACGCTGGCCGCAACTGCAAATACAGTGGCTGCAATACATCGCCCATGAGGAGCGTGAAAAGACGGCGGCGTTCCATCTGCAAATTCACGGCGACTATCCGTATTTGCGCCGGTATCTGGATGTATTGCAAGATCAGGCGGGGATTCGGTTCAAAACCATGAACATCCGCAGTGCCGATAAAGCCAAAAATCCAAAACCATCCGGCGGAATGGTGATGTTTCTCAGTGTGGATCCGAATACGTTATGACGACGATGAGAACGGGACAGGGCAGGTATCTGATCATCGGACTCTGGCTGGCGGCGGCGATCGGCGGCTGGCAGTGCCGTGACGGCGGCGAAGCGCTGCGACGTGAGCCGCCTCGTCCGGAACCGGATCGGGACGTCGCGGAAATACAGCCCGATGCTTTATCGGTCAGGACCGTGACTGCGACGGATTCCATCGTGGAAAAAAGACGCCATCGGTGGCGCCGCAATCCTTTTCAGCCGGTGGGCCGGCGGAGACCATCGACAGCCCCGGCGTCCCGGCAAGAAAAATCCGCTCCGCCTCCGCCCCGTTACCGGTTGCAGGGGGTGTTCTGGGACGGCCGTCAGACCATTGCCATAATCAATAATCAAATGGTGCTGGCGGGAAAACGGTATGACGGGTTCGAAGTGCTGGAAATTACCCCCAAGTTTGTGCGGATCCGAACTTTTCCTGAAAATCAGGTGCTAACGTTACAATGGTCAGGATGACACGCATGGCAATACAGGAGGACTCCCAACGGTGCTGACGGATAAAACGAAACAAACGCCTCGGCCGCTGCGCAGGTATCGCCGATTCCGCCTCGGGATATTTTGTCTGGTGGGCCTGTTGTGCATTATCAGCACCGGAGAGATTGGGGCGCAAGATCACGAATCGCCCGGAGGCGGTCCTCTGGAGTGGTTGGAACTGGCGTCCGAGACGTCGGCAAAGCTGATCGCCCGGTTCGAAGCCGTGGAATCCGCAGCGCCGTTGCCCCCGGCATCCGACTCGCTGCGGGTCAACTTTCAATTCGACGGTGTGATTTTGTGGCAGGCGGTGCGCGCGGTGGCTCATGCCTTTCAGAAAACCTTTGTCGCAAGCGATAGTCTCAAAGCCGTGGTGCATCAGTCGCTTTATAACGCCGACCTGTTCGAAGCGCTGGACGCGCTTTTATTGCCGTTCGGATATGTTTATTGGCTGGAAAATCAGGTGATTCAGATCCGGCGTGCCGGGGAAGAATTGCAACGGCTTTTCCCGCTGAAGCGCGCCCGGGCCGAACGCATCTGGCCGATGTTTCAAAAAATCATGTCAGAGGTTTCCGGGTACGCCGACTCTTTACGCAATGTGATTATTCTGGTGGGGCCTGCCGCAAAGGTGCTCGAACTGGAAACCATGCTCGAAACTCTCGATGTGGAGCGCCCCGATATTCTGATTCAGGCGGAAATTATCGAGCTGTCCGACGGCCTGAGCCGCAACCTCGGGGTGCAATGGCAGGGCCGCGAATCCATCGGCAACTATACGCTGTCCGGGCAAAGTTCGCTGTTTCAGCAGCAACTGAAAGCCGTGCTGCAGCTTGGCTATTTGAACGGTGCGCAGTTGACGGCACTGCTGGAAGCCGTGGATGAGAACCGGGACGCCCGAATTCTCTCGCGCCCCCGGATTGTGGCGACCAGCGGGGAACCGGCAAGCATTCTTGCCGGCGAGCGTGTGCCTTACACCAGCGTGTCTCAGGAAACGCCGGCAGGGGGATTCCTGCAGCAGGTCGATTTTGTGGACGTCGGCATTAAATTAAATATCGTCGCGCATGTGGTGGACGGCAGCCGCCGGGTCGTGCTGGAGGTGCACCCGGAGGTCAGCGAAGTGCTGGATAAAACCGTGCAGGGGGTGCCGCGCATCGGGACGCGTGAAGCGCACACCAAAATCACCGTCGATGACGGCATGACGGCGGTGATCGGCGGCCTGACGCGTGAGCGTCAAACCGCCATTGAAACCGGCGTGCCGGTTTTGCGGAGCATTCCCGGGTTGGGCTGGCTGTTCAAACGGCGCAGCATGGAAACCACCCGGACCGAGTTGCTGGTGCTGATCACTCCCAAAATTCTGACCCCGGACCGGCGCCGTGAACTTTTGCGCGAGCGCGAGAACTTCGGCCGCTGAACCATTCCTGAGATCACCGGTCAAGCTCCCTCCTGAGGCCCGATGATTGAAATCTTGCATGTGCGCAGCGATTTTGTTATGTTTGAGGGGCAGATCACAAATCGTTGGCAAACGGTGCCGCAACGTCCTTTGAGCAAGCGAATGAAACAGGCGGCATGGCGGGCGCCGTGAAAAAACGCCGGACGGATGGTGCTCCGGCAAGGGGTTCGGATGATTGGGGTTCAGGACGAAGAAGGTGCGGCTGCATGTTCGCGAGGATAAAATCACATTATTTTGGCTGGATCGGGCTTTGGGTGGGCGCTGTGGCCGTCCTGTGGTCGGCCTGTGAAATCGATCACGGTCTCCGTCCGATTGAAACCCGCATCCTCGGGAAAATCCTGTTCCAGAATGCGCCGCCGCCTTACGCCGCCGAGGCAAGAGTCGTTGCCACGCGGCGGTTCCCTCCGGAAAACCTGACCTCGGATGTGGTGTTCAGCGATCCATTGCCGTTCCGGCGCGATGGAGACGCCGGTCAAATCGATACCGTGCGTTATGAACTGGTCGTCGAAGCCGGAGAATATCCTGCGGTAGGAGTTCTGTGGCGGCGGGGCGGTGAAGAATGGAATATCACCAATATTCTGGGCATTTATACTGATCCACTGCAATTCGCGCCCCGGCCCGTGATCATTGATGAACAACAGCCGGTCGCAGAAAATGTGGATATTCTTGCCGACTGGGAGCTTGCTTACCGGGATGCCTACATCGAAGGCAATCTCTATTTCGTGGGGGACTGGCCGGAAAACACCGAAATCCTCGCGCTGGGCATGTTCCCGATTATCCCCAAAAGTCAGATCGAATTTCTGACCATCAAAGCGCTGGATATTACTATCCCCCTGTTCCGTAACGAGCCTTACCATTACCGGACGCCGGTTGCCAGCGGCACATACCCGTTTATTGCCGTATTCTGGAAGGGCAAAGGAAGCGCCGTCTTTGACATCAAAGCTGTGGGGTTTTATGCCTGTCCGACGGACTCCACCATGCCGCGCTCGGTTCAGGTCGCCAGTGGTGAGACCGTAACCGGCGTCGATATCGTGGTCGATTTCTCCACCCTGCCGGGGGGCGTGAAATATCAGAAACAGGGCGGTTCCTGTCCGGTGGGGGGAAGGAAATGATGAACGCAAATGTGGGTCGCAGGGCCCGGTTCATACCGGCGACACCGACCGGCTGGCTGTTCTGTCTGATGCTGACCTTTTGGGCGGCCATCCGTCCCGCGGCGGCGCAGGATGACGCGACGGTTTTGGGAGTGGTGAAAAACGCTATAGACGGGCAGCCGTTGCAGGGCGCCAACGTGGAGGTGATCGGCACTCCCTTCGGTTCCAGCACCAATTCGCGAGGGGAATTCCGGCTATCGCGTTTGCCTGCCGGTGAAATCCGCCTGCGTGTCAGTTTTATCGGATTTGCGCCGGATGAACGGATTCTACAGGTTATGGCCGGCGATACGGCATTGGTGCAGTTTGAATTATGGCCGCAGCCCCTGCTATTTGATGAAGTCGTGGTGACCGCCAGCCGCGAACCGGAAAAAGTCCAGAATGCGGTGGTGAGCGTCAGCACGTTGCCGGCGGAAGCAGCATTGCGCCGCAGCACCCTTCGCCTGGACGCCGTGTTGGAGACCGTGCCCGGCGTGAATGTGATCGGCGAAAACGTCAACATTCGCAACAGCACCGGCTATACGAGGGGGTTGGGCAGCCGCGTTCTGGTGCTTTTAGACGGCGTTCCGGTCCTGATCAGTGACCTGGGCAATATGAATTGGGACATCATCCCCGTCACCGATATCGAGCGCGTGGAGGTGGTGAAGGGCCCGGCGTCGGCGTTATATGGTTCTTTCGCTCTGGGCGGAGTGATCAACATCATCACCCGCCATCCCGAAAAAGATGCACGCATGCGGGTGCGTTTTATTGCCGGGGTATATGACCGGCCATACTACCCGCAATGGCGATGGACCGACCGCACGCTCAATTTTAACCGTACCGATGTCAGTTATTCGCGAAAAATCGGCAATTGGGGGTTCCGGGTGACCCTGGGCCGGCACGAGTCCACCGGAGACCGCGAAAACCGGCATTTTCAGCGCTGGAACGCCACGGCAAAATTGATTTGGACTCCGGATGAACGGTCGGAATGGGTGGCGTTTGTATCCTATGCGCGCGACCGGCGCGGCGAATTTGTCGAATCACGGTTTGATCATCCCTATCGGGTGCCTCCAGAGCAATTGCCGTTCCGACTCCGCATCGATGCGTGGGCGGTCTATATGCACTATCGCCGGCAGATCAATCCATGGTTGGAGGCGGTAGGGCGCGTTTCCTATGTCCGGCAACTCACCGGCAACCAGTACAATGTGCCCGGCGATTTTAAACCGGCACAGGGGCCCGGCGCCAATTTCCAGCTCAATGCGCGGCTGGACAGCAGCGTCACCTACTCCCTGGGGGTGGAATATCATTACGATTTTGCCGAGCAGCGCCATTTCGGTCGTCATTTTTCATACACAGTCTCGCCCTACGTGCAGCAGAAATGGCAGCTTGGAGAACGGCTTCGCATCACGGCCGGGCTGCGATTCGACCACTATTATTTGCTGCCCACAGCCCGGGTGCAAACCCAATTCGCCAACCTCGATTCGGTTATCAATCCATTGTATATGGGAAAAGAGGAGCAGCATATCAATCCGCAACTGGGGTTCAGCTATCAATTTTCCCCGGCTACGGTCATCCATGCCGCGTTGGGCCGGGGAATTCGGATCCCTGCGCTGGGTGAGCGGTTTTTGCAATTTAAGATTCCCATTGAATTCCGGCCGAATGCAAAAATCCGAACGGAACGATCCCTGTCTTACGAATTGGGGCTCCGGCAGCGCATGGGCCGCTGGCTGAATTTTCAAATAACCGGTTTTGTTTCCTATTATAAAGATTTGATTGAACCGGTTTATGTGGCGGATGTTACCCAATTTTACGCTACGCTGGTGAACATCCCTGAATCGCGCATTGCCGGGGTGGAGCTGGCTTCGTCGTGGCGTTTGTGGCGAAACCGTCTCCAGCTCGAAGCCAACGCCACCTGGACCGAACCGGTGATCCTGCGCACCGCACGGATTGAAAATACATCGGTGGTTTTCCGGCGGGGGCAGTTGCTCAGCTACCGGCCGCGTCTCATTGCCTTTATCTCGCCCAGCCTGCAGGTCGGGGCTTTCCAATTCAGCGCCGATTACAGTTATGCTTCCAAACTGACGCGCGACCAGGTGCAACTGTACAAAGATGATCCGCGAGTGCCCAAAAAACAGCTCGATGTCAGAGTCACTTATACCCGCGGGCCGCTGATGCTACAGTTCCTGGTGCGCAATGTGTTGCAGTATCACTATACCCAGCTTGAACGCAACATGAATGAGGTGCGGAATTTCTCCATCGGGGTGCTGTGGCAACATTGAGCGCCATGCCCGCTGTTTCCTCCGGGAATCTGCCCTACCGAACCGATCCCCGGCCGACCATGCCCTGCCAAATTGCAAAATCCTCTGAAAAAGTTGCCGTCGGTTATGTACAAAATTACAGAATTTCCCCTATGGCACAGAGCTTGCTTGAAACGAATACGGAAGCGTGAAGCAGGCACCATTGAACCATCCTGAATGGAAATTCGGGAGGTGGGAACATGCTGCGTCATCACGCTTCGTTTCCGGCATGGATCACACTGACGATGCTGCTCCTTTTCCCAGAACCGGTGAATCGCGATGCCCCGCGGTTCCTGCCCCGTGAACCTGATGGGCTGTATGCTGTGGCTCCCGCAGACCGGCTGTATGTGGAGATCAATGTACAGCCGTTGATGCAGGGGAATTTGAATGTTCCGGTCGAGCCGGTGCGGGAGCGGGAAGCGTATTTGCGTCCGGCGTTTCATGGAGCGAGCCGGCAGCGGTCCGATGTTCCCGTGGCGGCCGTGTTACAGGATCCGATGCGAGAACTCCGGCAGGCCGCCAAACAGCGTCTGGGGATTCGGCCGTACAAACGACAGAAATCGGCCCGGAATGCATTTCACGGCCATCGACGGGTGATTTACGCTTCATCCATGCGATGGGTGCTGGCCTGATCCACCTTATTGGGGAGCTTTAGAAGCATGCTCCCGGGCACGGCTGCGAGCACCAACAACCAACCATGAGCGCACGAATTTGCAATGATGGATTTGCCCCGGTGAGGAGGGGAAAAATGTCATTAACCACAGGAGGATGAAAACAATGATTTCGCAAACCCAACTCACGGAACTGCTGCATTTTAAGCCGAAAAAAGGCTATGTTTTGAGTGTCTATTTCAATGCCAATTTGGGCGAGTTCAGCCCGGACGTGCAAAAAATCGAAGCCAAGAAACTGATACAGCAAGGCTTTGATGTGCTTGACAGCCGGGATATAGACCGCGACGAAAAAAATGAAATCCGTGCGCATCTGGAGAAAATACAGGATTATTTGCAAAGCGTGTTGTTGACCGCCCATTCTTTCCGCGGTCTGGCAATCTTCGCCGGGCCCGGCTTCTGGCAGGTATATGAGCTTCCACGCCCACTTCGCAATGCCATTTATCTTGATCGCACGCCTTACATTCGGCCGCTTATGGCTGTCCTCAATCACTACCACCGCCTGCTGGTGGCCGTTGTGGATCGGCGTGAGGCGATTTTGTACGATTATTACATGGGAGAGCTTAATGAAATAAAGCACATCCGTGATGATGTGCCCGGACGGGTACGCATCGCCGGCTGGGCGGGGTACGGTGAAGATAAAATTCAGCGGCATATCATCGATCATGAACAGCGGCATTTTAAAAACGTGGCGGATGTGCTGTTTCAGTTTTTCAAAGCCGAGCGTTTTGAATACCTCGTGCTGGGCACCCATGATGCTGAGAAAAACGCCTTTGAGCAGCATTTGCATCCGTGGCTGCGTGAGCGCATTATCGGATGGTTTGCGGCGGAGCCGGATATCAAACTGACGCCGATTCGCCGCATTCTCGATGAAGTGGCGGCCATTGAAAAAGCCCACCGCCGCAAACAGGATGAAGAAATCATTCGTGAGGTTTTGGAAGAAGCGCACGGCAAGCGACTCGGGGTGACCGGATTAAAAGCAACGCTCGATATGTTACAGAGCGGCGCCGTCCAAACCCTGGTGGTGGAAGAGGGCTGGAAACATGCGGGAGCTCAATGCCCCGGTTGCGGCTATTTGTATGATGAGGGCGAGACCTGTGCCTATTGCAACACTCCGCTGGAACCGCTCCAGGATGTAGTGGATGAAGCCGTCACCTATGCGATCGATGCGGGGGTGTTCGTCCATCATGTGTCGCCGGATACGGTTACCGAAGCGTTTCCCCATATCGGCGCCCTGCTGCGATTCCGGCCGGCGGAAAAAGATACCGCGGCGGCATAGACCGATCGAACGTAAACCATGAGTGGTGCGGCGCTGCCTGCAAGGTGGCGCCGAATTTGTTTTGTGCAGAATGGGTGCGGCGATCAGGCATTCATTCGTCCTGAATTTCCTCCGGTTGATGGGATAAACATGCAAACATGCCGTATCCGTGCGGTGATGGGGAGTCAGGCTATAAAGGCTGATGAGTCTGCGTTCATTTTCTGAGACTTTAAGCTTTACTCTGCGTGCTCTGCGTCTTTGCGAGAGATAAAACCAAAAAACGCATTCCGCCTGCTTTTGAGATTGCGTCGTCGCTTCGCTCCTCGCAATGACGGAACCGGCCTATTACCAAATTTTTTAGCCAAAGTCCAGCAAACAGGCAAAGGATTTTAAAGACGGAGGCATAAGTGGTTCATCCACAAGCATCTGGGGTCAATTTGCAAATCAGTGCAGTCGGCCGAAATCACAAGCTGGAAGCTTGTGCTACTGGGCATCCGTGGCTAACAAACGTGTCATTGCCTGCTGGTATAGAAATCACTGATGATCCTGCAGAGTTTATCC
>WFVT01000019.1 GCA_015491485.1 Candidatus Zhuqueibacterota bacterium
CCATGGCGGAATGCTCCGACTCCACTTTGATGAATTTGGCTTCCAGCTCCCCTCTGGCGCACAGCTCGGAGAGTTCCTCCACGATTTGAGTTTGCGGTGTGATGGGATAAGCGGAAATGACTTCCACCCGTGAAAGTCGCACCCCATACGACACCGCGTGATTGCCCATGATCACTTTTTTCATGATGGCCTCATCGGTTGGTTCGCCAAAAATTGGAAAAAGCACCAGAGCCGCTTTGGAATGGAAAAGAGCAACATCGGTGTGGTCCCTTGCAACGACCTGAAAAAACGTACTTTTATGGGCCGTCCAAAAACCTCCATTCCCTGTCATTCCTGCGAAAGCGGGAATCCATAAGTAATTTTTTCTCCTGGATGACCGCTTCGGCGGGCATGACGTTTTAGGAGCAATTTTTCTGTTTTTGGACCGCCCCTGATAAGGGCAATGCTAATTGGATGAAGGTTATTTTCCGGAAACCGGCAACAGACGATTACCACAAAAAACGTACCAAACCAAGACAGCAATAGCGAGTGTAACCTGTTGATTTTTATGGAGACAAAAAACGGTAGGGCGCAGAATAAGGCGGATTTTTATTATTTTTAAGAAAAAGTGGATTTCATTTTCTTGCTTTTGGAAACGTCGGCGGCAAAACGCCGGATTATCCGCCGATGTAAGACATCTCTATTTTGGGCAGATTCTGTGTGGCTTCGCTTCGCCGTTCAGAATAGCGGTCGTCACGCTTGCGCCAGAGATTCACGATAAATTGTTTGATTTCCTCATCGGAGCAACCGGACCGCAAAAGCCGGCGCAGATCGTGACCGTGCGCTGCAAACAGGCAGGTGAACAGTTTGCCTTCAGCGGATAGCCGCAGACGGGTACAGCCGCCGCAAAAGGGCTGGGTCACTGAAGCAATAATTCCGATTTCACCCTGTCCGTCAACATAACGGTACCGGCGCGCCACCTCACCGGGATAACGCGAGGGCAGCGGTTCCAGCGGATACACACGGTGGATGATCTTCACAATCTCGGCTGCCGGTACAACTTCCGCCATCCGCCAGCCGTTGGCGGTGCCCACATCCATGAATTCGATGAACCGCACAATATGGCCGGTGCCGCGGAATTTTTCCGCCATGGGCAGGATATCTTTTTCATTATAGCCGCGCCGAACCACCATGTTGATCTTGATCGGCGTGAGGCGGGCTTGCTCACAGGCTTCAATCCATGTCAGCACTTGATCGACCGAGCAAGACACATCACTGATCTTTTGAAACGTGGCGTTATCCAGAGAATCCAGACTCACCGTGATGCGCTTGAGGCCGGCTTCTTTCAGCCGAAAAACCTGTTCCGCCGGGAACGAGCCGTTGGTGGTCAGAGTGAGATCGATATCCGGTAAATCCGCCAGCATGGCGATCAGCCGGTCGAGGTCCCGGCGCATCAGCGGCTCGCCGCCGGTCAGGCGGATTTTGCGGACGCCGAGACCGGTAAAAATCCGGGCAACCCGCTGGATTTCTTCGAAGGTGAGGATGTCTTTGCGTTCGAGAAAATGGTAATTGCGGCCAAATATTTCCCGGGGCATGCAGTACACACACCGAAAATTGCAGCGGTCGGTCACTGAAATCCGCAAGTCGCGGAGCGTCCGGCCAAGGGTGTCTTTCAGCATAGGCGCAGGCAATGTTTATGGAAAATGGAACACGGTTTCATGATTCGGATGGCATAAAAATAAAAAAGATTGCTCAAAAAGGCTAATAAAAAGTGAACGAGGTGACGGTTGGGAACCCGGATCAATCCCTTCCGGAGCCGCCACATTCGGGTGCCGTCCCGCTGTTATTCTGCTGAACGGTTTACCTGTGATCGGCCGAATGAGTCCGAATCCAGAGGCAACAGCGGATCATGTCGATCGGAGGGGCTGCATTTCCCCCGAAAAAAAACGGCCGTCCCGGAGGACAGCCGTTTGGATTTCGAGGAGGTATGATCGGCGATTATTTTTTCGAGAGCAAAGCGCCGCTTTTTTTCGGTGCCGAGCTCTGGAAGGTGTTCGCCATGAGCCGCAGCTCTCGCAGGAATGGCTCTTTGCGATGGTGCGGAGCAAAAACGCCGAACATCAGCACATAGATGCGGTCCTGATTTTGATCATAGAACGTGAGCACTTCGATAGGTCCGCCTTTGGCATCGTTTTCGCTCTCCCACAGGCCGATGATTTTCAGCGCGGGACGATTCTGAAAACGGTCGGCCGCCGTGAAATAATAGCCATCGACAATTTTGGCATTGTAAAAATACCGCCCGAGCCAGTTTGCTTTTTCCTTGAGCCAGGTTTCATTCACCTTTTTCGATTTGGGATGATCAATCCAGTGAACCAGCAAATGCCGTTCGGGTTCCGGCGATTTCAGATGCACTACCTTCTTCGAGGTATCTTCATCAACCAGCTCGTAATAAAATGGGATTTTCAGCGTCCAGCCGTGCTGCTTTTTCAGATGCCGTTCAATGCGGCCCTGAGTCCGCTTGAACATCGCGAAGCGGAGTTGATGGTTGCGATTTTGATTGAAAATATGATAGATGTAATCGGGATAGGAGTCGATGCTGGCCTGCAGCGCTTCTTTTCCCGGTGCGGCCAGAACGACGATGAACTGCTCTTTCGCCCACTGATTGCGCGAAACAAAGAAATATTCTTCCTGCTTGACCACTTTGTCGTAATACTCATCCTTCAAGGCTTTACGAACGATCCGGTCGGTTTCGGTCCCCGGCTGCAGTGAAGAAATGATCAACAAGTTACGCATTTTCAGATACCGGCCGAAGTCTTTCGGATCGACGTGAATGACTTCGAACTCGGTTTCGGTTTGCGGGGTAACCAGTTTCTTCTCCAGAATGTCGGTAATCGTTTGGCCGATAACGTCCCAATCTTGCTGATCGGCAACGACATAAATTTCCCATTCCTGTCCCAAAGCCACCGGAGAGCGTTTTTCGCAGCCGCTCAGACCGAATATCCCGATGAGCGCAAGCACGGCCGCGGTGCCGAATATCATCCTCTTCATGGATGTTCACCTCCTTTCTTTGAGCCTTGTATCTCCAGGGCAACGTTGTCAGCGGGAAGTAATTTGTGAAAAAGTTCCATTATTATGATTACAAAAGTAATGCCATAGCACTGAACGGATTTGTAACTATTAAAAAAATAATGATTTATGATTGAGTTTAATTGAGCGGGCTATCGAAAACAATTGTCAAATTGGCAAATTTCACCTTGCCATTTTTTTCGAGATTTCAGACATTGAATTCTGTTTGTGAACGGGCTCGACGGTTTTTTGGGGGCATAGCCATGCTCCTGTTGGCATTCCGCAGATGTTGGGATCGGATGCGCGGAACCGGTGGGATGTGCGAACCCGGAGAAAGCTTTCAGCCTCGATGCTGCCGGACGGGATGAGCTGGGAATGGCTTTTTGAAACGGCAGGCACGGCGCATTTGAAAGCCGCAAAATCTCTTTTCATTTAAACAGCTCCGATTGAAAAATACCGGATTGCTTTTTCACCGGTAAGATATCGGATTCTCAGTAGCGCATGGCGATGCATTGAACGTGTGTGAGACTTTCAAGGAAGCGTCTATGCAATTGCACGAACTGGAACTGATCCCGATTTTTCTATTTGGCCTTGTGAGCAGCCTTCATTGCCTCGGAATGTGCGGCCCGATTGTAGTCGCCTATTCCGGACATTTAATAACGGCCCCTCAACGCCGCCTGTTTTCTCCCGCAACCGCGGCGCACCTGCTTTACAATTTGGGCCGTATCACCACGTATTCCCTGGTAGGTGCCCTGATGGGAGGGATGGGCAAGGTACTGGATATGGGGATGCGGCTCATGGGACTTCAATATGCGGTGACTCTGGCGGGCGGTGTGGTATTACTTCTCCTGGGAGCCATGCAATTGGGATGGTTGCCCCGGATCTCGGTATTAAGTGAGAACGCGTTGTTTCGTGTCCAGAGATTACGCCGGTTTCTGCAGCGCCTGATGGCTCCTGACAATTTTGTGGGAAAATACATACTCGGCCTGTTGCTGGGATTTATCCCCTGCATGCTCACCTATGCAATGTTCATTCGCGCTATGGCAACAGAAAGCGTTTGGCAGGGAGCGCGGGTGCTTTTCTTTTTCGGACTCGGCACGTTGCCCATGTTATTTGCCGTCGGCATGGGAGCTTCATGGATGACGCACCGATTCAAGCGCTGGGGCAATCGCATCGCAGCAATCAGCATTTTTTTATTGGGGGGACTTCTGGTGTTTCGGGCGGTGAAGAGTATGCAAAAAACCGCTACGTCCACAAAACATCTGCATGGACGGATTGAAAGCCTCGATTTTCCTGCGGTCATGACTCACGGCCCATTCGCCGAAAGCATCGAAACGGTGGTCCCCCTTCGCAGACGGCTGCATCGTTCAGAGCTCCCTGCGGTTCAGGAGGACCATCGTCGTCGCCGTTCAATCGGGTTCCGGCGTACAACAGGAAGGCAGGAGCCAATTCGATGATCCGCGAAGCGATGCCGAATCCGCCGCAAACTTCTGGAACCATCGCCGGTAAAATAAGGGCTGCGTTAGAGCTTGTTCGGCCGCATAACTGCCTGATCAGCGGGCTGAGTATCTGGATTGCCGCCTGGCTCGCGAGACCCATCCATTCGTACGCGTCCGTGGTTTTCGCGATTCTCTCGGGCATGTTTTTGACGGCCGGCGCCAATGTCATCAACGATTGGTATGATATTGAAATCGATCGCATTAACCGTCCGAAGCGGCCGCTGCCATCCGGACGGCTGAGCGCGCCATTTGCCTTGCGATTTGCGATTATTTTGTTTGTTTGCGGCGTAATTTTTAGTATATTTATTGGAAAAATTGCTGTAATTATTGCAATAACAAGTGTTTTTTTTCTGGTAAGTTACAGCGCTTATTTCAAACGCACGGCGGTATGGGGAAACGCCGTTGTCAGTTTTATGACGGCGCTGGCGTTTGTGTATGGCGCTTTGGCTGCCGGACAGTGGAAAGACGGGCTTATTCCTGCCACGTTTGCATTTCTGTTTCATTTTGGCCGCGAAATCATTAAGGATTTGGACGATGTGGCTGGAGACGCGGCCATGTCAGCCAGAACCCTTCCCATTCGGTACGGCGCACGCGCTGCGTACCTCTGGGTGACCGTCATTTACGGACTTTTGATCTTGATGACGTTTGTCCCTTACGCGGCCAAAATGTACGGCAAAATGTATCTTGCCGTGGTCGTGGTCGGGGTGGATACTGTATTGATTGCCGTGCTGATTGCCCTTTGGAGGCAAAAGGACGCCTTGAATCTCCGGCGCATCAATGCCATTCTCAAACTGGATATGCTCATCGGACTGTTGGCGATCTCTCTCGGATAATCAGGAGGGCTTGTGCGAGCGTTACTGCAACGGGTGACGTACGGATCTGTTTCTATCGATGGCGAAGTGGTGGGGGAAATCGGGCCGGGTGTGGTGATTTTACTGGGAATCCGGCAGGGGGACACGGAAGAGGATGTGGCATATCTGGCGCAGAAATGCGTCAATCTGCGAATGTTTGCCGATGAGAACGGCAACTTAAACCGATCGCTGCTGGAAACCGGCGGTGAAGCATTGATTATTTCACAATTCACGCTGTACGGCGACACCCGCAAAGGCCGGCGGCCCAGTTTCACGGAAGCGGCTCGACCTGAAGTCAGCGAGCCCCTGTATGACCAATTCGTTGAAGCGGTGCGCCGTTACGGTGTGCGGGTGGCAACAGGACGTTTCGGCGCCATGATGCTGGTAAAAATCCACAATGATGGACCGGTCACGCTACTGGTGGAGAGTAAACCGAAAAACGTGCCGTGAATCTGGTAAAACGCTTATTTGAAAACCGGCGGGTCGTGCTGGCCTCACGATCGCCGCGCAGAAAACAACTGCTTCAGCAGGTCGGGCTCGAATTTGACATCGACGTGCCGGATATCGATGAAGAAGCCTTCGGCCGTGGCCTTCCGCCGGATCAAGTCGCCCTGGAACTGGCGAGGCGAAAAGCCGAAGCGATTGCTCCAAAGCACCGAGAAGCTTTCATTATCGCTGCCGATACAATAGTTGTATTAAAAGACGCCATTCTCGGAAAACCCCGCAACCGGCAGGATGCCATTGCGATGCTGCGCCGCATGAGCGGCCAGACCCACAGAGTGTACACCGGCTTTACGGTATTGCAGCTTCCCGAGCAGCAACGGGTGGAAGCGGTGGAGTGCACGGAAGTCACGTTCAAGCCGCTCAGCGATGAAGAAATCGAAGCGTACGTGGATACCGGCAGCCCCATGGATAAAGCCGGTGCTTATGGCATCCAGGATACGAGCGCCATCTTTATTGAACGCATCCATGGTTGTTTTTATAATGTAGTGGGGTTCCCTCTGGCGCGATTTTATGAAACGTGTAAAGCAAAGTTTTTCAAAGGGAATTGAGAGGTGCTTATGGATCTGGACGGCGTCAAAAAGGAGATAGGGGGAGCCATCGCCGCGGCACGGGAAAAACTGGGGAAAAGTTTCGAGGATATTTTTCAAGAGACCAAAATCAACCCGGAATATCTGAAAAAGATCGAGGAAGGGCAATTCGACTTTCTGCCGCGCCCTTATGTCGTGGCGTATCTCAAAACGTTTGCCAACAAGGTTGAGCTGGATGGGCAGGCGCTGGTGGATCAGTGGTTGGAAGCGGAAAAAGCGCACCTGCAGGCTGCGGAGGACGACCAGGCAGAGGCCCCGGTGGGGGAACAGCGCGCCGCCGATATCGTGCCGGAATTAAAACAGTCAAAAACGCCGCCGCCCGTGCGTCGGTTCAGCCGGGAAATCCTTGGCGGGGTGGGGCTTGTTTTGGGCGTCCTGCTGCTGTTATATTATTTCTCGCAAAACAACCAACCATCTTCATCGCAGCAAGCCGCTGAAATCGAAACGCAGCAGGAATCCGTGCAGGAAATTCCCATTCAGGCCATGGTGGCGGAAAGTGAAAAACGGGTTCAACAGGCCCTGATCCCTCCTGTTCCGGAGAATGATCCGGCTTCTGCTTCAACGGCAGGGCGGCCCGGTGATTTGCTGTTGAAAGTGGAAGCCACCGAGAACGTCTGGATGAAAATCGTCATTGATGGCGTTGATGAAAGTGAATATACATTTCGGCCGGGCAATCGGTATCAATGGGACGGCTCGCATGAATTTCGGTTGATTATTGGCAATGCCGGAGGCGTGCGGCTTTATTTAAACGGCCGGGACCTGGGCGAAATCGGTGAGAGTGGTCAGGTGGCACGGCTGACCATCGATAAAAACGGCATCGTGCATAAGCGGCTTTCTCGTCCAAAGCCTGTAGCCGATACGACCTCGGTCCCCAATAATATCCAGGCCAACGCCGATACGGTGCGCCAATGAGAGCGTCGATCATGGTAATGTTTCAATGCATAAAAAGATGATCAAGTTATTCCGCAAGTGGATGCCGGGGGTCATTCTGGGAGTATTTGCTCTCGTCGGGTTTCAGCAATCGGGTGTTGCGCAGGAATCGGAAGAGCCGTATTTGCTTGGAGCCTGCAGCAGGGATTCGCTCGAAACCCACTGGCCTCTATTTCAGCCCGGGTTTTCAGACCTTTCCGCAGATGCGCTGGAATTTCTGCGAAGCTGGACGGACTCCGTGCACATCATCATTTTCCTCGGCACCTGGTGCAGTGACAGTCAGCGCGAAGTGCCGCGGTTTTTCGAAATTATCGATAGCATCCAAAATCCGGTATTTTCCTATCAGCTTTATGGCGTGGACCGCCAAAAATGGGACGGCGTCGGTCTCGCCTCCCGTTATCAAGTGGAGCGTGTGCCGACCGTGATCTTTCTCAAAGGGCAATTGGAGATAGGACGGGTGGTTGAAAAACCGCGTTCTACTCTGGAAGACGATTGGGCCACCCTTTTAAAATATTATCAACGCATGAAATTGCCCGAACCCCTCGACCAACTCCTTTTGGCGGTATTGAGCGGAATTGCCTTTAGGCGCTGAATGCCGGTCCGGTAAATTCGGTGTCTCTGAAATCCTGATTGCCCCACTGGAAATTGAAGGAATGTCGATCGCTTTATGCTGCACGATACTGAAATAAAGTCGGTTTATCATATCGCAATTTGCGGCACCGGAATGGCCTCATTGGCGGCCATGCTCAAAAGCCGCGGTTATCGAGTGATGGGCTCCGATGAAAATGTGTATCCTCCGATGAGCACATTTTTGGAGGAGCAGGGGATTCCCATCTACGAAGGCTTCGATCCCGAGCACATCCGTTCCGAACAGCCCGATCTGGTGGTGATCGGCAACGCCATGTCGCGCGGAAATCCGGAAGTAGAGTTTGTTTTGAACGAAAAAATCCCGTATATTTCCCTGCCGGATGCTTTGCGGGAATTTTTTATTCGGGGGCGATATTCGTGCGTTGTCACCGGAACGCACGGCAAAACCACCACGACCTCCATGCTTGCCTGGGTATTGCAATCATCCGGGTTCAATCCCGGCCTGTTTGTAGGCGGCCTTCCGGAGAACTTCGGTCGCGGATTTCAGTTGGGGGACGGTCCGCATTTTGTGGTTGAAGGCGATGAGTACGATACGGCTTTTTTTGATAAAACGCCGAAGTTTTTGCATTATATGCCGGATTTGCTTATAATTAACAATATCGAATTTGATCATGCGGATATTTACCGCAATTTGGATGAAATCAAAACCATGTTCCGGCGGCTGGTGCGAATCGTTCCGGGCCGGGGACATCTCATCGTCAACGCCGATGATCCGGTGGCGTGCGAAGTGGTGGAACCCTGCTATTCCAATCTACACACATTTGGCCGGTCGGAAGCCGCTGACTGGCAGGCGGTGGATATTCAGCACACCGAACAGGGGAGCCGGTTTGCGGTTCGCCACCGGGGTAAAACGGTTGCCGAAGTGGACATCGCCCTGTGGGGTGAACATAATGTCCAAAACGCCCTGGCGGTGTTTGTGGCGGCACAGCAATTGGGACTGTCTATCGAACAAATCCAGCAGGGCCTGCGTACATTTCGGGGAGTGCGCCGGCGGTTAACGCGAATCGGTGAAGTGGATGGGATGGTGATTTTTGATGATTTTGCACATCATGCTACCGCGGTGAAAGAGACCCTAAAAGCCGTGCGGAGTCATTTTCCCAATCACCGTATCTGGGCCATTTTCGAGCCGAGGACTGCATCGGCGAAACGGAGGGTATTCGAATCACAGTATTACCGTGCCTTCAACGATGCTGACCGGGTCATCATTGCGCCGTTACACCGGCCGGATAAAGTGCCGGAGCCGGAACGGCTATCGGTCGAACGCATTCTGGAAGCGTTGCGGGGACAGGGTATTCCGGCGGAAAGCATGGCCCCGGGAGAACCGATGCTGAACTATTTAAGTCAGCATGCCCGGCCCGGCGATGTCTTTCTGTTCATGAGCAACGGTGATTTCAATAGCATGCCGACCAAACTCTGGCATGTTCTGAACCATAAACGTGGATAAAGAGGTAAGGAAGATGAACAACAACAAGAAAGCTAAAGCACCTCGACGCCCTAAAGGACAGTATCGGAAAGGGCGAAAAGGACAGGGACAGGGGCGCGCCAATCGTCAGAGGCCTCGACGCAGGGAGGAGGACGAGAAAATTCAGCGATTAATCCGCAACATCAACGATCTGCTGGCGGATACCAATCAGGCGATTTGTCTGGAAGACCTGAGCGCTTACGAACGTAAACGGATTCATCAGTACTTCGATAACAAAGACGATTTTGAGACCAAGACGTACCGGAACGGTGAAGATTATCTGCTGTGGGTATTCCCCATCGCCAAGCTGAGGCAACTGGCGGAAGAAAAGGCGCGTGAAGCCCTGGAATTGGGTGAAGAGGTGGATCTGCCACCGATGAGCAACTATGAACGGTTTATCATTCATGACACGCTCAAGTCCTGGGACAGCGTGGAGACGGCATCCTTTGGCGAGGGGGAAGAACGCCATGTGCGCATCACGCCGGTTCGTTTCGGACGAAAACTGAAACGGATGGTAAAAAAGATCAAATTCTTTTAATCGCCCTGTTTCCATCAGGGGCTGTCCAAAAGCAGCTCATACCAGCCACCGTCATGCCTGAAAGGGATTGCCGGGCATCCAAAACATCAGAAATCCACCCGGTAATACCGTTGGGCGGCGACGTTGATGTTTTTGGACAGCCCCTTTTTTATTGAATTTGATCCCGAAATTGGTTTAATTATTCGGCGGACGCCATGTGTTTCTGTGGCAATACTCTGGCGGTGATTTCGATGCTATAATCCAATCTTGAATCCAATCCAATTACTTAACCTCAATAAAAAGGAGTCTCTAACATGCTGAGCGATAAATTGCAAGCCGCTTTGAACGAGCAAATCAAGAACGAGTTTTACTCGGCTTATCTGTACCTGGCCATGTCGGCCTATTTTGAGAGCAAAAGCCTGCCCGGATTTGCCAAATGGATGCGCAAACAGGCCGAAGAGGAAATGGAACACGCCATGAAAATATATGATTTTATTCATGATTGCGGCGGCACCGTGCAATTGCAGGCGATCGATCAGCCCCCCACCGAGTTCGGTACGCCGCAGCAGGCGTTTGAGCAGGCGCTGGAGCATGAGAAATTCATTACCGGGCGCATCAACGAGCTGTACAAGCTGGCACAGCAAGAAAACGACTATCCCACGCAGGTAATGTTGCAGTGGTTCATTGAAGAACAGGTGGAAGAAGAGAAAACCGCCAGTGAAATCGTCGAGCAGTTGAAACTGACGGCCAACCATGGCCCCGCCATTTTGATGATGGATCATCGTCTTGGCAAGCGGGAATAAATGGGTTCATTTTTGAGCCAATGCAAAACCGGTGGGCTGTCCAGAAACAGGGACGTCCGGCGTGCCACGATCCCGGAGGGTTCCTCCCGGCTTGGGTTCCGGAGCCATGATCATACAGGCGCTGGCGGATGCGGCGCCGAATCGAAGATTCATGTTTCTGGACAGTCCCACAGTGCATCAACGGCTCGGGCCGGCAGCCGATATTTTGAGCCGAGAAAAGCGTATCAGCGTATCGGAATGTTCACCGTTCCGCATTCATTTTTTGTAAAGAGGTTCAGCGAGATCCATGAAGATCGTCTTTCTGGAAAGCTTTTACGGCGGTTCCCATAAAAATTTTTTGGATGGGTTGGTTAAATACAGCCGTCACCAGATCGAACCGATTACCCTTCCGGCCCGATTCTGGAAATGGCGGCTCCGGGCTTCGGCGCTGTATTTTGCGGAACAGTACGCCAGGAGTTTGAAAAAATACGACTTGCTCATCGCCACGGATATGCTCAATCTGGCCGAATTTAAGGCGCTTTCGGATTATAAAAAGCCAATGATTTTATTTTTCCACGAAAATCAGTTGACCTACCCGCTGCCGGAGCGTGAAAGTTTTGATCCTCACTTTGGCTTGATCAACATCGTTTCAGCGCTGACCGCCAATTTGAATTTGTTTAACAGCATCTTCCAGCTCGAACGATTCAACGAAGAGCTGCCCGAATTCATCAACCGGATTCCCGAATTTGTTCCTCTCGAAGCGCCGGCCACGATCCGCCGAAAAAGCCGGGTGATTTATATGGGCTGCGACTTCAGTGCTTTTAAAAACGTCCGGCCGATTAAAAATGAAACCCCGGTGATTTTATGGAACCACCGTTGGGAATTCGACAAGCAGCCGCAGGTTTTCTTCCGGGTGCTGTATAAGCTGGCAGAGGAAGGAATTCCTTTCAAGCTGATCATTCTGGGGGAAAATTATCAGGTGCATCCCAAAGAATTTTTGCAGGCACGGGAACAACTCAAAGACCGCATTATTCAATTTGGGTTTGTGGAAAGCAAAGAGGATTACGCCCGTTTCCTGGAAATGGCCGATATCGTCGTCTCCACCGCCATCCAGGAAAATTTTGGCTTTTCTGTGACCGAGGCGATGTATTGCTATACTTTGCCGCTGTTGCCGCGCCGTCTGAGCTATCCTGAAATTCTGGACAAACGCTTCCACAAAGAATTTTTGTACAAAAACGAAGCAGACCTGCTCAACAAACTCCGCCATCTGCTTCTGCATTATCGGGACTATGACAACACGCGCATCGAGCTGTCTGAATCCATGCGCAAATTTGACTGGCAAGACCGCATCGAGGAATTTGACCAGTTGTTTGAAGACGTTGTATCGCAAGCCAACGTTTCCGCATAATAGCCGGGGCCTGTAGCCGAAACGGCGGCAGGCACCGGCCCCCTACATTTCCCCTCATAATCAAGCTTCTCCGAGAACATCCGATACCATCCACGAAACCGTACGGCTACGGTTCCATCACGACATTCAGACGAATGCATTCCAAATCATGAGATAGATCAAACCCTGTGTGTTTCGCGTACCATGCCAATTTACCAATATGTCGGTCGAACTCATGAAGGCAGCCTGTCCAGAGGCAATATTTCGGCGGAAGGGCTGGCCGATGCTTTCCGGTTGTTGAAACAGCGTGGAATTATTCCGCTCCGACTTCAAGAAGCGGGTCAGCGGGCTTCTCTTTTCAGCAACAAAGTGTCCCTGTTCCGGCGCCGCCTCAAGCCCGTGCATGTGCAATATTTTTGCCGACAGATGGCGACGATGCTGAGTGCCGGTTTGCAAATAACCCGTGCGTTGGAAGTCGTCGCCAATCAGAAACAAAATTCGCGGTTGAGTGAAATCGCCAGAGGCTTGCAGCGCGAAATCGAGCAGGGTAAACCCTTGCATACGGCGCTTGCCGTATATCGAAAGGAATTTGGCCCTATGCTGGTCAACCTTTTGGCGGCCGGTGAGGAAAGCGGTAACGTGGATCAGATTTTTTCCCATTATGCGGATTATCTGGAAAAGCGCATCAAATTGGCCAGCGAAATCAAAGGAGCGATGATTTATCCCAGCTTGCTTTTTATAATCGGTACAGCCGTCATCGGTTTGCTGACGTTTTATGTGCTGCCCCGCTTTGCGCAAATTCTGGACACGGATAAATTTGAAATGCCGGCCATGACGCGCATGATGCTGGCGGTAAGTGATTTCTTGCGCCAGAACGCAAGTGAGGCGGCACTCGCAGGTGGGATGATGCTGTTGGCGGCAACGGTTTTATACCGCCGTCCCCGCGTGCAATGGTGGATCGACCGGCTGAAATTTTCGCTGCCGGTAATCGGCGGTCTCACCACCCTGGCCGTGACGGCGAGAATGTCTCGCAGCCTGGCGATGATGCTGAAGAGCGGATTGCCGTTTTTGAAAAACCTGGAGCTGACCATTCCGGTCCTTGGAAATCGGTATGCCGCCACATTAATGACCAATATCAAAATGGAATTGGCAAGCGGGGTGGATTTGCATACCACCTTTTCGAAGATTCGTTTTCTGCCTTCTCTGTTTCTTGGCCTGGTCGAAGTGGGGGAAAAAAGCGGCAAACTTGACCGGATGTTCGAAGAAGCCGCGGATTATTATGAAGCGGAACTGGAAAAACGGCTCAAACGTGCCGTCCAATTGCTGGAGCCGGTGATGTTACTGGTGATTTCTCTGTTCGTGGGTGTGGTTTCCACCGCACTCATCAGTACCATCATGAGAGCCGTGCAATCGCTTTATTGAGCGCGGCAAAGACGGGCACCGGGGGGAATTTGCAGCTTTTGACATTTTTGTTAAATGGCAAATTTTAAATTTTCCATGGCGATAGCCTATTAAAGAGGTCTCTTGTTCGCGGGGGAGTAGAAACGGGTTGGAGTTATAATAAAAGCAAATCGAAGGAGTTTTGAGAATGACAAAACAGATGAAAAAGCAACGCGGATTTTCGCTGGCTGAGCTTTTGATTGTAGTGGCGATTATTGCGGTGCTGGCCACGGTGGTTGCAATGAACATGGGAGGCTCGGATACGTCCGCAAAAGAGGCCAAGCTACGCGCGAATCTGAAAATTCTTCGGGAGGCGCTCATTGCCTATCATGCCGATCACGGCTTCTTCCCGGCCAGCCCGAATGATTATAACAGCAGCGGTGACCAGAAAATTTTCAAACGGCAATTGACCTGGTTTACTGACGAAAAAGGCAGGGTATCGACAAAGAAGACCGATCGCTACCGTTTCGGTCCGTATCTGCAAAAATTTCCGGAGAACCCGTTTTTCACCGATCCGGATAGCGCCGATTACGTGGAAATCAACACCACCGATGAGCGCATCCTGGAACGGTTGATTTTGGCGGTGAAACGGATGAACGGCAATAATGGATGGTATTATGAAGCAAGATCCGGCAATGTCGTACCGAATCTGGGCGGCAAGGTTTTTCCGGATAAATATGTGGAATTTTAATAGACGAGCAAAAGAGCCGTTCTGTTTCGGGGCGGTATCCCGAGCCGATGGAAAGCGCCCCGGAATATGGAGCGAAAGCGGTTTTACGCTGCTTGAGCTGCTTCTCAGTGTGAGCTTACTCACCGTCGGGCTGGTGAGTCTATTGGCTTTTTTCAGTCAATCCAGCCGGCTGCACATCCGGCAGCATGAACGTCTGCAGGCGTTTCAGATGGCGATGGAACGGATCGAAGCGGTACGCCAGATCGTGCTTGAACAAGGGGGAGCGGCGGTATCGCCCGACCAATTTCCTGATGACCGCCCGGTGGCGTCCCTGCCTTTTCTCAGAAAAACCAGGATCAAAAAAATCGATCGGCGGCTGATTGAGGTGCGTGTTTCGGTCACCTATCCGAGCGGCCGGGTGCAGTTAATGACGCGGATTCTGCAGTGGGCGGAATGAAAGCACTTCATGCACAGAGCGGATTCAGTTTGATGGAGTTGTTGATCGCCGTAGGGCTTTCGGCGATTCTTGGCGTGATGATGCTGGCCGGTTTTCACAGCACGTTGCGGCTCTGGCAGCAGATAGAGGATCGCAGCCTGATCGATTCGGGCTGGGTCCGCTTCAGTCGCGAATTCACCCGGGATGTCCGCCGGAGCACCGCGATCACCCGGCTTTCGAGCAAAACCGTGATTCTGCAGCAGCAAAATCAATACGTGCGCTGGCAGGCGGATAGTACGGCAAGCGCGCTCAAAATCACGCGAAGAACATCGGCATCATCCAAAAATTTCCGTGAAAAGCCCGGTGATATCACCCTTTTATTGCCGCACGACAAAGCGCCGTTGTCTTTGCAGTTCTCCTCTCCGGGCCCGCGGACGGTGCTCGCCAAACTCGTTCATGGCAACGACCTATTCATCCTGCGGGAGTCGCTCCGTCATGTCCCCTGATGTTGGAAATCGTGCAGAGCACGGCTGGATTCTGGTGGGATCGCTGATTCTGGTCACGACGTTGGCTGGTATCGCCCTGGCAATGGGAGTTTACATATATTATGGAATTCGCGCCGAGCAGCGCTATGAAGCGCAGGAGCGCGCCCGTTATGTGGCCGAAGCCGGTTTGGCGACGTATATATTTCAATATTGGATTCAAAATCCGGACAGCGTGCCCATTGCTGAGCTGACGGATGGCTTCGATCAGGGGGAATATACGGTGTATCGCATTGCCGGCGACACCTTCCGGGTGGTGGCTACCTACAACGGCCAGCGGTTTGAAATTCGGGCCGCTTTGCAAACAAAGGGAAGCGACTGGCCATACGTGCTGATGGCTGATGAAAAAATTGAGTTTGACAAAAAAGCGTCCGGGCAAATCGTCGGTGATGTGCATACCAATGGCCGGATGCGGCGCCGCGGAAATGTTACTGTTCAGGGCAAAATAACATCCGGCCGTCCGGACATCAAATTGCCCGAAATCGATTGGAATTATTTCAAGCAAAAAGCGATTGATGCCGGCCAATTTATCAACGGCAACCATACTTTCGATAGACAGGGGAGCCCATACAGCGGTGTGTGGTATGTTACCCGAGAAGCGAGAATGAAAGAGGATGTGGTCTTTACCGGGACGTTGGTTGCCGAAAGAAGGATCAGAATCATCGGGGACGATGTAATTTTGCAATCCACCGGCACCGGACACCCCCTTTTGCTGAGCAAATCCAAAATCGAGGTCAAAGGCAAGCAGGTTCAACTGAAAGGATTTGTTTATGCGAGGAGGGAGCTGGTTTTTAAAGGCGATGATGGGACGCTGGACGGAGCCGCCTGCGCAAAACGTGAAATCGAACTGGAAGCCGGGAATCTGAATATCCGCTATATAGCCGGGGCCGTCCAAAATCTGAAAGGCGTGCGGTTCAACGATTCGCAGAAAGGTGCGCGTATTCAGGTCGTCGAATGGAATGAAAACTGACCCCGCGAGGATCATATTGAAGCAATGGCAGCGCGTATCCTGGCAATTCACGGATGATCGATTTTAGTTAAAACCGTTCCACCTGTCCTGGCCGCCGCAGATGCCTGCAAATTCCATCCCGCGTTGTATTTAAGTATCCACCCGGTGAAGCACAGATTGATTTTCAGGGTGAGAAGGTCCCCTTTCCGGTAATCGAATGCATCAGCGTCCTTCGCCGAGCAATCTGCCC
>WFVT01000020.1 GCA_015491485.1 Candidatus Zhuqueibacterota bacterium
GCCTTTCCCCCTGGCTCGGTGAGAAAGACAAAGCGTTGCTCGCGGTACCGGTCGGTTCAGCGGATCCACCGGCCGCCGTCATGCTGGCTACCATGCACGAATCGCCGGACGATCACCTGTTGCACTGGCTGCAGGCGTGGAGCGAGCTTCTGGATCAGGCGCTGTCGGCTATACGAAAGCGGCAGAACGAGCAGCGGCGAAAACAATTCGAACATCTACTGCTCGATCTGGATGCCATCTTGCAGGAGGAAACGGAGCTGGATGCATCGCTATCGCATCTCGCAGAGCGGCTGTACCGGATATTCCCCTGCGGCTGGCTTGTGGTGGTGGATGATCATCGCACCTTTGCCGTCTGGGCGCAGGCCAAACGCCGGAAAATTCAAACGCTCCTATTGCCCGAAGCCAAGGCCAGAGCACTGCTGGAGGTGCTGCGTCCGCCGGTACGAAACCAGCGGCCCAAATGGCAGCCAATCGCAGAGGCCGCTTCCGAGTTGGCGGCGCTGTTGCCGGGCCGTGCGATCACGAACTTTTCGCATATCCTGCTGACCGAACTGCGCCGCAATCAAAGGCGGTTCGGCGCCATGGCGCTGTTGCTGCCTGAGAATGAGGTGCACGGCGACGAAGCCGAGTGGTTTTCCCAACTGAGCAAACGCCTGGCCGGCTGGCTGGAAAGCCGGTTGCTGTTTGAAGCGTTCGAGCAAAAGGCACGTGAACTGGAGCGGGCCAACCTGGCGATTTCAGAATTTCTGGCCAACGTCTCCCACGATTTGCGTTCTCCCCTGAACGCTGTGCTCACCTATGTGCAGCTCATGCAGCAGAAAAAAGAGCTCAGTGAACAGGAAAAACAGCACTATCTGGAGACCATCTACAACAGCAGCGACTATCTTCTCAAATTGATTGACAATCTGCTGGATTTTCAGAAAATTGAAAGCGGCCGTGTGGAGCCGAATCCGGCGCCGTTTTCACCGGCTGAATTGCTCAAAAGCGTTGAGGCGGAAGTTCGGCCGTTATGCGAACAGAAAGGATTGCGGCTGCAGACTCGAATCGGCAAGAATGTCCCGGAAACACTGATTTCCGACGAAAACCTGCTGCGGCGTTTGATTTTGAATTTAGCCAATAACGCCCTGAAGTTTACCGAAGCCGGACAGATCAGTGTGTCACTGGGCTGGCAGGGGGCAAATAAGGTTTTGAGCATTCAGGTGGAAGATACCGGCATTGGAATCGCCAAATCGAAGCTGCGGGAGATTTTTAAGCCGTTTTATCAAATACAACCATCGCGGGAACCGAATCGCAGAGGATTGGGGCTGGGATTGGCCATCGTACAAAATATTTTGAACCTGCTGAACGGCCGGATTGCCGTGGAAAGCGAGCCGGGAAAAGGGTCCCGTTTTACGGTTACCATTCCGGCTCAACCTGCTGATCAGACGATGGTCCGGAAAGCCAACCCCCGATCTGCGAAACGTCGCCGGCGATTGCTCGCCCGTAAGCCCAGGATTCTGCTGATCGATGACGATATCAGCATCCACGAAGCCATGCAGTTTTTGCTGGAAGAAGCCGGATATCAGGTCGAATTTGCGGCGGATGGTGCGGCCGCCATTTCCGCCGCCCAGCGATGGCATCCGGATTTGATTCTGCTGGATATTATGATGCCCGGAATGGATGGGTACCAGGTGGCGCGAACGCTCAAATCGCAAAAACGGCTCCGTGACATTCCCATCATCGCTCTGAGCGCCCGCGCAATGATGGAAGATCAGCAGAAAGCCCGTGACGCCGGATGCGAAGACGTCCTGACCAAGCCTTTCGACATTCAGGATTTATACCGGATCATGGAAAAATATTTGAATGCTTCGGCTTAAATTGCAATCCCGGCCAGCGGAAAAACGTGGGACCCCACTATCGGGCATTTGCGGCTCGTTCCCGGGGCACGTTCCTGATTTGAAAAAGTCATGCGCGCCACGGATGGTATCTTTAGTCACAGGCCACAGACAACAGGAATGAAACCAGGAGAACATCATGGACCGGGAGCAACTGCGGAATTTGATTCACGATTTGCTGCATAGCCAACATGCGATTCATTTGAACATAAAAGCGGCGATCTATATGGCACAAAATCTCGACGGTGAAAATGCGGCCCGATTGCAACGCCTTCTGCAAACCGTTTTAACCAAAGTCCAGGATCACGAAGATCAGCTCAAACAGTTCAAGGCAATGCTGACGGAAATGGAAAAGCACTCATGACTGTATTCAAACACACGCCCCGCATCTTGATTGCAGATGACGACCCCTCGGTATGCGAAGCACTGGAAATGATTTTGCAGGAGCAGGGAAATTATCACATCGTGACCGCCACCAGCGGGCGGGAGGCATGGAAAAAGCTGCAAGATCACGCCATTGATGTCGCGCTGCTGGATTTAATGTTCGAAGATCTGTCAGGGCTGGATATTTTATCGCGGGCTCAGAAAAACCATCTCAGCACCGAAATCATTTTGATCACCGGCAAGGGCTCGATTGAAACGGCTGTGGAAGCCATGCGCCTTGGAGCGTTTGATTATCTTACCAAGCCGGTGGATGATCAGGAAATCATGCGCGTGCTGAAACACGCGCTGGAAAAGCGAGCGCTTGTGGACCGCAACCGGGCGCTGGAAACCCAGCTTGCCGGTTTGTCGCGCTATGAAGGCCTGCTCGGCAAATCCCCGGTGATGCAACAACTTTACCGGACCCTCGATGCCGTGGCACCGACGGACGCGAGTGTATTTATCACCGGCGAAAGCGGCACCGGCAAAGAATTGACAGCGCAGGCGATTCACAACAAGAGCCGCCGCGCCCAAAAACCGTTCGTGGCGGTGAATTGCGCTGCCCTGCCCGCCAATATTCTCGAAAGCGAACTGTTCGGGCATGTCCGGGGGGCATTTACCGGCGCTATCCGTGATCGGGCGGGATATTTCGAACAGGCGGACGGCGGCACCCTTTTTCTCGATGAAATCACCGAAATGCCGATCGAACTGCAAGCCAAACTCCTGCGCGTGCTGGAGACCCGGGCGTTCCGCCGGGTGGGGGGACAAAAAGAAATGCAGGTGGATGTGCGCATTATTGCGGCGACCAATCAGCCGGCCGCCGCGGCGATTGAAAAGCGCCGGTTGCGGGAGGATTTGTATTACCGGCTGGCCGTGATCGAAATTGAGTTGCCGCCCCTGCGCCGACGCAGGGAAGATATTCCCATTATAGCGCAGGCGTTTTTAAAAACGTTTTCGGATGTTTTGAACAAGCCCGTCGAGAGCATTTCCGCCCGCGCCATGCAGCGATTGATGGAGTACACCTGGCCCGGCAATGTTCGCGAGCTCAGGAATGCCATCGAGCGTGCGGTGATTTTATGCCGATCCAACCAAATCGAACTGGAAGACCTGCCGCCGTCGCTGCAGCCGGACGAGAAATCGGTTTCCACGCCGGCTGCGAGCGATCACGATGATTTTTTGATGGTTCCGCTGGGTACACCGCTGGCGGAAGTGGAGCGGCAGGTTATTCTTCGTACCCTCCAAAAATGGAAAAATAATAAAACACATACGGCGCGGGTGCTCGGCATCAGTTTGAAAACGTTACACAATAAATTGTCTCGCTATCAGGGCAGGTAATTTTTACACAGTTTGCTAATTGCCTGTCTCGTCTTCAATTATCCGCAAAATCATTTTTGCTGCTCTCCGATATGTAAAAATTACACATTTCGCCTTCCTGTTTTCCCCCACGGATCAACGTCGATTGAATGAATACAACGTATTGATAATTCATGTGTTATCACTGTCGGCGGCAGAGAACCGTTTTCTGGCATCCGGTTTGCGTGAGCCATCCCGACCATGGATGGCGCTGGCTGACATGGCGCCTGAATTCTGATAGGCAAAACGAGGAAAGCATTATGGCGATATGGCAAATTGGACTGACGCTATTGACCGGCGTGTTCCTGGCACACGCGGCGATTGCCTACCGCGGTGATCGTTCCAGATGGCGCATTCCGGCATACGCTATCGCGGGGGTTCTGTGTTATCTGGGTAGCCGGGCGGCATTTTCTCTGCCCCTGGTTAATTCCGTCCCCTTGCTGCCGGGCATCTTCGGTGCAGCGGTGGGGCTGCTTCTGTATTTTCGGTTTACCGGGCGGTATGCCGCACGATTGACCCATCGCTGGCGGGAATTCAGCGAATGGTTGCACGTCCATGTGCCCTTGAAAAGAACCAGAACCACGACCCATACCATTAAGGGAGGTGTATCATGAAGGTGTTATTGAAGGGACTTTTTTTCTCGGTGATTCTGGTTTCGTTCTGGATTCACGGCGAAACCTTGTGGAGCAACCGCCTGTTTTTGAACGAACCGCGTATTCATGTGATTCAGCCCGGGGAGTATTTGAGCAAGATTGCGCAACAGTATTACGGAAAGGCCAGCTATTGGCGGGCGCTGGCGCTCCTGAACCGGGCACCGGACCCGGATAAAATTTATCCCGGTGAGCGCATCATGCTGCCTGAAGCTGCCGCCGTCGCCAAAATCGCTCGCGCCAGACGGTTATCGGAAGTCAACGAAATCGCATTCGAGCAGGAGCAGATGGCAAAAATTGAGAGTGAAGCTGAAATGACCGAATTCCGGAACCGGCGAAACGTTCGGCAAACGGCGGTGGCCGATGAACCCGGTAAGCATGAACCGGATGTCCAGGCCGTATTGCAATCAGAAACAACCCCTGAGGCGAAATTGACGCCGCAGGACGACAGGCAACCGGAAACGCCGCCTGCTGAAGTCGAACCATCCGCCGCACTGGCCGTACCGCAGCACGATCAACCGCAATCCAGAGGAAGCCGATGGATCTGGCCGTCGATGATTGTGGCATTGCTGGTGATCGGAAGCGGATACGTTTTTGTGCGCCGGCGGCGTGAAACGGCGGAGCCCGAACCGACGGCGCAGCACGATGAGCCGGTTTGGGAGGCGGTCGAGTCGTCCGGGGATTCTGCTGACAGCACGACGAAACCAAAAGATAAGGCTCTGATGTTGCAGTAGCAAACCTCCAAAATCCCTGTTCTTCTCCTTCCTCACGAGCCGATGCCCATCCTGTCCTGCCCCGGGGCGGGATGGGCGGTTTTATGTGAACATGATCCTACCACAAAGACTTCGCTCTGCTCCCAATTTCCTGCCCGGCGGCCAACCGAGGAATCCCGAATTTACCAATTCGCCCGGAGCTTCCGCACGAGGGCGGGCTCCCGGCGGGGGCGCCTTCGCGTCCTGAATATCAAGCTGTATTTCACCGAACGGAACCATGCCTGTTCTTTAGTGGACCGGCAAGTGCCAGGCACCCTTTTAAACAGGGAAAAAATCTCCGATATTTGATAACATACGGATGGTGCTACAAATCCGGCATCCGCGCAAGCCACTATTTTCATTTGCTTATATTTCCGCAATCTTGTAATTTATGCGCATTATTTTACGATGTTGAATCATAGCCGCATTTCGTTTTCAGCAAAATCTTCCCGAAGTTACAACCGAATGCAAAAAGGATTAAAGGAGCGTTTATGAAAGGCATTATTCTGGCAGGAGGCAGTGGTACCCGGTTGTATCCGATCACTCAGGTTATCAGCAAACAATTGCTTCCCATTTACGACAAACCCATGATTTACTACCCGCTATCGGTGTTGATGCTGTCCGGCATCCGCGATATCTTGATCATATCCACACCGCAAGATTTGCCCCGGTTCCGCGAGCTACTAGGCGACGGACATCAGCTTGGGCTGTCGTTTCACTATGCCGAGCAACCGCGACCGGAAGGACTCGCTCAGGCATTCATTATTGGTGAATCGTTTATCGGCGATGACCGTGTGGCTTTGGTCCTGGGGGACAACATTTTTTACGGCCACGGTTTACCGGCGATGCTGCGTCAGGCGGCCAGGCAGGAAGAAGGCGCCACCGTGTTTGGGTACTATGTCCGCGATCCCGAGCGTTACGGCGTGGTGGAGTTTGATGATAGCGGCCGGGTCATCAGCATCGAAGAGAAACCCGAAAAGCCCAAATCCAACTTTGCGGTCACCGGCTTGTATTTCTATGACCGGAACGTGGTGGAATTTGCCAAAACCCTGAAGCCTTCCGCGCGCGGCGAGCTGGAGATTACCGATCTAAACCGAATTTATCTGGAACAGGGCAAGCTGAATGTGCTATTACTGGGCCGCGGTTTCGCCTGGCTGGATACCGGCACTCACGATTCTTTGATCGAAGCGGCCTCGTTTGTGGCAACGGTGGAAAAACGGCAGGGGCTGAAAATTTCCTGCGTCGAAGAAATTGCCTACCGGATGGGCTACATCGATGCGGAACAGCTCAAACGTCTGGCGACGCCGCTGATGAAAAATGAGTATGGCAAATATCTCATGCGAGTTCTGGAAGCGGATCACCATCGGATGCCGTAAGAACTTGCGTCATCTCCGGTTCATATCATGGTAGAAATCGATGGCAGTCAAAAATCCGGCTCGGGCACCTTTGTTCGCGATGCGATTCCTTATGCCGTTTTGCTCGGACAGGGCGTGCGGCTGGTCAACATTCGCGCGCGGCGGGACCGGCCCGGGCTGCGGCCGCAGCACCTCGGTGTGGTACAGGCATGCGCTCAGTGGAGCCGGGCCCGAATCCGCGGAGCGGCCAAAGGGTCGTCGGAGATCGAATTTGTGCCGCAGCAGCGGCCGGAAGGCGGCGAATTGAGATGGGATATCGGCACCTCAGGATCAGCCACTCTGTTTGTACTGGCGATGATTCCCCTGTTCCTTTACGCCCGGCAGCCGACCCGGCTGCACATCACCGGCGGCTTGTTTCAGGATCACGCTCCCACACCGTTTCATCTCGTTCATTGTCTTTTTCGGCAGCTTTCCCGCATGGGCGCGCAGGTACAACTGCATATCCAGCGGCCGGGATACGTTCCATCCGGCGGCGGTGAGTTGATACTGCAGATCCAGCCGCTGCGCCGGCCGCTCCAGCCCATCCGGCTTTCCGACCAGGGCAAGTTTCAGACGATTCATGGCATCGCGTTGGCGTCGCATCTGCAGGAACGCCGGGTGTCCCACCGTATGGCTGAGGAAGCGATCCGGATTTTGCGCGCCAAAAACATGAATTGTCATATTACCACCCTGTATGATGAACCTCGCCGTCCGGCATTTGGCAAACCGGCCCTTCAGCCCGGAGCGGCTTTGTGTCTGTGGGCCGAAAGTGATACGGGCTCCGTGCTGGGGGCGGATATGGCCGGAGCTCCGCGGCGTGCCTCGGAATGGATCGGCCGCAATACGGCGCGGCATTTGTTGCAGGATATTCAGCAGGGAGCCACCACCGACCGTTACCTTGCCGATCAGCTCATTCCTTTTGCGGCGTTGGCTGAGGGAGAATCCGTGTACCGTATCCCGGAATGGACGGAGCACGTGGAATCCAGACTGTGGCTGGCTGAGACCCTGCTGGGCGCCCGTTGGGATTACGACCATCAGCGGCTGCGTATCCGGGGGATGGGGTACTGGCCGGGTTCGGTTTCAGGCTTTTAGGGGATTCCATAGAAAGATACGGGGAGCCGTATGGGGAAGGACGCCTCGGTATTCGCAATTGATGGATCTGCATCTGGTCATGATTTTGAACCTGCCGCCCAATTTCCCCTTTGCCCCCAATTTCATCCTTACCGGCAGGCCGAAATTCCAAATTTTTCCTATCAGTCCGAAACCTCCAGAAATTTTTGGAATTCGCTTGAGGTTTCCGGCCGAAAGTAGCTCGCCCGACGGGCATGCCTTCGCGCTGGACTGCCGGGAAAAATGGCTTCGCGCTCTGAAAAGGAACCTGTACCGCACCGGACGGATATGATATGAAAGGCAATAAAAAAGGCGGTCATTGGCCGCCTTTTTTCACAACCCTATGGAACCCGACCGCAATGGCTTACACCATGGCGCGGCGGAGTTTTTTCTTCAGCGTTTTGATCTGTTTCCGTACGCGTTTGAGCCGGTCGTAATCATGCTCGGCAATGGCTTCGTCGCGTTCTTTTTTCAGAGCGCGGATGCGCTGCTTGATGCGCGTTTTGGTCTTTTGATCGAGCATGGCCACGTGGTGCTCATGCATGTCGATATTCAGCGCTGTGCAAATGGCTTTGATGAGGTGATCCTTGTTCATTTGCGTGTAGCCCTGCACGGCTTCGTGTTCGATGCCAGACGCGATGTCTCTCAATTCGGCCACGGTTTTATGCTTGAGATCCTGGTAGGAATACTCCATATCGTGCCTCCTTTCGATGAACGTTCCGGCAAAATCATGCATCTCATCCCTGTCTGCCTTAAAATAGAATAAAACCGGGGACGATGTCAAGGGATTTGTGAAGTCAGCCGGCGTTGCAACACGCACAGCGTCGATCGCAATGGCATCCGGCCACGGATTTCTCCAGTCCAGGTTTTGCTTGATTTTACCATTCTGGATGCAGAAATTTATTATTAATTTTATCAATGAATTTGTGAAATCGATTTGATGGAAAGGTGCTTTTATCCACCCTATTAAATTGCTTTCGGAGACTGCACGCCGGGAGGAACCATTCGGGATTTGAGTACGGCACCGGATCCCTGTGCACGACGCCTCATCTGCTGTTTTCTCTTCAGCCTGGTTTTAAGAAAAACCGGGAAAGAGGGCGGCAAGAAAGACTACACCGGAGGCAAACCCACCAGGATTGCTTCTCTGTCGTCGGAATACTTTGGCATTCACGCCAAAACGGTTCACGTAAACCCAAAGGGAGGATCGGCATGCGTGGGAGTAGGCGGGTTATCCTGTTTTTGAGCCTGTGGCTGGCCTCAGTGGGGCTGGCGCAGGAGCATCCCAAACAAAAAGCCCGGGAGCTGTATCAGCAGGCCATGCGCTTTCACCGGCAAAACGAGTTTGGCCGGATTGTGGAGCTGTGCAAGCAGGCCGTGCAACTGGATCCCAATTTCACCGAGGCGCACCGGGAGTTGATTGATCATATATCGGATCGGGATTCGCTGCGATCGGCTTACCAGAAAATGCATGAAGCTGAGCCGAACAATCCGGTGTTCTTGTACCTGCTCGGCAAGCTGGCCAAATCGACGGAAGACAAGGCCGCGTATTACCGCAAAGCGTATGCCCTGGATTCGACCTACACCTGGGCCAACATCGCCATGGGCTATGTGCATCTGACCAACGATGAGCTGGAAAAGGCGCTCTATTACTACGCGAAAAGCGTGGAGTACGACCCCCGGAACAAGGTCGGCTATCAGGGCATGGCGCGGGCTTACCAGCGCATGGGACAGCCGGAAAAAGCGGTCGAGGTCTTTCAGACATTCGTCCGGAATGCGCCGGATGACCCGGAAAGCTATTTTCTGCTGGCAAGGGCTTATAATGAATTGGAACAGCCGCAGAATGCAATTTCGCTTTACCAGCAGGTTTACGAAAAATTCCGCGAAGCCGATCCGGACGTTTCAGCAGAGGCGCTGTACTGGATGGCCAGAACCGAGCCGGACACCACGAAAGCCATCGCGATATATGAGCAATTGGTTCGGGATTATCCGAATTCCAGCATGATCGCCGGCGCTTACGACCGTATTCTTGACTATTACCGGACACGCAACTGGAAGAAAGCCGTCCGGCTGGCGGAACAGGCCATGCAGCTGGCCGACTCCATTTCCAAACCGCTTGTGAAATCCATTGCCGTGCACAGCTTGATTCGGGGTTATCAGGAACGCGAGGATGACCGTGGGCTACGAAAGCTGGCAGAAGAACTGCTTGACTCCAGCCATCCCGATCCGTTTGTCTATTACACGCTCGCCGATGAGCTCGCGAAAAAGCCTGAGCGATTGGACCTGGCCGAGAAAGTGGCGCGGCACGGAATAGACATCATCAATCCGGGAAAACTGCTCGGAGTGGTGGCTTTTGGTATCTACTCACAGGAGGAACTGCAGCGGCTTGCCGATGAGATCCGCGGCGCGATGCTGATAGGCCTTGCGAAGGTGCTGCTTCAAAAACAGACCTTCGATGAGGCGATTTCCGCACTCGAAGAGGGGATGCGGTTGAACAAACGCGAAAAAAAGCGGGCCATTCTGATGTTGGGACGGGCTTATCTGGGCGCGGGCAAGCTGGACAGGGCCATCGATCACCTCATGGCGGCGCTGATTGAGCACCGTGTGGATCAGGCCCGGGAGTACCTCGAACAGGCTTATAAGAAGCGCTACGGCGGTCTGGACAGGCTGCCGCAGGCCATTCTGGATTTTGCCCATCGCGATACCAGCGCCGCCAGCGCGCCACTGCCCGTGCCGGCGGACCTCACCCTCGAGCAGGCCATTTTGCAGGCACGTTCGATTCTCAGCGGCGAGGCTCCCGACTTTGAAGTCACCACCCTGACCGGGGAGCGGTTTTCGCTGCGGGAGCAGCGGGGCAAGGTGGTGTTGCTGGATTTCTGGGCCACGTGGTGTGGCCCGTGCATTGCCGAGATGCCGCATCTGCAGAAATTGTATGAAAAATATCAGGGTGAGCCGGATGTGGTGTTTCTGGCCATCAGCATCGATGAGGGCCGGAACGTGGTGGAGCGGTTCATCGAGAAAAACAAATACACTTTCCCTGTGGCGCATGCGCCGGAGATCCAGAAAAAGTACGGCGTGCGCGGGATTCCCACGCTGATTCTCATCGGCCGGGATGGCAAGGTGCATTACCGCATGATCGGGTTCGACAGCCGCTCGGATTTTGTGCAGGAAAAGTCCAAAAAAATTGAACTCTTGCGTCAACAGGAGGCGTTAACCCGGAAATGAGCGGGGAAGCGACGGCCGGGATGCCCTGTTCACCTCGACGGGCTCCGTTCGGCAAAGAACCGGCAGGGTTTTGACTGCACCACCGAAATTCGCGGGTCAGCCCCGGGTCAAATTCAACAAAACCGGGTGCGTGGAGTGCCCGCAGGCATTGAGGGGGATCAACACTTTCAGAACGGGCTTTCCTCATTCGATGACTCGGACTCCGCCGGGGGTTCCGGCGAGGGCGGGGAATCTGAGGGTTCGGTTGCCGCCGTGGAGTTCGCCACAGGTTCAGTAACAACGGTTGGCTCACTGCGGAAATCCTCCACTTCCATCAGCACCTTGCGGTTGAACAGGGGATAAAGATCCTTCATGAGTTCACCTGCTTCGTCAAGGCGGGTAACGATGGTCATGTGGGCATACTCAGTGAGCACCACGGCGGCATCTTCGCCTTTGCCGATGCGCACTTTCTTCTGCTTCACATTGAAAGGTTTGATAGTGGCTGCCGGCAATGTAACCGCCTCACCGGTTTCTTCCTGGGTGAAAGTGACCTGAACAAGTCCCTTGAGCATACTGGTGAAGAGATGCGCGACCTGCCGGCTGTTGTCCAGCTCGGCTTCGCATTGGATGTACAGTTGCGGGATAATATCGCCGTCGGCGTTCTTGTCTTCGGCCGGCCAATATTTTTTAATAAGGGTGCTTTCGAATTTCATGCGTCCTCACAGTATTCAGGGGTTCGGTGCCTCCGTTTCGATTCGATCGCGCTTATTTTACAAAATGTTGCCTCGATTTGCAAGCGGTTCTTTGGCAAAATGATGCCGTTGTCCGGGGAAATCGTTTCATCACGAACCGGGCCGGATTCATACGCACTCCCCAGGAACGGTTGTATAAAAAAGTAGCGCCCTGTTTTTATTGGTGATTTGACCAGAACCAAACCCCATCACTTTCATTCGCTCGCAGGCGAGGATAAAAGCCGATCGCGAAAAAAACGCTATCAGAGGCTAAAATCGCGAATCAGGGGCTTGAAGATTTATCAGAACCCTCAATTGCGTCGAATGAAAGAGTAGGTGCCGGTTCCGGTACATCGGAGATCAGCCATAACCCTGCGTTGCCGGGGGCGGGAAAAGATGGAACTGTCCGGAACCGATTTTCAAACATCGCCATTGGAGAAGGCATGGGGCGGAAGCCGGATAAAATCGTTTTGGCCGCTCCCGGCTACGGTCTCCATGATTGGCGTTTGAGCGTGTGGGCAACGCCGAATATCGTTACCCCGATGTTTTGCCATGATTGAGCGCCGGCCCGTCCGGCATGACTCGTATGTGTACGGTATCGCAACGGATGGAATCGAGAGGATCGATCACCAAGGGCGCATTGACGACAGGATTTGGGTTTTGAGTTATTCACGTATTCGCAGTCTTGACATCTTTCGTGGTTTAAGCCTTGCCATCATGACGGTTGATCATTTTGGCGGGCCCATCACCCGGGTCACTCAGGAGACCATCGGCTTCGTCTCCGTGGCCGAGGCATTTGTATTCATTTCCGGCATCGTTTCAGGGCTGGTTTACGGCAGATTGATGCAACAGTCGGTTGGCCAGATGGCGACGGCTGCCCTGAAACGAGCGCGCCTGATTTATTTCGCTCACATCCTTTCCATTCTTTTCATCGCTGCCGTGGCGCACTACTGGCCTGCTCTGAGCGCCGCACTCAAATCGAATATGGGCTTTTTCCCCGACCCGCCGGAATCCATTGTTTTATATTCGGCGTTGCTTCTTCATCAGCCCCAGTTTCTGGATATTTTACCCATGTACGTTGGATTTTTGCTGCTTACTCCGCTGGTGCTCCGACTGTTTAAAATGCATTGGGATAAGCTTGCGCTGATCGCCAGTGCCGGGCTCTGGGGCATGGCTCAGATTGGCTGGTGCGACCGGTGGTTTGCCTGGCTGCGTCTTCAGTGCAATTTGCAAATAACCGTCGGCATGTTTGATCCGTTTGCATGGCAACTGCTGTTTGTCATCGGACTCTGGCTGGGCTATCGGAAGCTGACGACCGGGAAGTGGTCTGTACCTGCCGGCAACGTTTGGGTTTGGTGGTCGATCACCGGTCTTTTATTGATGTTCCGCCATTCGCCTGTGGGAGTGGCGCTCCTGAAAAGCAGTGATGCCACCTTGCGCAGCACCCTGGGCTGGTTGCGCCTGTTTAATTTTTTAGTTCTGACGTACAGTTTATACCGGATCTCAGCATACCTCGAATCCATCCCGGGGACAAACTGGCTGGCTTTCCTGGGACGCCACTCCCTGGCGGTGTATATCTTCCATACGCTTGTGCTTTATTTGATCTTGCCATGGTACAATGCGGTGAAAGCGCTGCCCGGGGTGTGGCAGGTCATCCTTGCGCTGATTTTCATGGGGAGCTTGAGTTTACCGGCATGGATTCATCAAAAATGGAAGGAGCGGCAACGCGCCTGGCGAAAAGCGGTGGCGGTTTCGTCCTGAAAAGCTGATGAAACGTTCCCGCGGCCATCCGCTGCACCGCGGGAACATTTCATGACCGTCGGTACAAAGATATTTCAATCTTACAGCGTTCTGCTACCGGGATTCCTCCAATGTTTCCGGCCCAATAATCATGTATTCTTTGACCGGCTTCCCTCCAATGAGATGCTCCTGAATAATGCGTTCCAGCACGTCCGGGGTGCATGAGTGGTACCACACGCCCTCCGGATACACTACAGCGATGGGACCCCGCGTGCAAACACGCAGGCAATTGGCTTTGGTGCGGAAAATGCCACCGGCTTTGGTGAGTTTGAGTTCCCGCAAACGCTCCATCAAATACAGCCAGCTTTTTTCGCTTTCCTCCCAACTGCAGCATTTGGGATTGGTTTGATAACAGCATAAAAAAATATGCCGCTTGATTTTATCCATATGCAGGTCTTGTACTTTTTGCTGCAAATCGTCGTGCATCATGAATCCTCCGCAACAAAAGGGGGTTCCAACTCCAAAAACGCGGCGCAACCGCTGTTGATCTATTTATTTATCCGGGAAATGGAATGTATTAGGCCGTTTAGAAATCGAGTTGCCAAATATACACAAAATAAAATGCGGTGTCAAGATGGGGAAGGACGGCGCGGGGCCGGATTTCTTTTGCATTGCAGTGGGGAAATTTGTACTTTCATGCGCGGAACGCTTGTCAGTGCTTCCACGCACCGATGTGCCCTTTCAAGCAGATAATTGAACCCATTCGAGGGAGGTGCCGATGTCCAATATCATGCCGGAGGGTGACGCCCTGCGAAGAGCGGTGAAGTGGATTGCAGAGAGCCGCAAGGAGAACCCCGATGCCTCTATGGTGGATTTGATCAACCAGGCAAGCGCCATGTTTGATCTCTCGCCCAAAGATACGGATTTTCTGTTCAACTTTTATCGAGATGCTTCTCAAGATACAGAAAACCAATAACCTGAAGGATATTATGACAGACCGTGTTTTTCATACCACCTGCACCATGGATTGCCCGGACTCCTGCGCGCTCGAGGTGACGGTGGCCGAAGGCCGCATTCGCCGGATTTCCGGCAGCGCGGACGATCCGGTGACCGCGGGATTTATCTGCAGCAAAGTCTCCCGGTTTGCCCGGCGCGTGTATCATCCGGACCGCATCCTGTATCCCATGCGGCGGATCGGGCCCAAAGGTGCGGCGAAATTCGAGCGCATCCGTTGGGAGGAAGCCATCGATATCGTGGCGGGCCGCCTGCGGGCGATTCGCGACCGCTGGGGCGGCGAGGCCATCCTGCCGTTTCATTACGGCGGTTCCAACGGCCTGCTGGGAGAGGATGCGCTGGACGATTATTTTTTTGCGCGCCTGGGCGCATCGCGGCTGGCCAAGACCTTTTGTGCCGCACCATCGGGCGAGGTAGCAAAGGCCATGTATGGCAAAATGCCCGGCGTGGCGTTTGAAGATTATGTGCATGCGAAATGCATCGTCATCTGGGGCGCCAATCCGAAGGTGAGCAACATCCATCTGGTGCCGTTTTTGCGCGAGGCCAAAAAGCGCGGGGCGTTTATCGCCGTGGTGGATCCGCGCAATGCGTTTTCGCGCGCGGAGATCGATCTGCACCTGCCGGTGCGGCCCGGCACCGATCTGCCGGTGGCCCTGGCCATGATCCGCCTGTGGCGCGAATGGGGCCGGCTCGATGCTGAATTCATTGGCAAGTATGCGAAACACAGCGAGCCGCTGCTCGCCGCCGCCGATGCCTGGCCGGTGGAAGCGGCTGCAAAGGAAGCGGATGTCCCGCCGCAAGGGATTGAAACTCTGGCACGGCAATTTGCGGACGCCGACCCTGCTGTGATCCGCTGCGGCTGGGGCACGGAGCGCAACCGCAACGGCGGCCGGGCCATTGCCGCCATTCTGGCCATGCCGGCGCTGCTCGGCAAGTTCGGCAAGCCGGGGGGCGGCTACACCATGAGCAACAGCGGCGCCGCACGCCTGGACTTGCAGGAGGTCTTCGGCCCGATGTCGTGGAACACGCGGGTCCTGAACATGTCGCAACTGGGCCGCATTTTGAATGAGCCGCTGGAGCCGCCGGTCAAAGCGCTGTTCGTGTACAATGCCAATCCCGTGGCCACGGCGCCGAATCAAAACGCCGTGATCAGGGGGCTCATGCGGGAAGACCTGTTCACGGTGGTGCACGAGCAGGTGATGACCGATACGGCGCGCTATGCGGATATGGTGCTCCCCGCGGTGACGTTTCTGGAACAGTACGAAATCAAAAAAGCGTATGGGAATTACCGCATCGGCGGGGTGCGACCGGTGATTGAAGCCTGCGGGGAGGCCTGGCCGAATGAGGCGGTGTTTGCCGCGCTGGGCCGTGCCATGGGCTGGCGCGAGGCGCCGTTCACCTGGGATACACAAACGTTTTTGGAGAAAATCAGCGGGGCGCTGCGTGCAGGCCGCACCGCCGTCAGTCCGGCCAAAATGAAAGCCGGCCTCGGACAGCGGTTCGACTTCCCCGGGGAGCGGCCGGTGATGTTTCAAACTGTTTTTCCGCAGACCCCGGACGGCAAAATCGACCTGTGTCCGGCGGTACTCGGCAAAGACCCTTACCGCTACGAAGCACCGAAAGAAGTTGAATTCCCTCTGCAACTGATCACGCCGTCCAGTCCAAAACTCATCAGCAGCACCCTGGGCGAGTTCAATCTCGACCGGCTGGAAGTTACCCTGCACCCGCGCGATGCCCGGCAACGCGGCATTCAGTCGGGGGATCGCGTCAGGGTGCGCAACCGGCTGGGCGAGGTGCATTGCTATGCCCGGGTGTCGGATCGCGTGCGGCCCGGGGTGGTTTCCATGCCCAAGGGCGCCTGGCGTAAAATTTCGCTCAACGGCCAGACCGCCAATGCCCTCTGCCCGGATCACGTCAACGACATCGGCGGCGGCGCCTGCTATAACGACGCCAGAGTGGAGGTGGAGAAGCTCGATTGACCGGAGGACAGGGGATCTCTGCGCCACAAGCCCGGCTGGCGATGGCGGCCCTCTCTGCCAGGAATCCCTGATTTCGCAGATGATCACGGATGGATGGGAGTCACGGTTGGGCGCGGAAGGGACGTGGTTGCTGAATTTTCCAACCAGCCCGAGGCCTCCGGCCAACGGCGGGCGCCCGGCAGGGACGCTCGGATACCGATTCTGTCTTTTGGGGCTAATTGGAGATGGGGTCATGTCTTCGGCAGGAAAGCCCGGGGGCGGGTTTTCTCAAAGCTCAAGCTCCCGAAGGTACTAAAAATAAAAAACGGTTTTCGGCGGCACTGAGAGGCGCCGCCGAAAACCGGATCGACTGACTATCCTTTTAGCTGGCTGCTTTGAATCAAATCCGGCCGAATTTATTCCCACTTTACCTCGTACACCGGCACCAGATCGATGGGCAGATCTTTAAGGCCGTCCAGAGCCTCACGCAGAAAATCCGGCATCTGGCCGTAATCCTTTTCCAACCGTTTGGCGCGCTCGTAATCGCCCTCGGCCTCGATGAGCAGCAGCTCGTTGGCCAGAAGCGTTATGCCGTCATCAAATTTATCGAAATCAATGGCAAACTTCTTCGTGTCCGGATTATACACGATGCCGCCGTTTTCCATGAGATAATTCAGCGATACCAGCGCCGCTTTGCCATGCGCCTCGCCGGTGCCGAAACGAATGGTGCGGAATATGGAGCCGAGATAGCTCACGCAGTGCTGCTTTCGGAGTTCAGGATCGATGATCTCATGCTCGCGCAGATAGCGCAGGCTGTGCAACCCGGCGATGTCCGCCTTGTTCTCCTCGATCCAGGAGTACAGATCGCGTAGCGCCACGTTCACCGGCGTTTGCGTGCCGTGCACGTAACGCGGTCCCAGGCCGTGGGCGATTTCATGCAGCAGCACGAAATCAAAAAAGCCCTGTGCGGTCATCAGCGCCACCTGATCCTCGGCAATCAGCCGTTTGCCGATGGGTAAAATGATTTTTTCCAGCCGGGCGTCCAGAATATTCTTCCAGAACGTCTTTTTGGTGCCTTTTTTCGCATGCACTTCGGGATCGTTGGGCAGGTTGGCCGCCACCGGCTGGTAGCCCACCCGGATGTCGCCGCCGCGGTAGATGTCGCGCACAATCACAAACGACGCGGTCAGGCCGGCGTCGGCATTTTTATAGCGGCGGGGATACGGTAGAAATTGCTCGAGGTCGTTCAGATGCTGTTTGTACACTTCCAGTTTGGCGCTTTCTTCCTGATCGATGATTTCCACGCTGGCTTCATAAGCGGCCTTCAAATTCATGAGCTCGTCCTCATACACCTCGAACGGCCCCAGCACCATATCGAATTTGCTGTCTTTCATATCGATCCACGCCACATCCGCGTCGAAGTACCGGTCGGTCAGAAGCGCTTCGGCTTTTTTGAGCAGGTAATTGCGGAAATCCTCGCTCTCGGCCAGTTTAGCCGCCTGCCGCAATTTGTTGACCATGGGCACGATGAACGATTTGTACTCCTCATGATAGGGCACCGCCACCAGGCGATTGCCCTTGCGTTTGATGACGGTGTATGGACTCAAAAACGCCTCTTTGTCATCCGGATGCTCCGCGATCCATTTCTCAAATTCTTCTTTGGTCATGTCAGGCGGGTAAAATCCGGCGGTTGGTGGCTTGGGCGGTACGTCCATGAACGGCGCGTTGTGGTCCAGGCGGTCGTAGGGCCCCGCCTGCATGAAGAAAAACCGGCGCACCGGATCGTCCTCGCGGCGCTCTCTCACGATCCGATTGCGCAGCGGGATGTTGTTGTGGTAGGTCTGCCGCCAGAAGATTTCATCCGCCAGTTCGCCCACCTCGATGAGGGTTTTCAGTAATTCTTTCTCTTTTTGGGTGAATCGGCTGGCATCGAACGGCATGGGGGTGAGCACATATTTTTTCATGCGCCGCTCGATGTTTTGGGCTTCCTCTTCGGTCCAGGTTGGTTTCTTGCTGCAGGCGGTTGTCAGAAAAGCGGCTGCCATGACCATCATCCATGCAAAGCGAAACGGATTCATCCTTAATACTCCTCAAGTTGGTCCTGTCCTGTGAACACGGGTTTTATTTTATAATGATGTCGGAAGGTTCATTCCAACACGGAAGGTGCTGGAATATAGAATTTTCAGAGACTCGAGTAAAGTTAAAAAAATGCACCATGAATTGTCCCCCGGTTCTATTCGCGGCTGTTGCCAGCGCCTAAAACCAGTCTGCCACGTACAGTCCCATGCTGGAATGTTGAAGTTATAACAGAATTGGTATGAGAATTCAGTCAAAATCAGGCGAGGGTTTCGGTTGTTGCTGAAGAGAGGCGTTCAATCCCCTCACCGGAAGAAGCAGGCGGTTGATCCGCACTGGAACCGTCCGGTATGACGGAGGACGGCTCCTTCGTTTTGGGGCGTTTTCGTAAAACCGGCTTCTGTACGACAACCATGAGAATGGCTGCCACTACCACCAATAAATAGGTTGAGACGAACCGCCAGGCAGCGCTTGCCGCCGGCAGCAGTTCACCCGGAATGGCGCCCCGAAAAACCAGCATAAACATCACCTCCGCACCGCCGATGGCGCCGGGGGTGGGCACGAAGTTCATCAGCATATACACCAGCCATTGCATGAGAAAAAAGCCCACCGGATCGGGATTGAGCCCCAGGCCGGCAGCAATGAACGTAAAAATGCTATACCGCATGATCCACTGACAGGCGGCAAGCACAACATTGAGAGTGAAAACCAATTTCCCGCCGCGGGAAATCACCCGGAATGCATTTTTAAAATCTTCGAAGGCCTGCTTCAGAGGCTGAACGATTTTCTTTTTGATCCAATCCATCGGCAGAAACCGGATCATCAAGCACCGGGTGGATGGGATCGCCCAGACAAACACCGCCGCACTGGATACGCTTAAAACGGTCACCGGAAGAATGGGAGGCATTTGCAGGGTCAGCGCGAGAATTTTTTCCATCATGGCCCAAAAACTGAGATGCTCCGGCGCGAAAAACATCCAGGCGATGGGCACGACAATCGCCATGCTGATATAGTCTTCAATAGAGCCGATAACCATCAGCGAAGCCGCCACACCGGACTTCACACCGTGAAAGATGAGCAGACCGATTTTGGCATATCCGCCGCCCATGGCCGTGGGGGTCGCGGCCGCGGCAACATCATTGGCCAGAACGATTTCGGCGATCTCACGCGAGTTCAACCGGAGTTTGAAAAACGATGACCAAATTTTTAGGCGCAGAAATGCAAACACCCAGGGAAAAAGGGAGAAAAGGACGGCGAGCAGCAGCCAGTAAGCCGGTACACGCAAAATGGTCATGAAACCGGTATGGCCGCTGGTCATGCCGGTATAGATTAAGTTGCCCAGAACCGCAATGGGCAAAACAAGCAATATGATTTTGATGGCGCGCTGCAGTGCCGGAGGCCTTGACATGGAATTTTTGACAGGCTAAAGGGTTGAGCGTTTTTTACTTACTATGATCGGCAGACTACAGGAATTATTAAAAAATTCAGAAATTTTACTTGCTTTTTAAAAAATTGATTCACAAATTGTTCGCGCTTTAATTGTCTGACTTTGTTTAAACATGTTGAAATTGCCTCCTGCAGGATGGTAGGGCCTGCCGGGCATTCAACAAGCAGCAATCCAGCCGATACGCTGCTCGCCGTTTTAAACAAGGTCGCGGTCGATTTAACCTCCTACCATAATAGGGAGATTTTCTTTATGGAAAAGGGAGTCGTCAAGTGGTTCAACGACGCCAAGGGCTATGGTTTCATTCAAAATGAAGCCGGCGAGGACGTCTTTGTGCATTTCAGGGTGATCGAAGCCGATGGCTTTAAGTCCTTGACTGCCGGAGATAATGTAGAATTTGAATCCGAGATGGGCCCCAAGGGACCGCGAGCGACGAGGGTGGTGAAAGTATAAGTTTATGACGGCATATGTCAAGCCCCTGCAATCCCGGCAGGGGCTTTTTTGTAGGATGTTGACTGTCACACCGATTCAACATCTGTGACTCCTCTGTTGCATGGTTGCCCCAATCCCCCCGGTGTTCCTCTTCTGAATTGTCCCAATTTGTACAGCCTGTGCTCCAAAATGGAACAGATGATGAGCCAGTTGTGCCGGAATTCCGGCAGAAAGTGGCGTGGCATATCCTTTGCATTAAAGGTAACAACGCGGATTTGCCGGACGGATTTTGTCACAATTTTTTAGCAGCCATATCCGCGGAAATTTTGGAACAGCCCCGGCTCAATTCCAAACAGGAGGATTTGCCATGCGTTTCATGATGGCTGTTTTACTGGGCGGTGTCCTGGCTGTAAGTTCGATGATTGTCAATCAGCATCCAGAGCGGATACCGGGCGCCATGACCGCTTCGTTCGATATCGGAGAAACCCGGATCGCGCCGGATCAGGATAACCGGAATGTCCGCCACATGATTCTTTTACCCACTTCGGAAAAAGATGCTGCCGCAACCATCCGGTTTTATCATGAATCTTTTTCACTGGCGCAGCTTTATATCTTGAATCGTGATGGCTACCGTGTCCGCACGTTGGTCAAAAAGTATCTTCCCGGGGGTACTTATCAAATTTCCTGGTATGGCGAGTCCGACGCCGGACGCCGATTGGCATCCGGAGTTTACATTGTCGTTTATCGAGCAGAAGACGTGGTTGACCGTCAGAAAGTAGTGTTGCCCTGAAGGGAGCCGGTCATTCAGGGGGATTATGAATGGGCCTCGATGGCTCGGCCGACGTAATTGCAGATCTTTTCAAAAACTTTCATTTGATCTTCTTCAATCATGCCTCCCTGATTGCCCTGGCTTAAATATAACACACCAATAGAATCCTGACTGGTATAGATCGGAATGGCCACAAACGGATGGGTTTTCACATAACGCAATTCCTGGTAGTCAAACAGGCCCTCTTCTTGCAAAGATTCGTTGTAATGGCGAATGCAAAAGCTTTTTTTCTTGAGAAAAGCCGAGGCAATGACGCCGGGAACATCGAGTTCGATCTTTGCCCAGCGAAGGTTATCATTGGTAGGAAGCCCGTAATTCAGTTTGCTTTGCAGGAGATTTTTATGCCTGTCGTAAAGAAATAAAACCACATGTTGGATATTTCCATGGACATGGATCGTAGCGGCGAGATTCTTGAGCAACGACTCCGGTGTGGATTTGCTGACGAGCAGGGGATAAAGTTCCTCAAAAATCGCTTCTTTCATCTCCATATTTTTTAGTTTGGAGGTCGTTTTCTGCAGCTCAACCTTCAATTGTTCCGCTATGGTGCATGCATCTTCCAGCTTGCGTCCATAATTTTGAAAGACTTCAAAGGAAAGATGCATGTCATCCATCAGGCCATAGATCCGATTGGATACCTGCCGGACGATTTTCTTGTATTCATTGTTTGAAAATCCGAAATATTCCACTGCCCGATCGCGGCCTTCGTAAAAATAATGCGTACTTTGTTCGCGCAGATAAAACAGTTTTGCGATGCTCTGGGCGACATAGACAATTTTAATCAGCGGGTTGATTAATAGCATATTTTTATTGGGCAGCAATTCGAAGTGATGGTATTTGATCACTTCCACAATGTTGTTGGGCAAACGCAGTTTCTCGCCGATCTGTCGGCCGACTTCCGTGTGCGTCACTTTGAAAATGCGTTCTTCCAAATGCAGCGATTCTTCGTAGTCTCGTTTGAGCTTCGCGTATTTTTTGAAAAAATTAGGGGAGAACTGCGCCAGAATCAGCTTGCCGATATCATGCAGTAATCCTGCCAGCAGCGCTTGTTCGGTGTGCTGGTGCCTGAGTTCCAGGGCAATGGTTTCCGCCGCAATCGCGGAAAATACCGAATGTTTCCAGAAGGTGTACAGATTAAACGAAGACTGCTGCTCCAGGGCGTTATTCTGGCTAAATATGGTCATGCCTTCAAATAGCCGCTTAATGGGGCGAAGGCCCCGGTAATGAATCACGCGCGAAACGGTTAGCGGATTTTGCGGATTATAGCTGGACGTCAGGGTGAGAATGCTGAGAACGCGTAATGCCAGAGTGGGATCGGTTAAAACGGTCCGGATCACCTCTTTGATGGAGGGCCGGTTCTGCTCCATCAAATAGTCCAAACGTAAAATAATCGCCGGCAAAGAAGGAAGTTCATTGAGGTTAAACCGCGTCTCCAAAAACGGGAAGTCAAATTCGAATGATTCAACGGTAGCGATGTCGTTGGGATCAAATACTGAAGTGTCCAAAGCGTCCTTCCGGGTCGTTTGCATCAAGTTCAATGTTTCGTTTACACTTTATTCTGAACTTGCGGCTTGAGCGTCGCATTGTTACCGTAGTCTGACCTGCTACACCGAAGAGATCCGGGTCAAGTAGAAAGTTGAGGGAACGGCCCATGCGATTCGAGGCCTGATGAATGTGCCATGAATACAGTCGATTTCGTGAAACTCTTTTGTGAGGTAAAGCAGCATCAAATTTTCGTTAGTTTTATCGGGATTTTTAGGGGATTTTCAAGTGAATTTTTCGTTTTCTATCAATTCTTTCCAGTTTGGATGCACCCACACCTTCCCTCTAATGGAAATAAGCGGCCGGTGCCGCAAGAGAATGCTGCCGGAAAACCGATGCCACCATCGAAATGTGAACGGAAGTTCTATCAAGGTCATTCACCTTGACAAAGGTAGGGAAAATTGATATATTTGATTGCTTTTTTACGGATGGGAAATAAAATCACCACGGTTCAGTCCGTGCGCTTTCGAACCCACCGGAACATGCAGTGGGGCTGTCTTCGAGACAGTTTGTTGAAATACAGAGCTTGAACGCACTCGCCTTAGCCGATAAAGCGAATACATACCATAAATTGATCAGGGTATTTTTCTGTCCGGTGGATTGCAGCAGCGGTTGAATAGCAACTCATCGGCGTATCTCGAAAAAACGTTTATTTGAATCAGCCGGATGGAAAAGGTTTGCAGCCGGCGATTGCATACGGGGCAAAGCCACCAAGGCGCATCAGCGCCTTTTTATTTGAGCGAAAAAGGTCATGGAACAAGACGTCATCCGTTTAAAAAATATGCTGTTTCACGCCTATCATGGCGTGTGGGATGAAGAGCGCGAGGTCGGGCAGCGATTTCAGGTCGATGTTGAAATTTATGGTGATTTTTCAACAGCCGGCAAAAGCGATCGGCTGAAAGATACAGTGGACCTGTACCGGGTGTACCAGGTGGTCGAGCAAGTGGTGGTGCGCCGGCAGTTTAAACTCGTTGAAGCTCTGGCTGAAAGTATCGCTCAGGCGCTGCTTCGGGAGTTTGCCATTCAGAAAATTCGCGTGCGTGTGAGAAAGCCCAATTCGCCGATCAAAGGCATCTCGGATGGGATTGAAGTCGAAATCCTGCGGACGTCGTCCATGTTATGAAACGGGTATTCATTGCGCTGGGCAGCAATTTGGGGGACCGCGAGACGCATCTTGACGGAGCGGTGAAGGCGATATCGCAGCTTGCCGGGTGCCGAATCGTTGCCAGGTCTCCCATTTATGAAACCGAACCGCTGGGCGTTGTTGAACAGCCGCCTTTTTTGAATGCGGTTATAGAAATCGAAACCGCGATACCCGCGGAAACGTTGTTACAGCAATTATTAATGATTGAAAAACAGCATGGGCGGCAGCGTCGAGAAAAATGGGGCCCCCGTACCCTGGACCTGGATATCTTGCTGTTTGGCGATCAGATGATTCGGACGGAAACGCTGACGGTACCGCATCCCCGAATGGCGGAACGGCGTTTTGTTTTGGTGCCCCTGGCAGACCTGGTTCCGGAGCTGCAAGTGCCCGGCAGCAAAAAAACGGTGGCTGCATTGTTACAGGAGTGTCCGGATCGTTCTCACGTCTGGCGATTTAATCCCAGGAGAATTACCTGGCCAAACTCATCACCGTATTGATCGAGGATTCCATTGCGGTTGCAATACCTTGTCGTCGAGGGCGTAATCGGCGCCGGTAAAACCACGCTGGCCCGGAAAATGGCAGACCGGTTCGATGCCCGGCTTCTGCTGGAGCAGCACGAGGCGAATCCCTTTCTGCCCGATTTTTATCGCGATCCCCAGCGATATGCGTTTCAAACGCAAATGTTCTTTCTCTTGAGCCGCTTTCGGCAGCAGCAGGAAATTCCTCAGCACGATCTATTCCACTCCATGCTGATTGCGGACTATCTGTTTGCCAAAGATCGCATCTTTGCCTCGGTGACCCTGGAAGAGCGGGAGTTTTTCCTGTACGACAAGATTGCCAGCCTGCTGGAACGGGAAATTATCGCTCCGGACCTGGTGATTTATCTGCAGTCCAGCACCGACCGATTGATGGCCAATATCCGAAAGCGCGGCAGAAGTTACGAAAAGCCCATCACTGAAGATTACATCCGGACGCTCAATGAGGCATATAACCAATTTTTTTTCAATTATAAAGCCTCACCGCTGCTGGTGGTGAATATGAATGAAATCGACTTTGTTGCCAATGAGGAAGATTTCGAAGATTTGATGCAACAACTGGAGCGCCCCATCTCCGGGGTGCAATATTATTCACCCAAAAAATAGTGCATACCCCCATGTTCCGTTTTCTATTTTGGCTGATTTTAATATATCTGGTTTATCGGCTGGTAAAGAATTGGTTCGCGGGCCCCACGGAAAACCGCCGGGTGGGTGGGCAGCCTCAGAAACCATCGCTGGATTTAAGTCAGGCCGATATTGAAGATGCCAGATTCCGTGAAATTCGTGATGAAAGTCGGACGAAATCGAATCCATAACGGAAAGCCGGCTCCTCTTCCATGACTATCTATTTGCGTATCCTAAAATATGTCCGGCGATACTGGCGCCATTTGCTGGGCTCGCTGGTCTGTATCATTTTTTTCACCCTGTTTAGCAGCGCCTCCCTTGTATCGATTATTCCCTTTCTCAAGGTGTTATTTCAGCAGCAAAGCGAAGTCACCCTTCCGGCGGTGGATATCCCCGAGGTGCAATCCGAACTGGAATCCAGCTTGACCCAGCCGATCGACCGGTTGCGGCAAGCCCTGGAAAGCTGGATTCTCACCAGCGGAAAGCTCGAAGCTCTGGAGAAATTGTGCTGGGTGATCCTGGCGCTGATTTTGCTCAAAGGCGTATTCGGCTATTTGCAAACCTATTTCATGGCGTACGTCGAACAGGCGGTCATGCGCGATATCCGGAATGATTTATACCGGCAGCTCAACCGCATGGACCTGGCCTTTTTTCATTCCCACCGCACCGGCGAACTCATCTCGAAAATCACCAACGATGTCAATCTGATTAACAATGGCATTTCCGCGGCGTTCGTCACCCTCACCAAGAATCCCCTGCTTATTTTGGCGTATCTCCTGCTGGCGTTTTATTTGAGCTGGCAACTCACCCTGGCGGTGCTCATCGTGTTGCCTTTTGGATATTTGATTATTCGCGTGGTCGGTGCTCGGCTGCGCAAAGAAAGCACCGTATCCCAGGAAAAAATGGCCGATGTGACCTCCGTGTTGCAAGAAACCATCTCCGGTATCCGGGTGGTGAAAGCGTTCGCCATGGAGGAGTTCGAAATTAAAAAGTTTGTGCGGGAAACCTACAGCTATTTCCGCTCCCTGCTGAGAATGACCCGGGTACGTAATCTGTCTTCACCTGTCAACGAATTTCTCGGTACGGCAATTGCGGTGGGGATTTTGTGGTTCGGCGGCAAGCAAGTGCTCGAGGGCAACGGTTTGGCGCCCGAAGAATTTATGGCGTTTCTCATGGTCATCTTTTCCCTCATGCAGCCGATCAAGGAACTTTCCAGCGTAAGCACCCGGCTGCACGAGGCACTGGCTGCCGGCGATCGCATTTTTTCGCTTATGGACATGCAGCCAGCGATCCGCAATAAACCAAATGCCGTTATCATCGACCGGTTTGAAAACGATATCGTCTTTGAGCATGTGTGGTTTGAATACGAGGCCGGAGAGCCGGTGCTGCGGGATATCTCGTTTACCGTGGCGAAAGGACAGGTAATCGCGCTGGTCGGGCCCAGCGGCGCCGGTAAGTCCACTTTGGTGGACCTGATCCCCCGATTCTATGATCCGACTGCGGGCCGGATTTTGCTGGATGGTCACGATTTGCGCGATCTGGAGATCAAAAGCCTCCGCCGCTTGCTGGGCATCGTTACTCAGGAAACCATTCTGTTTAATGATACCGTACGGAACAATATTGCCTATGGCATGTCCGGGATTCCGCAGGAAAAGATTGAAGAGGCGGCACGGATTGCCAATGCACTCCGGTTTATTCAAGAATTGCCGCATGGCTTTGATACCGTCATCGGCGACAGAGGCGTGAAGCTGTCCGGAGGGCAACGGCAACGGCTCGCGATCGCGCGGGCGGTCCTGAAAAATCCGCCGATCCTGATTCTGGATGAGGCGACATCCGCACTGGATTCCGAATCGGAGCTGCTGGTGCAGCAGGCCATCGAACGGCTGATGGAAAATCGCACCAGTTTTGTGATTGCCCACCGGCTGTCCACGATTCTGAATGCCGATCGCATTCTGGTGTTGGATCAGGGCCGGATTATGCAAAGCGGCACCCACGAAGAGCTGGTCCGGCAGAGGGGGATGTATCGGAAATTGTATGAGATGCAATTCCGTGCATGATGGGGCATCCATTCAACCATAGAAAGCTGCCGTCAAATCATCAGGGAGGCGATGATTCAATGTTACAGAAAATTTTGTGTCCGTTGGATTTTTCCAATCATTCCCGTAGAACGCTGGATGTGGCGGTAAACCTCGCTGAGACGTTTCGTGCCAAATTGATCCTGTTTCATGTCGTGGAAGGGGTGCAGGGGGATGAGCAGTTCCTGATTCTGGCGATCACGCCTCAGGAGATTGAAGAGCGCTTGGAGAGGGAGGCAAACCGGCGCATGCAGGCTTTGCTTGAGGAAATCAAAGCCAATATCGAGATCGAGACGGCGATTGGAGCGGGAAAGGCTTTTGTGGAAATTATCAAAAAAGCGCGGGAGGAAGATGTCGATCTGATCGTGATCGGTAGTCACGGATATAGTGGGGATATACCGCATATTCTGCTGGGCAGTGTGGTGGAGAAGGTGGCGCGAAAAGCGCCGTGTTCGGTTTTTATTGTCAAAAACAAAAACAACGCTTTTCGGATGCCGTAATTTGCCGGTGAAACCGGGGACCGGTTGCGGAATCCACGCGTGAAAACATGATGCCAATGGGGGATGAACGCCGCGCCCCGGGCCATCGGGATGGCTTTCTGCATCTTCGTTGCATGCGGACTCTGGCCTGGAATGCAGCTTGTGATCTTGAAGGATGGTACCGTTTTATTCTGATGTTGGTGTTTGAAACCATTGATGCAAACATAGATCAAAATAGGGATACACAGCGCATATGAGTTCAAACAAATGGTCGTATCAGCTCCGGGTGCTGTTGCTGTTCGGATTGCTGTATCTGTTCTTTGTCAGCATTGCGCTGATGAGCACGGCGGTGAAATTGTTCGGTAAGGGCTTTGCTGAACAGTTGCTGGCAACTACATCGAGCCCGTTTGTGGGATTGTTTATCGGTATTCTGGCGACGAGTCTGGTGCAAAGCTCTTCGACTACGACTTCGATGACCGTGGCGCTGGTGGCAAGCGGCGCGATAGAATTGCA
>WFVT01000021.1 GCA_015491485.1 Candidatus Zhuqueibacterota bacterium
CTTTGCACCGCCGGTCCGATGCCCTCGCCCATATCCAGTGTGGCCAGACCCGCGGCGTCGCCCACGATGAACGCCTTATCCTGCTGCACCACCTCCACCTCGCTGCGCAGGGAATAGGTGTAGCCGTACGGTTCCAGCTCGCCGTTTTGCACCAATCCCAGCCGCTGCAACTTTTCGGCGAACCGTTCCCAGTGCTGGCGGATCGTCTCGCCCCGCGCTTTCATCACAAACTGCTTGCCGCCGATGCCGATGTTCAGATAGCCGTTTCCTTTGGGCACGTACCACGAATAGCCGGGCAAATCATGCTCGAAGAACCAGAGATAGCAATTGGCATCGTGCCATGGGTAAGGGAACTCCAGCTCGAGGGTGCTGATGACGCGCTCCCTGGCGCGCGGATTGAGCGTTTTGAAAAAGCTGTGATACACCGGACAGTGGGTGCCGCCCGCACCGATCAGATACGTGCAGCGGAATTGATCATCGATCACGAACCGGCCGTTTTCGCGCCGAATGTGGCGCACCCGGTGCTGAACCACCGGCACACCGGCGCGCTCCAGCAGCCAGGCATCGAACTCCGTGCGCCGAATGGAATACTGCCGCGTCGGCACGGGAAGCCGCCGGCCGCGGATGGTGAAATGCAGCCGCTTGAAGGTCACCAGACTGTGTGGATAATCCGCCGGTTTGAAGCGCAGCTCCCGCATCACCAGCGGTGTGATCCAGCCGGCGCAGGGTTTGAGGCGGGGGAACGCGGCCTTATCCAGCACCAGCACCTCGCGCCCTGCCTGGCGCAATTTCCAGGCGCACGAGGCCCCGGCAGGCCCGCCACCCACGATGATGATGTCCACCTCCTGCATCGGCCGGTTCCTCACGCCATCACCGGTTCCCGCACCTCACGGGGCACGGACACGTCCACAATGCGGCAATTGGGCTGCTCACGGCCCGGCTTGGTCATCACCACCTGCCACAATTGCGTACTGCGCGACCGGAATCCCGCGGCGGAGCTGAGCAGATAGTACCGCCACATGCGATAAAACCGCTCGCCGTACTGCTCGCGGAACTGCGGCCAGGCGCGTTCAAAATTGGCGTGCCAGGCCATGAGTGTGCGGTCGTAATCCGGCCCGAAATTGTGCCAGTCTTCTATCACGAACAATCCTTCCATGGCGCGGGACAGTTGCGCAATGGACGGCAGCATGCCGTTGGGAAAGATGTATTTGGTGGTCCAGGCGTTGGCCGTGGTGGTGCTCACGTTGCCGCCGATGGTGTGGAAAAATGCAATCCCGTCGTCTTTGAGTGTGCGGTTGACCACTTCCATGTAGGTGCGATAGTTTTTATAGCCGACATGCTCCATGATGCCGATGGAGACCACGCGGTCATACTTGCCCTGCACCTCGCGGTAATCCTGCAACTTGATTTCTACGGGCAATCCCGCACACAGCTCCCGCGCCAGCTCCACCTGTTTGCGCGAGATGTTCACCGCGGTCACATGCGCGCCGTGCTTTTCCGCCGCATATTTGGCAAAAGCGCCCCAACCGCAACCCAGCTCAAGTACGGTCATGCCCGGCTGCAGTTCGATTTTCTGGCACACCAGTTCCAGTTTGTGTTCCTGCGCTTTATCCAGAGTACTGGCATTCCGCCAATAGGCGCAGGTATAATTCATACGTTTGTCCAGCATGGCGGCGTAAAAATCATTGCCGATGTCGTAATGCTGTCGGGCCACCAGTTCAGCTCGGCTTCGCCGCTGCAAATTAAACAGCCGCGATCGCAACAAATGCAACTGTAGCTTCAGGCTGCCCTTGACTTTCTCCTCCAGCCGGGCGCGCAGCACGCGATCGAGAAACTGATCGATGGCGTCGCAATCCCACCAGCCGTCCATGTAGGACTCTCCCAGTCCCAGTTCCCGGTCGCGCAATATTCGGGAATAAAATCGTTCATTGTGTACACGGATATCGTAAGGGCGATCGCCGTTGAGGGTGATACCAGCTGTGGCGAGCAACTCGCGGACCAATGCTTTGTCTCTGGCGGTTGACATAATGAACATCCCTCCTTTCGCACACCGCAGTTTCGGTTGCCTTGAATTCGGGGATGTCAGGCGAGGGGAAATGGTTTCTAAAAATTACATTTTTATGAACAAAATTGCAAGTGGATTGCTTTCACCCCGGTGTCCTTGCTTTTTTGGTCCCCTGTGCGTTTTCCTCTGACGGGCTGTTTTTAGAGCCTCGGATTGGCGCGGACGAAAAATTGTATCTCGCCGAAGCGCAATCCGTTACAGCGGCAACGCTGGAAAACGGGTTGCGTACGTCGCCGGCTCCCCGGGAAAAACATTGTCATTGCGGAAGCAAATGCGTGCCATCACGACCGGCGCTCCGTCCGCGACCATCGTCGGCTGCAAAAAGCAGGAACTGTGATAATTTCTCCCGTGTTCTATCGAACCGTTGCAAGCCACTAAAATTTCGTCTGCTATACGATCATTTCCTTCCGGGGAAAAATGCTTTTCCGAACGGTCAGGATTTTTGTATATTGATTCATCATCATGATGAACAAAACAGTAACCTGATACCTTCAAATCCGGGATCGCATGGAGAAACCCCCTCTGCACAATCAGGACTTCACCAGCCAGGATTCATACGAACAGCTCAACCTCTGGTTCATCCGGCTGCGTTGGATTGCGGCGCTGGTGGCGCTGGTGCTGGTCTATCTGGCCATATTTTACTACCGCTATCTGGTCTCCTCCACTTTTCCCTATCTTCTCGGTCTGATTATCCTGCTCATTCTTTCCAATGTGCTCTATCTCTATTTCTTGAAACGCCGGATTTTTTACGAATCTTTGCGGGAAATCCAGATTGCGGTGGATTTGATCTTTTTAACTTTAATGTTGCACTATTCCGGCGGTCTTGAAAATCCGCTCTCCTTTTTATACGTCTTTCACATCATCCTCAGCGGCATTTTGCTGGAAAAGCGCAAGTGCTATTATGTGGTGGGATATTCCTTTTTGCTGTACAGCGGTATGGCGCTGGCCGAACTCTATCATGTCATACCCCACTACACCCTCGATATATTTCCGCACACTGGTGAAATGAAACATGTGATCCACACCGCCCATTATCCGCTTTACGTGTGGAGCATGATCATCCTGCAATTTTTTATCATGAGTCTGACCGCCTATTTTATCACCAACATCATGGAGCAGTTGCGGCGGGAAGAACGGCACACTCGGGAGGAACGGCAGAAACTGGATCAGGTGCTGTATTCCACCGGAGCCGGCCTGGTCATATTTGATGAACATCTGGAGCCGATCTGGTATAATGAACCGGTCATGAGCTGGTTTGGGGGACAGGCGGCAAACGGAGAGGTGCTGAGACAGCAACTGAAACGGCTGGTGGGCGGCGCCGATGGAGAAGCCGCAAAAACATTTCAAGACGGGCAACACCGGGTATTTGAGCGGGAACAGGTCAATGAAAACGGCGAGCAACGGTTTTATCAGTTTACTCTGGCGCCGCTCAAAGACCAACAGGGGCGCATTTATCAGGTCGTGGCTCTGATCCAGGATATCACGGACAAAAAAATTCTGGAAGCAGAAATGATTCATGCCGCCAAAATGGTGACTCTCGGCACTATGTCTGCGGGGATTGCCCATGAGGTCGGCAATCCGCTGGCCTCGGTGTCCACCCGATTGCATTTGATGTCACAAAATCCATCTCCTGAGTTCATGCAGCAGAGCATCGCACTGCTGCAGAAAGAGATCGCTCGAATTGAACGCATCGTGCGCGGCATCTCGCAATTCGGCCGCCCTTCCAAAGAAGAACGCAGCCCGTGCGATGTGAATCAGGTGTTGGCCGAAACCATAGAACTGTTGAAATATCATAAATTGGCCAAATATTGCAACATCGAACATGATTTCGATCCGAATTTACCTGCCACTGTGGCCGTGCGAGATCAGCTCAAGCAAGTCTTTTTAAATATCGGGCTGAACGCCCTGGAGGCTATGGACGGCAAAGGCACTCTGACCATTCGCAGCGAACATGAGAAGGGAACCATCAAAATCCACTTTATTGATACCGGTAAAGGCATGGACGAAGCCACCGCCCGAAAAATTTTCCAACCCTTTTTTACAACCAAAGAAAACGGTTCGGGGCTGGGACTTTTTATCATCCATCAGATCATCCAGGCGCACGGCGGTGAGATTGCCTTCAGCAGCGAGCCACAAAAAGGAAGCCACTTTGTGGTGTCGTTGCCGGTGCGAATTCCAAGAAGAATGCGCAAAACAGCATAGGTTCCGGTTATGAACAAAAAAATTTTGATTATTGATGATGAAGATCTGTTTCGCGAAGACCTGGCCATGCTGCTGTCACAGCAAGGCTACGAATGCAAGACCGCAGCCACGGCAGAAGCCGGTCTGGACATCGCGCGCGAATTTCTGCCGGATATTGTGCTGTCCGATATTGTTCTGCCCGGGAAAAATGGCATTGAAATCCTGGACGATCTCCGGCAGATTAATCCCTCTTGCACCATTATGATGATGACCGCTTTCGGAACGCTGGAAACCGCGGTTGAAGCGTTCCGCAGGGGCGCTGCCGATTACATTGTCAAACCTCTGGTGATCGACGATTTGCTGCGCAAGATTCAGCGGATCGAAGAATTTCAAAATTTGCAACGGGAGATTCAATTATTACGGCGGGAACTGTTCCGAGAAAGCGAAACGCTGCCCGTGGTAGGCAAGAGCCCGGCCATGCAGCGAGTGATGGAAATGATCCAAAAAGTGGCGCCCACGTCCAGCACCGTCCTCATTTGCGGGGAATCGGGCACCGGAAAAGAAGTGGTGGCGCAGGCCATTCATCAATCGAGTCCGCGGAAAAATAAGCCCTTTCTGGCGCTCAACTGCTCCGGGTTTCAGGAGACCCTGCTGGAAAGTGAACTGTTCGGTCATGAACAGGGCGCGTTTACCGGAGCCACGCGCAGCAAAGCCGGCTTTTTTGAAGTCGCCGGCGAGGGGACGCTCCTGCTGGATGAAATTTCCGAAATGCCCCTTTCCCTGCAAAGCAAGCTGTTACGTGTGCTGGAAGCGCGGGAATTTTTTCGAGTCGGCGGTACCAAGCCCATTCCCGTACACGCCCGTATCATCGCCGCCACCAATAAGGACCTCCAGCAGATGGTCAAAGAAGGCACATTTCGGGAAGACCTGTACTACCGCATTGCGGTTTTTGAAATTCACCTGCCTCCGCTTCGCGAACGTCTTTCGGATATCCCGCTTCTCGCGGATTACTTCGTACAAAAATTCAACAAAGAACTAAAGAAGAATTACACCGGCATCGCGCCTGCCGCCATGCAGCAAATCATGGCTTACGATTGGCCGGGAAACATCCGCGAATTGCGCAACGTTATCGAGCGGGCCATGATTCTGGGGAACGGGCCCTATATTGAAGCCGATCACCTGCCGCCGCAGATTGCCGGCGCATCGCCTGTTCTTTCGGTATCTCCTCAACCCAATCTCAAAGAAGCCATGAAAATTTATGAGCGCAATCATATCCTGAAAGTACTGAAAGACAATCAGTGGAACAAAGAGAAAACCGCCCGGGAACTGGGGATCGATCCTTCCACTTTGTACCGCAAAATGAGTCAGCTCGGCATACAGGAGGCGGAAGGCTGATCCCTTCCATGGTGCCGTCCCCAAAGCCTCCATTCGGCGTCATTCCCGCGAAAGCGGAAATCCATAAGGGCATGTTCCACCGGGATACCTGCTTCCGCAGGCAAGACGATTTTGGGCCAATTCTTCTGTTTTGGGGCAGCCCTTACCGTGCAATGGCCTGAATCACTTCCTGAACATGCCGGGTAAGACGTGCAATTAATATAAACACTGCGATTTTTTGTATGAACCGCCTTCCGCAAAACCCAATTCCCCCTCAAACGCCCCCAATTGCTATAAATTGCCCGCTTCGGATTTTTCTGCAGATTTGCAAACCCGCCCGTTAAAAGTCTTGCATTTTTGCAAGACTCTCTGTTTTTATCTTTTTATCGCCACCATATCTATCTATTTATTTTTCAATGTGTTACCGTTTCCTTAAAAAATTTTTATCTTTCCGGCACGGTTCTTGTCCTACTGTTGGCAGAAAGTTGAAGAAAACAACA
>WFVT01000022.1 GCA_015491485.1 Candidatus Zhuqueibacterota bacterium
AATAATTTTTATAAAAAAATGCATATAATGATATTTAAAAAAGTTTAACAGAAATCATGACATCACACCTGAATTGCCATCCGCATCTTTCCGATACAAAGGAAAAAGAGGCTGCGGATTATGGTACCAACTTCAGATGTGGTGATAGCATGAAACAGATTCTTCTTCTGATCGTGGGGCTGCTCATCGGCTTCGGGACCGCGCAATGGGCAGGGGCACAACATGTGGCCAATCACGAAGGGTTCCCAAAATTCAATGCGGATTATGTCGGATTCAAGGGCGATGATACGAACAGCTATCTGGAACTGTACACTCAAATCAGTTTCAAGGATCTGTCGTTCGTTCGTCAGGGCAATGCTTTTCGAGCCAGTTATAGCATAGAAGCCGTCATTAAAGACGATGGCGGGATTGTTCGGCAAAGGACGTTTCAGGATACGGTTATCGTGCATGAATTCAACCGGACGCTGGCAGGAAACGAATACCGTATCACGGTCCAGGGGTTTACACTACCTGCAGGGGAATATCAAGTGTTGCTCACGATGACAGATTATGAGACACAGCGTTCGGTGACCCAGGAATTCCCGGTCATTTTGCGCGATTTTACGGGCGACAAACTTTCCATATCCGATATCGAGTTCGCCCGCAAGATTGTTATTTGTGAGGATTCCGAGAATCCGTTTGTGAAAAACGGACGCTTTATCGAACCCAACGTTAGCCGGGCCTATGGGTATTTGGCGAATAGTATCTATCTGTATTATGAGATTTATGGCATTCAAAATAGGGACGAAGCCGGTCCTGGCACCCTGTTGGTCACTTATCGGGTGCTGACGCTGGATGGGCACATCCGGAAGCAGGTTCAAAAGCGCACACGCAAGCTGGATCAAAGCTGTGTTCATAGCGTTGTCATACCCGTCGCTGACCTGGAAAGCGGGCGGTATGTCATGGAAATCGAAGTGCAGGACCTCGACCGACCAGGCGAAGTAGCGCGAGTCCAGAAGGAATTTGTGGTCGGTTGGGATTTCTTATCGTTTGGCGATTACACATCAACCGAGCTTATCGATCAACTTGAATTGATTGCCAGTGAGCAGGAAATTTTGAATCTTCGGAAATTACCGGAGCAATACCGGCGCGCCGGGATTTTAAGCTTTTGGAAGAGCAAGGATCCAACCCCCGATACCGAGCTGAATGAATTGATGATCGAATTTTACCGTAGAGTCAATTACGCAAACAAAAAGTTCAGAACGCCAGAGAAAAAGGGCTGGGAAACGGATCAGGGGAAAATTTATATTAAATACGGTCCGCCGGATTCCATCGAACGGTATCTTGCAAGCGGGATGAATAAACCGTATGAAGTCTGGCAGTATCTGAATCCACGCCGGAAATTTGTCTTTATTGATAATCGTGGTTTTGGCAATTATCAGCTTTATACCGAAGCCACCATTCAAGAACAGTAATGAATGTTGCATTATCAGGATTATCATGCGGCCATTCACAAGGGAATCGTGGATGGCCGCTTTTTATATAGGGCTGACTCCCGTATAAGCGGCGAATCCTGCGGACATTTGCATTGAAGACGGTGGTTTCCCGGATTTGGATGGCATTGGTAGCAATGGGATGGCATCTCCCCATTCATTCTTGATTCGCACTCTCTGGTGTTCAGCAAAAATCGGAAAATGTCCATCAGCATCCCCACGATCAATGGCGCCCGGGCAATAGCATCTCGGGAGTCTGCACCTTACAGAGGCTTTGAACCTGCCGTAAAGGCTCTGCGTTGTTCTTAATTTCCCACTTATTGACGGAACGAAAATTCCACAAATTCCCCAAAGGGCCCGGAAACCTCTGGCTGAGGATGGAGCTTCCAGCCAACGGCGGAGCACTCGAGCGGCCATCATCGTCCTGAATCGCGTCTCGATAACGGTTCCTCCTCGATATTGAAATGAAAAGCGGAGGCCATTCCGATTCAGGAAAAATCCCTTGCACCCTTTCGAACATAGGCATTATATTAAATGCTACAATTTCAATGCATATTTTTACCGCCGTCAGCAGATCTTAACCTCTGACTGGACGGGCTGAAAAATTATTTTGGGGACGTTCATGATGCAATCAGATTATATTCGAAGTGTCGGACAGGATCTGGAAGTACCGCTGCTGGATGGCTCTTACCGCCGGTATGTTAATTTTGATAACGCTGCAAGCACACCGGCATTAGAGCCGGTTTGGCAGGGGGTGAAAAAGTTCATGCAATGGTATTCCAGTATCCACCGGGGGGCAGGCTTTAAAAGTCAGCTTTCAACCTGGGCTTACGAAACAAGCAGGGAAATCCTGTGTGACTTTTTAGGCGCTGATGCCTCAGAGCGCGTGGTTATATTCGGACGCCATACCACCGACGCCATCAACAAATTGGCCAATCGTTATCCTTTTCAGGAAGGCGATGTTCTGGTTACGACGATCATGGAACATCATGCCAACGATCTGCCATGGCGGGGAAAAGCCGAGATCGTGCGTATCAAATCGGATGAAAAGTCCCCGATTGATCCGCAAGCACTCGAAGAGGCGCTCAAAGCACAAAACGGCCGATGTAAATTAGTTGCCATTACCGGTGCTTCTAATGTTACCGGCTTGATCAATCCAATTTATGACTTGGCCAGGGTCGCTCATCGATATGGGGCGGAAATCATGGTGGATGCCGCACAACTGGCGCCCCACCGTCAGATTCATATGGGGCGTCGGGGAGATGAAGCCGCTATCGATTATCTGGTGCTGTCCGGTCATAAAATGTATGCTCCATTCGGTGCCGGCGCTATTGTCGGCTGGCCCGATATTTTTCAACAGGGAGCTCCGGATTACGTCGGCGGAGGAGCGGTGAAATTTGTTGCTGAGGATGAGGTGCTCTGGAAAGACCCGCCCGATAAAGAAGAAGCCGGTTCGCCCAATGTGGTGGGAGTTGTCGCGATGGCTCTGGCAGCGAATACATTGATGCGCATCGGCATGGATACAGTCGCCGACCATGAGGCCCGGCTCGCTTCCCGATTGCTGGACGGCCTGAAGAAGATTCCGGGAATCGAACTGGTGGGCCCGGACTTTTATGATAAAGATTCGCGTGTGGGCGTGATTGTCTTCAACGTTGAAGGCATGCATCACAGCAAGACGGCGGCCATTTTGAGCTGCGAGTTCGGGATAGCCGTGCGCAACGGTTGTTTTTGTGCCCATCCTTACTTAAAATATCTCTTGAAATATTCGGAAGAAGAAGCCCATCAATTGCGAGAGAAGCTCCGGAATAACGAAGACGTTGAGCTTCCGGGGGCCGTTCGCGCCAGTTTTGGCATTTACAATACGCCTGATGAGGTGGAATATTTTCTGGAGGCTATCGAGAAAGTCGCCCGCGGCGATTATCGAGGTGATTATGTTAAAGATCCCGATCACGGGGATTATTGGCCCAGAGGATTTTCAATCGATTTTCGTGATTTCTTTAACTTTACGGTTTAAATCATGAAAAAACGCATTTATCTGGATTATGCCGCAACCACCCCGGTCGAGCCTGCGGTGGTGGATGCCATGCTGCCGTTTTTCCGCCAATATTTTGGCAATGCCTCGTCTATTCATCATTTCGGACTGGAAGCGAAAAATGCACTTGATCAGGCACGAAAAACCATCGCGCGAATGCTTAATGTTGAACCCCGTGAAATCATTTTTACTGCAGGCGGAACCGAAGCCAATAATCTTGCCATTCTTGGCACCGCGACTCGCTTTGAGCAGCCCGCCCATATTGTGACCTCTGCTGTAGAACATCCCTCCGTGCGCCGTACCTGCGAAGCGTTGCAGAAAAAAGGATGGCGGGTGACATATTTGCCTGTGGACCGATTTGGTATGGTTCATCCCGAAGATTTGGAAAAAGCCATTCAGCCGGATACGCGGTTGATTACCATCATGTACGTCAATAATGAAATCGGTACCATCAATCCCATCAAGTCACTTGCAGAAATCGCTCAAAAGCACAATATTCCTTTCCATACAGATGCAGTGCAGGCTTTTGGTAAATTGAAGATCGATCTCCAGAAGGAGCCGATTTCATTGTTGTCCATGGCCGGACATAAAATTTATGGGCCGAAGGGAATCGGCGCGCTTGTCGTAAGACGGGGCGTCTCATTGCAGCCTATCCTATCCGGAGGCAGCCAGGAATTCAAGATTCGTCCCGGGACAGAAAATTTACCGGCAATCATGGGGCTGGCCAAAGCAGCAGAGATATTCGAACAGCGGCGTGAGGATGACAGGCGGCATATCCAGGAGTTAGCCGACTTTTTTTTAAGGCGATTGCGAGAAGAGATTCCGGAGGCCGTTCATAACGGGCATCCGGAGCGGCGTTATCCGGGAATACTG
>WFVT01000023.1 GCA_015491485.1 Candidatus Zhuqueibacterota bacterium
CCCCTTCTGCGAACTCCGCGCCGCTGCGAGGATATTACATCAGAAGTGTTTTTCCAACAGCAACAAGCTGGAAGCTTGTGTTACATAATTACAATCTGGAAGCATGTGCTACAATTGAAAGCATCCGTGTTCGATCCGCGTGCATCCGTGGCTCCGAAAAACCATTTTTGACAGGATTCACCGGATCAGCCAGATACTAAAAACAAAAACCAGGAGCCTTTTCAGACCCGGTTCATGAAGGATGACGCATTGAATATCAGGCCATCCTCCCGGCGTTCTATTCCGCCCCCTTCTCTGCGCGCTCCGCACCGCTGCGAGGATATTACATCAAAAAATGTTTTTTTCGACAGCTACAAGCATCGATTGGTGGGACTCCGAGCCGCCGACCGAGGGCCCAAAGCATTGGGTTGAAAATGGTTTTCCTTCCGGTTCGCAAATTTTCCAGCAGGGATTTCGATTTTGAGAAACGCTATCCAAAGACCTCCCAGCTTTCGTATTCCCGGAAATGATGCCGCAAAAGTGTGTTATAGATCATCGCGATGATCAGCCCCAAAATGTAGGCCATGACAAAAACCCCCAGGACTCCCCAGAAGACGCCCGCAACCGAATCAGACTGAAAGCCAGGGAGCATGAGTTTTAAAAAATCCAAAACGCTGCCCATTCCCGATATCGTAACCACCAGAGTCATTAGCAAAAACAAAAGAGCGCTCGCTGTCCCCATGGCGATACCGAATTTCGGTGTATCGATGAACGCCGATTTCATTGAAGTCTGTTCCGGATAGAAATTATCCGTGGGGGGCGGCCCACTTTTGGGATCGGCTTCGGACAAAAGCAAAAGGGTGGCCCCGGAATCCTGACGCGTTTCTGCAGCCGCCATTTGATTGGCCGCCAGGGACGGCCCTGGAGGGGGCCCGCTTTTCGGGTCTCCTTCGTACCGCCGTGTCTTTTCTAACCACCGGGTGCTCATTTTACGTTTCTCCTCAATAAAGACATGATGGTTTACCGGTACGATCCGACCACGATAAAACCCGCCCAGGCAAACGGATAGGGATATTGAACGATCGGATCCGCCAGCATGGTATCAATCAATGTTAACTGGGCCTGACGTAAAGCCCGGGCAAACGGCTCCCCCGCCTGCCAATTCTGATAGAACCGCACCATGAGAAAGCGGGTATATTTGTCATCCTGTTTCCAGAGGCTGGTTACAATGGTCGGAACGCCGCCCCGGATAAATGCCTGTGTAAGGCCGAACACCCCTTCACCGCGATAGATGCGGCCGCCGCCGGTTTCGCATGCCGAAAGCGTGACCAACTGCACGTTCCGGAAATCAAGCTCCATGATTTCATCCACAGTGAGCACATCATCCCCTAAATCCACTGAAGGAGTATCGGCAGAACGGTACACCGGACTGCGGGAGGATCGCGGCCCCAACAGCAGATAGGAGCCCCAGGCATTGTCCTGGTTGGCCGTGGCGTGCGTTGCCAAATGCAGCACGTCATAACGCTTATCAACACGGTCACGAAACCGCGCTTCACTGGATTGCTCGCCAATCAAAACTTCCGCATCCTGAAATAGAGCCGCAATTTGCCGGACTTCCGCCTCGGCCCCTTTTAAATCCCCGGTGGGATTACCCACAGCAAGCAACCTCGGCGGCTCAGCCGAACCGTTTTGGCGCATTCGTTGTTTGAATTGACGCCACAGTACAGAGACGCTCGGCGCATAGGCCAGAACCGTTTCATGCAGCCAGAACCGCGGCGCATCAACCGTACTCTCCGGGAGACTCAATGCCGAAAACGGCAGATACATCAAGATATCATCGGGAATGATGTACAGGACTCGGTCTGTTCGCAAAGCCGTGCGGACCGGCTCGACCAGTATTCGAAACAACCGCCGACCCAGCAACACGGATCGTGAAAACGTCGCCTTCGGTCGTTTGCGAACGGATTCACGAAATGCGTCGGGATCTTGAGCGCCTATGCTTTGCAAGAATGCGGCGATGTTGGCTCTCAGTGAATCCCCTGGGATGGGAACATGAAACGCCTGTATCTTTCGTTCATCGAGGACAAAAATGATCATTCCGTCACGAGTCAATTTATATTCCACCACCTGGATCCCGTTTCCAGACGCCGCCAATAAAGCGCGAAAATCGATATCAGACTCGAAAGCAGGGGGGCCCGCGGTATCCGTACCGGACGGCTGGAGCAAATCGTACAATGCCCGCGCCCGCGCACGCTCTGAATACGCAAAAGCGTCTTCGACCCGCCCACGCCGAAGCTGGAGCCGGATCATATCATCGTACACATCCTGAACCGTTGCAAAATAGCTCATCTTTGGATCCGTCGATAACCGGCGGCGGGTATGCTCGATGATACGGATGGCCGCAAGATAGTCTTGCTCGGCAAGGGCCTCGTTTTGCTGATTCATATGAAAGCGGCCGCGGGAATAATAAGCATTGTACAGCAATTCCGGATCCTGCATCTTTTCCGCCAGTTCAATGGCTTCGTCGTACCAGCCGATTGGCGATTTCAGATCCCCCATTTGGGCATAGCTATCCGCCAGCCGAAGCGTCGCCTGAATCACGCCTGCCATGTAGCCTTTCTGTTTGAAAACGTCCCGCATGCGCTGAAATTCCTGCACAGCCCGGCGCCACTCCCCCTGCCGCAAAAAGTAATTCCCGATGCCAAGCCGAATCTCTCCCTCGATTCGGTTAGCCGCTTTTTGTTGGTCTTCAGGTACGGCATTTCTCAGTTCGTTTAGAGCGCGCCGGTAGTAAATCAGCGCTACAGAATCCGCCTGTTCTTCGAAATGAAGATCACCGATATTTTTTAAGGTGGTGGCAATACGATAGGCATCCTTCAAACCGATATAAATATCCAGCGCCTGCAACAGCTTCGCACGCGCCCGGTTGAATTGGCCCAGGACTCGGTGTAGATACCCCATATCCAGTAAACTGAGGGCAACATTTTCGGGGGAGTTCAATTTCCCGGCCAAATCATAGGCCTTTTGATAATATCGCATGGCCCGGTCGTAATCTCCCATGCCGCGATACAGTAAACCGTAGTTGATATATCCGATCAGAATGTCATATTGGCTGTTGTTTTTTCGGGCCAGTTGCATGGCTTCATCGAGCGAGGATAATGCCGTTTGGAAATCGCCCATGCGTCGCGCGGCGATGCTGAGCCGCTCAAGAATATTGGATATGGCCAGTTCATCTTGAAGCCGGTGAGCCAGTGCAAGCCCCTGTTTGAGATGCCGCGCGGCTTCCGCATACTCTCCCAGAAAAAAGAGCGCCGATCCCAGAGCATGCCTTGCCCAGACTTCACGGTACCGGTAGCCGTATGCCTGCGCTTTTTCCAGTGTTTCCCGCGCCAACCGTACGGCAACGGTGTAGTCACCGCCGACATACGCGAGATATTTCAATTTCAGCAAATTATCGACTTCTCTGCGTCGGTCGCCGATGCGACGGCTGAGCCGCAGGGATTGCCGGTAAGCATTGGCGGCGCCTGCTGTATCGCTGAGGAGCGATTGTTGACCCTGTTGATAAAATATTTCCAGCGACAGTTTGTAAACTTGTTCGGAAGGGGTTAACC
>WFVT01000024.1 GCA_015491485.1 Candidatus Zhuqueibacterota bacterium
GCGTCGATCGTGCCGTGGATTACGCCTATCAGACCCGGAAAAAATTCCCCGACCGCCGCATTTTCCTCACCGGCGAAATCATTCACAATCCCCATGTAAACCGGCGAATGCTGGAGATGGGGATTCGTTTCCTGACCGGCCAGTACAGCGACGGTATCCGTTATGAAGATTTGCAGGAAGACGATGTAGTCATTCTGCCGGCGTTTGGGGTGACCCAGCAGGAAATGGAATTGCTGCAGGCGAAAGGTTGTGTTCTGGTGGATACCACGTGCGGCTCGGTGTTGAATGTCTGGAAGCGGGTTGAGCAGTATGCTCAGGACGGATTTACGGCTATTATTCATGGCAAATACTGGCACGAAGAAACCCGCGCCACCAGCTCGCAGGCTATCAAATATCCCGGCGGCCACTATCTCGTTGTGCTGGATATGGCGGAAACCGAACTGGTCTGTGATTACATCGGCGGCCGCTGGAACAAAACGGATTTCATGCGCAAATTCGAGAAGGCAGTCTCCCCTGGTTTCGATCCCGATGTCCACCTGCAAAAAGTCGGACTGGCCAACCAGACCACCATGCTGTCCAGCGAATCCCTGGCCATTGCCGATCGCATCCGCGTGGAGATGGAACGCAAATACGGCAAAGACCATCTCGATGAGCATTTCCGCACATTTGATACGATTTGTAGCGCCACCCAGGACCGGCAGGATGCGGTTTTGGAACTGGTCAAAAATGAGCAGCTCGATTTGATGCTCATCATCGGCGGCTACAATTCCAGCAACACCAATCACCTTGCCGAAATTGCCCAGCAGTACACCGCTGCCTATCACATCGATGATGCCTCCTGCTTAGTGAGTCCGGAACAATTGCGATATAAGCCCGTTCATGAAGACGCCGAAAAAGTTGCACACCACTGGCTGCCTTCCGGACCTGCGAGAATCGGTTTAACCGCCGGCGCTTCCACCCCAAACAACAAAATCGGTGAGGTGGTTGCACGACTGGCCGAATTTCAGGGTGTTTCTCTAAAGGAGATTCTGGAACAGTAGGCTTTTTCTGGCCAAGGGGGGCAATCGTATAGCGCGAAAGCGTTCTCGCCAAAAGCGCCATCAAAAGCGAGGGCGTCTGCACCGAAATGACAAACTAACGCGAGGCATCCCCGCCGAGCACCCCCTCGGCCCGAGGCCTCGGGCTGGTAGTAAAAAGTGCAGTTAACCGGACGGATACGCAGATTCGAATCCTTGCTGAATGAATCGGAAATCCTGCCTTCCTGATTTTTATTAAAAATTACAATCCCCTGAAATGCATTTGGCGTCCAAAGGCTTCCGCACGGTCAAAGAACCGCTGCGTCAGACGGCCATGAATCCACACCCGGCTTTGTTGCGCATCGACTTTAATGCGATTGATTTCATCGATGAGTTCACGTTCGCCTGCCACGGGCAGCTTCGCGGCTGCCAGTCCGCCGCGGATGAGGTCGGCCAGCAATTCACTGTTTTCGGCGCTGTCGCAGATGATTTTGCTATCAAACTGAACATCGTCGTTGAGTCGCACCGACAAAACCGCGGCCTGCACCGCTTCCCGAATGAGCTGCATTTGTGGAGTAAGTCGCCCGGAAGCCTGCACATCCCCAATCTGCATGGGCTGATTCACCAGTATCCACATCTGGTCACCAAAAGCAACATTGGCTAAAAGACGACTCAAAATACTGTCCTGAGTCGCCGACTCTGGCGCCGGTTCCCCCTTTGCCATCCTGCGGATCCAAGTTTCCGGTCCGAAATAATATTGCCGCTCGCCAGCCATCAACAGAACATAAGCCCCGTCATTGGCTTGCATGCGGTACGCTGGTTTTTCATGGATCGCAACTTTTTCGATGCTAAATTGCGTGTCCTTATTTTTGACGCGCAATTGAATCATAAAAGAATCGGGATGCATCACTCCCGTGACAATAGCATATCCAGACGGTTGCTGCCCAGGATGGACATCCAGAGCCACAAGCAATTCGTCGATTTTGATTTGGGCGAATACATCTTTCAAAAGTTGATAAGCGGTATCGTCTGTGTTTTGCAATATCGCCCGTTGCAAACGTTCAAACCAACTTTGTGTCAGCTTGGATTTCTTGATGTTATCGTGATTCCAATAGGCGACAAAATCGATTCCGGCGGGCAAACGATTTAGCTGCTGCTGAACCGATTGGGGCACGTTCATCGGCTGCTGCTTCTGACAGCCCATGAGCCAAACACCGATGAGGGCCGCCAGCACGGTCCATTGTTTCATGACACTTCCTCCCATACGGTTAGAAATCTTTGCGATAGAACAGCCAGGTTGCCAGCGCAAAATAACCGGGCGCCAGCAAAACCAGATGAACCAAAGGCTGCCAGTCGGTGACGGCTTCGTGAAAGATGATGCGTTTCATGATTTCCCCGGTTTCGAAAATCGGTGCGGAAAGATAATACAAACCATCGAGGATGAGCTGATAGATTTTTTTCGACAGCAATGCGTAGGCTTTTTCGCGCTGATACAGCATCGGACTAAAAAATATCATGAGATAGGCGCCCATGATGGAAATGGCGGAATTTTGAAATGCCACGCCGAGAAATACCATCACCGCAAAAAGTACGGCAAACGGCAAAATGATCAGGATGCTGGCATAAACAAACTGCGGCTGCCAGTAACCGGTTTTGAAAGATAAAATCAGCCAGCTAC
>WFVT01000025.1 GCA_015491485.1 Candidatus Zhuqueibacterota bacterium
ATGTGCCGGCGTTCGGATGAGTAGGCAGGTGAATGCTGATCACGCTGAATCGCACGACCCCCAAACGTCCTGTCACGGATGCGACGCCGACGGCACGGGAAAGACCGTGCGGGATTCACTATGCAACAATACCGTCACCTCAATAAAACCGGCCACCGCCGTCATTTCTCGCGACGGCATTTGCAAAAACAATTGATAGGCATCATGTAAAACGCTTTATAAACATACTATCGGCCATACAACTTAAACGACCCAAAATTCAACCATGAAGACTTTTTTTAAACAAGGCAATGTATTTATTTGGCTGACCGGGCTTGCGCTGTCGGTAGGCCTGTTGATGATCGGTGGTCTGCTGACGCTGATCCTGGTGAATGGGCTGGGTATTTTCTGGCCCGATGAACTGATTGAATTTCATCTCAAAAACGGTGAAGTCTATCTGGGTGAAGTCTGGCAAAAAGAAACTTACCGTCGAACACCCAATGAACCCGAACGTGAACGCATCCGCTTGAAGATTGGTAATCGCGATTTCTATGGATTGGATTTTCGCTGGATCAATCTGCAAGATATTGAGCAACAACAAAAACCAAAGGATGCATTCATTATAGAGCGCCGTTCCTGGGGAAATTTCTACGGTTTTATTGATCAATTGATGATTGGTGATCACATTCTTATCGATCACCCGGAACAGATTCGCCGCATGCTGCCACAATATCTCCGTGAAGCCCAGCACCTTTATCAACAGATCCGCCATATTCAAAAAAATCAAATCGGCGACATCAATTACGAGATGGAAAAACTTCGTCGCTCCATACGGCGGACGGAATTGCGGGAGAAGGATCCTGACCGACGGCAGGCACGATTGCAGGAACTGAATCAACGTATGACCGAGCTGGAAAACCGTTATCGCGAATTTGAGGCGAAATTGGTCCAGCTGGAGGAACAAAGCCGACGCTACGTTGCCGAGCTGCGCACCGTAGATGGGCAGACCAAAACCCTGCCGCTGATGCAGATCGTGCGCGCGTTTCAGCCCAACCGGCTCTCCTCATTGAGCAAGGCGCAGATTTACGCCTCACGGCTGTGGGAATTTCTCTCGGACGAGCCGCGGGAATCCAATACCGAGGGCGGGGTGCTGCCGGCGATTTTCGGCACCGTGCTCATGGTCATTTTGATGAGCATCGCCGTGGTGCCCTTGGGCGTGGTCGCCGCCATTTACATGCGCGAATACGCCAAACCCGGCCCCATTCTGAACGCGGTGCGCATTGCGGTGAACAATCTTGCCGGCGTGCCCTCCATCGTGTTCGGCATTTTCGGGCTTGGCCTGTTCATCTACACCATCGGCGGCACCATCGACCGGCTGTTTTTTCCGGAAGCCCTGCCCACGCCGACCTTCGGCACCGGCGGCATCCTGTGGGCGTCGCTGACCCTGGCGTTGCTCACTTTACCGGTGGTGATCGTCACCACCGAAGAAGGACTGGCCGCCATCCCGCGCTCGGTGCGCGAGGCGTCGCTGGCGTTGGGCGCCACGAAGTTTGAAACCCTTTGGCGGGTTGTTCTGCCGAGCGCCTCACCGTCGATTTTTACCGGCATGATTCTGGCTGTGGCGCGGGCTGCGGGTGAGGTTGCTCCGCTCATGGTGACCGGTGTGGTCAAGCTGGCGCCGTCGCTGCCCATCGATGGCCATTTCCCCTACCTGCATCTGGACCGCAAGTTCATGCATCTGGGCTTTCATATTTACGACGTGGGCTTTCAATCGCCCAATGTGGAGGCGGCGCTGCCCATGGTGTACACCACCACCCTTCTGCTGGTGTTGATTGTCCTGGTTCTGAATCTGGCAGCGATTTTCATGAGAAACCGTTTGCGTCAACGCTATTCCATCAGTAAACTATAGAAACAGGAGCTTCTGACATGATCTCGCTGACTACCCAAAGTTTTTCTCATTCATCAAAACATACCGGTGATGGAATTGACGTCCTTTCCGATACGGCAAAGATTGAACCGAATACAGGGCACGACCCTGTTGTCTCTATACGAAACCTCAATTTTTACTACGGCGACAAACAGGCGCTGTTCGACATCTCCCTCGACATCCCACGCAATCAAATCACCGCATTCATCGGCCCATCCGGTTGCGGCAAATCCACGCTGTTGCGCTGTTTGAACCGGTTGAACGACCTGATCGAAGGGACGCGGCTCGAGGGAGAAATTTTGATCGACGGCCGGAATATTTACGATCCGGATATCGACATCACGCAATTGCGCAAAAACACCGGCATGGTGTTTCAAAAATCGACGCCCTTCCCGAAATCGATTTATGACAATGTGGCTTACGGCCTGCGCATCGCCGGAATGAAAAACAAGAAAAAGCTCGATGAGATTGTGGAGAAGAGTTTGCGCGGGGCTGCGCTGTGGGACGAAGTGAAGGACCGGCTGAACGAAAGCGCGCTGGGGCTCTCCGGCGGGCAGCAGCAACGGCTGTGCATCGCGCGCGCCATTGCGGTGGAGCCGGAGATCATTTTGATGGATGAACCGTGCTCGGCGCTGGACCCCATCGCAACGGCCAAAATCGAAGAACTGATGCTGGAGCTGAAAAAACAATATACCATCATCATCGTGACGCACAACATGCAGCAAGCCGCGCGGGTATCGGACCGGACAGCGTTTTTGTGGATGGGCAAACTGATCGAATACGACGACACTTCGGTGATCTTCACCAATCCAAAAGAAAAATTGACCGAGGAATACATTACCGGCCGGTTTGGTTGATCCGGAGTGTTCGTCCATCTCCAGGTACCAGCCAACCAAAGGAATTAAGCAGCAACAATCCTATAGGAGCACCCATGCATCGACATTTTGAACTGGAAATTGAGGCTTTGCGGGACGACCTGCTGTATATGGCCTCGTTGGCGGAAAAAGCCATTGCAAACGCCATCGAGGCGTTAAAAACCCGCGACGAAGCAATGGCTCGGGAGGTGCTGAGCCAGGATCAGGTCATCAACGAAATGGAACTTAAAATCCACGATGCCTGCATCCAACTGTTTGCGCGGCACCAAGTGGTGGCCAGAGATTTGCGCTTCATCGCCTCGGCCATGAAAATCAACAACGATCTCGAGCGCATCGGCGACCATGCGGTCAATATCGCCGAAAAGACTCTGGAATTGCTCAAAGAACCGCAACTCAAACCGCTGATCGACATCCCGCGCATGGCTGAACTGGCCATGGGGATGCTCAAAGATGCACTGGACGCTTTTATCCATAAAGACACTGAGCTGGCGCTCAACGTTTGCAAACGGGATGATGAAGTGGATTCCCTGGAAGATCAGGTCATCCGCGAGCTGATCACGTACATGGCCGGCGACCCACACACCATCACGCGCGCTTTGAACTTGATTATGGTGGCGAAAAATCTGGAGCGGGTAGCGGATTATTCCACCAATATCGCCGAAGAGGTGGTGTTCATTGTGGAGGCAAAGACCATCAAGCATCACATGGCCGACCGGCATCAGGAACATTGATGCCGTTCCACAGCCGCAAGCTTTCACGCACCGTTTCTGGCATCGTTAAGATGCCGGAAACGGTTTCTTTCAGGCTCGCTTTCATGGAATGGGACTGCGCGTTTCAGAAATTCAGAGCATCCAGAGGCAGTAAAATACCGACATTCGGTATCCCGGGTAAACTGATGATATCCTCATCCACCCCCGGGACGAAAATCAAGCCCACTTCGATAAAAATCCGATCCAACACATTCACGCGAAATCCCGGTTCGAATCCGGGGATATAAGCACTCCCTCCCAGGGGGGAAATGCCGTAAATAAGATGGGCACGGGTGTACAAACTGAGCGAGCGGTTCAGGCTGATCCCGGGGCCTGCGGAAAAATCCAACAGCAATACAAACCACCCGGCGGAGAAATGGAGATATGATTTTTTCGAGAGCGCCATATCACGGGCAAAGCCGATGCCGCCAGGAATCTTTGCCTGCACCAATGTCCGATCTTTATGATAAGATGAGTCATCCACGGCGGTTTGAGAAATTGCCGGGTTGACATCTGCCAGCAGCCAGCCCAGACAGAGCAGACCTAAAAAGATTCTCACGGCTTGACCTCCTCAATGATAGAGCGGTTTCAGGAATGGGTTTGAAAATATGCCAGCGCCATGCCATAACGTAATCCGCGATCACTTACCACAATGCTCTCCCGCTCCAGATGCCGCATCACCGCCTGCAAAATGAGGGCGCCGGCGAGGATCACATCGGCTCGTTTGGGAGAGAGCCCGATCATCCGTCGGCGCTCAGCGATGGTCCGCCGGGCGATGGCATCGATAAGCTCATCCACAGCAGCAAGCGGCAGTAGGCTGCCGTCGATGCGTTCCGGATCGTATGGTTCCACCTGCTGATGCATGGCGGCAAGGGTGGTCACCGTGCCGGCGACTCCCAGAAAAGTACCTCCGTTGTTTCCCTTTTGCTTAAATATTTTCCCGCCGGCTACACGCTGTCCCAGCGCTTCGGCAATCTCGCGGCGAGCCATTTGCACCTCTTCCGGCAGAACCGGATCGTGGTTCAGAAATCGCTCGGTGAGCCGCACCGAACCGATATCCAGACTCAGCCGGCCCTGCATCCGTTCCCGGTCGCCCCAGCACAATTCGGTACTGCCGCCGCCGATATCCAGCATCAGGAACGGCTCTGGCAGGTGGCGTTTGTTCGACAGAGCGCCCAGGTAGGAATATTCCGCTTCCTGTTCGCCGGAAATGACCTGAATGTCGATGCCCAGCTTATCACGCACGCGCCGGATGAAATCCTCGCGGTTGCGGGCGTCTCGGAAGGCGCTGGTACCACAGGCGAGAACGGTTTGTGCGCCGTATTCATGCGCCAGATCGGCGAACTGTTTCAGGCATTCCATCGCCCGCTGCATAGGCGCTTCTGCAAACCGGCCGCTCCGGTCCACTCCTTCGCCAATGCGAACGATTTTCGCCGTTTGATACACCGTATGAATTTCGCCGTTACGCCATTCGGAAATCAACAACAGGAATGTGTTGGTGCCGAGATCAATGGTTGCCAATCGGCTGTTTTCAGACATGAGGTTTCTCCGTTTCCATGAGCAGCCAATCGTCTTGCTGCCGCACGCGGGTCACCCTCAAACCGTGCTGAACAAGCAGCTTTTCCAGCTCAGCCCGTTCCCGCGCCAGGATGCCGCTGAACAGGATTTCGCCCGCCGGTTGCAGCCGCTGAAGCAGCGCTTCCATCAATCGGCTAATGATATTTTTTTCGAGATTGGCATAGATCAGCCGGTAGGTCCGCTCGTCGGCGGCTTCGATGCTGCCTACCCGAAAGTCACATGCGGCCGCCACCCCATTCAGACGGGCATTTTCGCGGGCGTTTTCCACGGCGACGGGATCGATATCGATGCCGACGACATGGCTCCCGGGACGCAGTTTGGCATGGGCGATGGCCAGGATGCCGCTGCCCGTACCCACATCCAGCGCTTGCTCGGGCAGGCGATCGCGGCGCTCCACCATGGCCTGCAACACGAGCTGCGTCGTCGCATGCGTTCCGGTGCCAAACGCCTGTTTCGGTTCAATCATAATGTCCAGCATTGGCGGGCTGGCGGCGCGGTGCCACGGCGGCCGGATACAGAGGACGTCTCCGATGCGCACCGGCCGGAAATAGCGTTTCCAGTTCTCCATCCAGTTTTCTTCCGGGAACCGGTGCAAATCGATGGACTGCGGATCCACGGGCAATCCGCTTTCCCGGATACGATGCACCCCCCGAATCACCGCCTGATGAAGCGCGTGCTCATCCTGATCTTCAAAATAGGCGATGATCCGGTTTTCTACTTCTTCACAGCCGAGGGCGCCGAGCGAAAACAGCCAGTAACTCAATGCCTCACGGCTTTCCGGAAGACAGGTGACGGTGACCGCCCAAAAATACCGTTTTGATTTGGATGCTTTCATCTCATAACGCGGGAGGATTATAAATGACAGCCAGCACGACCCGGCCCACTTCAGCCAGACTTTCGGCGCTGCATTTATCCGGAGTATCCTGCAACGTATGCCAGTAAGGATAATCAAAGTCTATAATGTTAATGCAGGGAATACCGACCCGCAGCAGCGGCACGTGATCATCCATAACTTCATGACGGGATTCGGGATAGAAGCTTGAAATCCCCAGACGGGCGGCATAGTTCCACACCAGATCGACCACGGCCGGAGCATAACGTACGGAATTGACTTCCCGGTAAATCTGTAAATCCCGATCGCCGATCATATCGAGCAAAATGCCGAGAAATGGGGAATAATGCACACTTTTATTTTTGGCGAAATATTGTGCGCCCGCGGCGTACGTATCGGGGTAGCCTTCGCTGCCGAGGTCTTCACCATCGAAAAACACAATATCCACCCCAACAGGCGGCGGATGGTTTTTGAGAACCCGGGCGATCTCCAGCAACACGGCGACCCCGGAAGCGCCGTCGTTGGCGCCGGGAATGGGCTTGTTGTGATTGGCGGTATCGGGGTCCTGATCCGCCCACGGCCGCGAGTCCCAGTGCGCCGCCAATAAAATGCGCGGTCCCGGTTCCGTGCCGAAACTGCTGATCAAATTGGTCAAACGGACGGTCTCTCCGGTTTTGTGAATGGTATAATCGAAGGACTGCCGCTTGACCACGTCGGCGAAAGCTTTGAGAGAATCTTCCAAAAACTGCAGACATTGTTCATGTGCGGGCGTGCCGGGCACCCGGGGGCCAAATTCCACCTGCTTTTGCAACAACCGATATGCGCGCTGCGCATCGAAATCCGGCACCATCAGCTCACGCTCCTGGGGGCGATCCTGGCAGGCGGTTAAACCGATGCCCACAGCCAGCAAGAGCACACTTCCATACCACCGATTCAGTACTCGCAAATCAGTTTCCTCGAATTGAAATGTTCACATCGATTCCGAATTCGCGGATAAAGGTTTCGCCGGCGCGGGTGGATTTCGTTCTTCCGACAATGAATTTGGCTGAGCCGCGCACCCGCGAACTGAATTCATACGTTACCCGCGGTTCAAAGGTCCAGCTTGTGCGTTCATTGGAAAGAACCCACTCGTTGCTGCCGCCGCGAATTTGCTCGGTTCGGTTCATCGACCGGGTAAAACTTAGCGAAAAATCGACGCTGTTTTTAAGTTCTTTCTTGCTCAAGAAGGGGATGCGGAAACCGGACCGCTTACTGTACGTTGTCGTGAAACGGATTTCCAGGCGGGTATTCCGCTGTCCGCCGACTTTCTGCAAAAGTTCGGTAACCGTGTTGATGTTAAATGATTCATTAATGCTGCGCGTGCGGGTGATGTCCAGATTCGTCACCATTCCGTTTTTCCAATTGATGGACAGCTTGAGCAACGGCGTAAAATTGAAGGAAAAATCCTCTTTGGTTTTACCGCTGCGTTTGTCTTTCCAAAAGACGGACCGTTTTCCCGAAACGTTGTGGCTGATATTGATACTATTGGCGAATTTACGAAACAGCTTAAACCGCTCAATGTTCGACCAGGTGAAGGTCCATTCGGGGAACGGCATATTCAAGTTGCCAATCTGCATCCAGCTGTTGCTGTAGCTGCCGGTAATTTGATTGCCATAATTCGCCTGACTGGAATGATTGAACCGAAGTTTCAAGCTCAAACTGCGTCCCAGGCGCAGGCCGGTGCTTACATTAAAGCTCTGGTTCTCGTTGTTGGTAAACGTGACCGTGGTAATTTCCGGCACGGTTCCCAGGCCCGGATTGGTGGAAAAGCCCAGCGTGTACCGCAAACTGGGATCACCGGGTTTCAGTCCCACATTCCGATAATTCCGACGCCTGGAATAACTGACATTAATATCATCCAGCGTGCGCAGAACGCCAAGCATGCCTTTGAGCAGAGACACTGGATTGCGCTTTTTCTTGTCCTCCTGCTTTTCTTCCTTTTTCTTTTCTCCTTCCTTCTGGCCTCGTGCTCCGGGGGGACGACGCCGCGCTCCCGGAGGGGTGCGCCGCCGCCGACCGTAATTGCCGGCACTGGACGATTTTCGAAATAATTGCGAAAGCCGCAGGGTGAGCTGTGCACTTACATTTGCCGAAACGGTCGCACTTTTGCCGGTGGTTTTTTGCTGGATATTGTTGACATAACGGTAAGTCGCGTTGTAAGAGAAGCGCTGATTAAGCCAGGAAACGAGCGTGGGAGAGTAATCCACCCGGAAATTCTGGGATTTACTCAGGTCTTCAAACTCACCGCTAAACAACCCCTGCCAGCCCCGCTTGCGGAAGTCTCCCTGCATATTTCGCGAGAAGGTCGTGGTCAAATTGTCAAAAATCTTATAAGTGGTATTGTAACTTCGGACAATGTCATAAGTAAAGACATCGCTTTTGACCCCGGAACGGGTCTCGGAATTGGAGCGCGAATTGTTGCCGCTGATCTTCGCACTAATGTTTCGGGGCAGATAATACAGGCGGGTATCGGCCAGCTTGCTCAACAGCGGTAATTTTTTAGCCCATCCGAGTGGGCGGATAAACGTATTCTGACCGAATTGCAAACTGTAATCCAGGGCGCCTTTCCAGACCACCCGGTTTTGGAACCGGATGGTCGCGCTGGACATGTTGGTCCGGGTATGACTGAGATTGGCCGATAACCGATCAATAGTATATCGCAACAAAAAGTTTTTGGAGCTTTTGCTTTTTCGAAAAGACACACTCACTCCCTGCTGCCGATTGAAGGATTGGATTTCAGCGAGTTTATCCGCTGGAACCTCCTTGGGGATAACCTCGATATCCCTGCCTGGAAAATATTTGGGTGTGGCGCGGCTTTCATTATAGGTCAGATTCAGCGGCAAAGAAATCCCCCAACTCTGTGGGAAAAAGCGGTCCAGTTTCACACTGCTATTCAGCCGCATCGAAAGCCGGTTGTCTCCAGACCCAAATCGCGTTGCCACATTGTGAAAATCGGCGTCCTGCCGGTTGATTTCGCCGTTCACCGACATGAAATCCGAGAGCCGCAAATCCATCCGCGCGCGCATGGCGATGCCACGATTTTTCTGTACTTCTGACAGCCGGAGTTCGTTGAGCCAGATTTGTCCGTAAAACGGTGCCGAAAGCCTGGAGAGATTCTTCACGCCGACGATCAGGGTCCGGACATTGGTAATGGATGGATTCCCCTTGATGCGATACAATTTGCCATCGATTTCCTTTTCAAAAGCGCCGATGTCGGGATTGTACAGCGAAGAGTCCAATTTCATGCTGGTCAATTTGATAAATTCAATATCGATATGGTTGCGCTCGTCCCACCCGCCCAGCATGGGACTGGGGCCAGCATACACGCGCTCACGAATCTCGTAATAATTGTTGATATCCGATCCGAATCGGAAAAAGACCTCGATGGTGCTGCTATCCGGAGTGATATGCAAACCGCCCTCATCCCGGGCGTAGATAAACATTCGCAACCGGTTGTAATAGATGTAGTTCTGCGGCTGAAAAAATGTTTTTTGCGCAATGCCGTTTTGCCCGGGCTTCAATCCGTTGACGTCCAGGACGAGCGCCTGCTCTTTTTCCCGAATGCGGTACAGCCGGTCAAATTTCCCTTCGACTCCGGGCGGCGGCTGGTACTTCGGATTATCGTGAGTGTTCACCACCGTCACCGCTACCGTGGTGTCATTTTCGGCGTTGTAACTATTTGGCTCTTCGCTATCGGAAACGCCCAGTTCTTTCCATTCGTTGCCGACCAGGTTGATTTCGGCAATGCGAATCACCGTTTCTTCCGTCACTCCATTGATCCAGATGCGCGCATATTGAATCTGCGAAAGGTCCGGGTTCCCCACACGCTTGCGGTTACGGTCTTCATAGCCCGGCGGGATACGGAGCGGGATGCGATAAAGCGTCCACCCACCGCCCTGTTTATTATCGCTGGCAATGAATACGGTATCCGGGCTGAGCTTGTCGAGGTTGATGGTGTATGAAAAATAATTGTTGGCGCGGTCCACGGTCCCGTTGCCGTTCAGGTCTTCGGTATTCGGGATGCGCGTACCATCATTCTTATTGTTCTCTGTACCGTTGATAAAATCGTACTGGTTACTCCCCTCGGAATAAGCCCAGTCGTCCCAACTGATCGGCTCCCAGGGCTCGCGTACGCCGTTGCCGTTGATATCCCACCAGTCTTCCGGGTCCTTTCCCGGCATACCGTCGAGGCCCACATCTTCGTCATCTTCGAGCGTGTTGTTGCGGATGCCGCCGCGCAGTTTATCCTCGGTATCCAGGCGGCGATTGGGAATGACGTCTTCCGATATTTGTCCGAGATCGATGTGCAGGATGCCTTTATCGCCGCGCACCATGATTTCTAAAAATTTACTTTCGGTCTGATCATAAAATCCCGGTGACAGCGCACGCATAATCCCACCCCAGGATTCCTGTACCGGGAAGCTACCGGAATCATGGGGCATAAAAACCAGGGTCAAAATATCGGTGGTCTGTCCGGTTTGAACTGTCACTTCCCGCTTGGGCCAGATATCTTTGATCGGCCATCCGCCGAACGGATTGTACCATATAAGCCGACCGCGTTTTTCCGAGCTTCGCATGTAAGCTTCGATGGAATTGTTTTCGATGTAGTCCTGGGGGGCGGAAGAAAGCGTCCAGGCGCGGCGCTGCACTCCCAGCGGCGTCACACGTTTGGCGCTTTCAAAATCGTCAATATACGCCACCCCTTGATCATCGCCGGTGGCCCTGTTGTTCAGCGTATTGGGATTGGGAATCACCTGCGCAATCTCGCCCTCGAATTTGAGGCTGGACGGCTGCTGAGCCGTGATAAGCGGCAAGGCATCCAGAGCTCTGGTGAGAAAATTGGGTTTGAAATTCAGTGACGTATTCAAATCCCAGACCACATTGCGCATGGGCCCCTGGCCAACCCGCACTTTCGTATCCAGGGTGCGTTCGTTCAGGTAGAGAATCGTGCCGCCCAGAAAATTATTTTCGCCAAAGCGATATTCGGCGCGTGTGCCGAGGATGGTTTTCTTTTCGAGCTGAAACAACTGATTGCGCTCATAAGTGATGTCAATTTGTGCGTTGGGATCGGTGGCGCGCTCATCCAGAATGGTCAGCGTACCGGACAGATAATCAATCGTATAATCCCGTCCGCGCTGCAACCGCTGGCCGTTTAAGATTACCTCCTCTGAATTTTCGATAACATTGAATCCCAGTGAGTAATTGGCGCTGCGGTTTTTGGAAACCACTTCGATGTAAAAACGGCTGTTTTGAGTAATAAAGCTCTGGCTGGTGGTGTCGTAAATCATGGGTTCGCGCTTCGCCGGATCGAGCTTGGTGATTTCGAATTCGTCCGGCTCAATGATACCGTTTTTGTTGAAATCGATGAATACCGTATCCGGATCGAACGGCCGCAGGTTTGGAAAAATCAGCTCACCGCGCGCCCGGTTGATGAGATTATCATCGATATCGATGTTGTAATCTGGATTGAGATTACCGTCCTTATCGCGGACATCCAGGCCAAAGATGTGCAAATAGGAATCTTCACCCTGACTTTCCTCGTCGGATCCCGAAGGCGGCTGATAGAAAATTTTGACCTTAAAGCTCTCTTCATCGACCTCGATATTGCGCGCACCCAGCGAATAGACGTTTTTCCATTCCAGGTTCCAGGTTTTGAAACTCGGGGTCGGACTCTGGGCTTTAATCAGCTTCAGAATGATGGTGCTGTCGGATTGCGCATCGAAATCGATATCGCCGATTTTCCTGCCGGAACTGTCTTCAAATGCCACCGCAAGAACGTCTTCCGGTCCCAGGGGCTGGTTCATGATGATATAACCGAGGCTGTTTTCCACCACATAGTCCTGCTCCGGCTCCAGCCGGATGAAATGCCCGAGATAGACTTCTTTGTCGCTGATATTCAGTGTATCTTGCGGGCTGTTCGGATCAAGAATGGCCCAACCACGAATCGAATTGGGATCGAACTCATACCCGGCTTTGGATTTATACACCTCGATGCGTTTAATGGCGCGGGCGGGATCGTACATGTGAACCCACTTTTCGCTGTAGTTGCGGTACTGACGCCGGAAAAAGTCATCGAGAAAGAAGTATGTGAAACGTTTATAGCGGTAATCTTCGATACGCTGTTTGCCTTCTGTGGCGCCGCCGCCGATTTTGAGTCGCTGGCTTTCCCCTTTTTCCTGGCTGGCGATGGTGGTCACATGCAGATCTCCAAGCTGCATTTTCATTTTGACGCCGAACAGGCCGGTATTTTTACCGCTAAACGTGACAAAACGGGTGGCCGGCAGGGACAGTGAAATGTTTCCGGCTTCAATGCTCTGGATGATTTCATCCTCGAAGCCACGGTAATTCAACTTGATGTTGTTATCGAAATCGAACGCGCGCTCGGAATCCTGATCCACGTTCACTGTGACTTTCTCGCCGATCCGGCCGGTCACGGTAAAACGCTGAGTCTGGGTCATTTTAAAATTGGTGTTTGATCCCTGCGCGATGGAGGTGCGCACCTCACTGCGTTTTTCGTTACGAAACCCACCTTCAATGCGGATATCCCCCTGCACGTTCAGTCCAACGCTGCTGCCGCCGAAAATTTTCTGAAAAGTCTGGCTTTTAATGGGAACAGGGATATCAATGTTGACGCCGCCGGGGCCCCGTCGGTGTTGGGTCAAAGAAGCAAATAGATGCTTAACAGAACTTTCTCGCCATACTTGTTCCTGGACATGCTCGCTTTGTGCCAATTTATACCGGGTGAATGGAACAAAGCGGGGGACGCGTAAATGATGTCCACTCAACGTCTCGCTGGCGATCACGTATTTTCCGGTGGAGTCCAATTTGACGGTGTGACGGTAGGATCGGGGGCGCACAAAGCTATAGCCCCGGGGCAATCCGGCCATGGATAGACCGGGCCATTGCTGGTCTTTATACAAGTTGGCGAGGGGAGCCGCCGGAAGCGGCGGTTTCAACCCAATGCCCGAAACCGAACTGGTCTTATGATTTCCCTGAGAATAGACCTGTACTGCCAGGCCAATCAAAAACAGCAGAGTCAAATAGGTCCGGGAAATCCAAAGGCCGGAAATGTTTGGAAAAAATCTGGAGACCATTTACTACCGCTTATGTCTTACGTCCCATCATCGAGTGCAAAACCCCGTTCCGTCATCGCCCAAAACGGATAGGGGAACCTCCGCCCCTGAGGATTTTGCTTTACGCTAACGTCGCTTCCGTAACAAACGTCTCGATATGGTTCTCCAGATTTTTTTGTGGGTTGTTCTTTGTTTTTGCAGCGGTTTAGGTGGACTTTAATATTAGCAATTAATCCTTAAAAAGGCAAGAGAAAATTCATGAGTCTTGCACACAGTACATTCCAAAACTAAAAGCCGGCTTGTTTTTATGACCACTTTATACATACTTTCCAGCTGGCTTCCAGTTCCGCATTGATCGATATCCGCCTATTTTATTTTCGGCGTTATGCGCCATCTCTTGATGGATGAAAAAGCCATCTATCCATTCTTTTATTGTAAGCTGGAGCTGCAATTCGTATATTTCACGATGGAAACATGCACATTCCCGACAAAGTCCACCCCAAACAAGCATTTTACCGGGCGTTTTTGAAAAAACAAGGCACTTATGTCCATTTTATCACGCTACATCCTTCGTCAGCATGTTGGGCCCTTTTTCTTTGGTTTTTCGATCATCGCGCTCATTTTCATTTTGAATTTGCTGTTCCGGGAACTCAACCGCATTCTCAGCAAAGGCCTCCCGCTGCAGGTCGTCGGTGAATTTTTCCTGCTCAATATGGGATGGATTGTCGCCCTGGCAGTTCCCATGGCGATGCTTACCGCCAGCCTCATGGCTTTTGGCCGGATGAGTGCGGATAACGAAATTACCGCCATCAAAGCCTGCGGGATCAGCATGTACCGCCTCATTTTGCCGGTGACCGTCGCCGCTACGTTACTCGCGATTTTTCTCATCTGGTATAACAATGCGGTGCTCCCGGAAAGCAACCACCGGCTGGCGCTCCTCATCCGGGATATATCCCGCAAAAAGCCCACCATCAACATCGAACCCGGCGTGTGGTATGATGACCTCAACAATTATGGTTTGCTGGTGAGTGAGATCGAAGACAGCGGGCGGGTTTCCATTGTTCGAAATGTGCTCATCAATGACTACAGCCGTTTCGACGTCACCACCACCATCACCGCCAGCCATGGTTATATCCAGGTCAATGAAAAAGAAGGACTGCTGGAGTTTCTTTTGTTTGATGGTGAAATGCAGGAAATCAACATCAAAAGGCCGGAAGAATTTCGGCGGCTACGCTTTCCACGGCACATTGTGCGCATCGACATCACCGATCGCTTTCTCAAACGCAGCGAATCGTCCGCCCGGGGCGACCGCGAAAAAAGCGCCGCCATGATGCGAAAGGAAATTGCAGAAGCGCGGACAGAACTGGCGAAAAAACAGGCAACCATCGATGCGCTGATGGGATGGTATTTCACGTATTATCTCGGCGATTCATTTGGCCTGCCAAAACCCAATGCGGCCGATTCCAGCAGCTTGCTCCGCCAATTTCTCAATGTCGCCCCGGAATCGCCGGGCGTCCCTGCAGCCGGTAATCCATCGACCGACAACCACTCGATGCAGCCAAAGAAGCGAGCCGAGGAAGCCCGGCGGATGTTACAGTTGCGCGCTTTGCAGCGGCACCGTACTCTAAAGGCGCAAATTCGCGCTCAAATTGGGATGATCCGATCGTACAAGCGCCGTATCAACAGCCTTTCGGTGGAAATTCATAAAAAGTATTCCATTCCGATTGCCTGTGTGGTGTTTGTCCTGATCGGAGCGCCCCTTGGCGTTATGGCACGCTCCGGCGGGCTGGGAGTCGGCGGCGGCATCAGCCTGGGATTCTTCTTGCTTTATTGGGCATCACTCATCGGAGGGGAAGACCTCGCCGACCGCGGCATCATCTCGCCGTTCTGGGCCATGTGGTCGGCGAATCTAATCGTTGGTATCGCCGGTGTGTACCTGCTCATACAATCCGTACGGGAAACCCGTTTTATCCAATTTCATCAAATAGGGCCTTATTTGCGCGAAAACTGGCTGAAATTTTTGCTAATTGGTTTTCTCTTGAAACGAAAATCCGATGACGCCGCATCATGACGATTCTTGACCGTTACATTGCCCGTAAATTCTTAAGCAATCTGCTGTTTGCCGTCATCGCATTTGTCAGTATTTACATTATTATCGATGCGGTTGAACGGCTTTCTGATTACATTGACAAAGGTGCCCCCACCAAAGTCATCGTGATGTACTACATCTATTATATTCCTTTCATTGTCATTCTGATCATGCCCATTTCCACTTTATTGGCTTCCATGTTCAGCATCGGGCATCTGTCAAAGTATAACGAAATCCTCGCGATGAAAGCCTCAGGGATTTCCCTCTACCGGATTCTATCGCCGCTGTTTGTGCTTGGCGTGCTCATCAGCATTTTCATGATTTTCTTTGCGGAGGTGATCATGCCCCGCGCCAATACGGAAAAAGCGCTGATCAAACGTCGCTACATCGATCGCATGCCCCGCAGCGTGCCATCCCAGATTGCCAATCTGTTCTTCCAGATCGATGAAAACCGGCGGATGTTCATCGGATATTACAATCCGTATGAAAAAGTGGCTCGCAAGGTCAATATTCTTGAGTTTGACGGGGTTTACATTCGCCATCGCATCGATGCCGAAATGATGCATCTGGGCGATGAGGGCTGGGTATTGACGAATGGGTATGAACGGTTTTTCAAAAATGGGGAGGAGATTGCCAGACCTTTTGAAGAAAAGGCCATCCCCGATATTTCATTACAGCCTGAAGAATTAAGCGCGGTTCAAAAAGCACCGGAAGAAATGTCGTTTCAGGAGTTACAGCGGTTTATCGAAGAAGTGAAGCGCAACGGCGGCGATCCCGACCGTTGGCTGGTGGATCTGTATTTAAAAATCAGTTTTCCGTTTGCAAATTTCATCATCATTTTGTTCGGAGCGCCGCTGGCTGCCGGCCGCATCCGCTCGACCGGGGCATTTGGTGTGGCCGTCAGCATAATGGCGGCGTTTCTCTATTTTGGTATGGTTAAGATGGGACAGACCTTCGGCCAGATCGGCCTGCTTCCCCCTCTGCTTGCCGCCTGGCTGGGGAACTTGCTTTTTGCGGCTGCCGGTATTTTGATTCTGATCAAGACCCCCAAATAAATCACCCGCTTGCAGATAGATCAGCCTTCAATTTCCACGATCAATTGAATTTCACGTAAAATTCCCATCACTTTGAAACATTTCTCAAAAGGGCCGGAATAAGCAACTGCTTTGCCTTTGGTATGCGCCTCCAATGCGATGCGTTCAGCCTCCGCATCACTGCAACCGGTAGCCTTGCGCAATTGCAGAATCACTTCATCGAACGTGTGAATATCATCATTGTACAAAATCACTTTCCATGGATCGTTGATTTTGGTATCCGTCGTGTCTTCAACATCCACGTCCTCATCTGCGTCCGGCGGCGGGTCGGCGCTCAGGTGGCTTGCAAAATTCAGATTCCAGCCGGCGGATGACTTTTTGAGTTGCAGCCGCGAAGGGATAAAACCGCAATTCTTCCGGTTTGACCCAGCGCCAATCTCTGGCTGCTGTAAGCCGGGGCTCTCCGCCTTTGTAGAGGCAGTGGTAAACGTACATGGTGATTTTAAAATGACTGTAGGCATGCCTGACCTCCATATAAAAATCACCCACTTCGATGTCCAAATCCAGTTCTTCTTTAATTTCACGGCGAACGGCTTCTTGCGCGGTCTCGCCGTTCTCGATTTTGCCGCCAGGAAATTCCCACAATCCGCCAAGCATTCCATTTTCATCGCGCCGGTCAATAAAAATATAGCCTTCATCCCAGATAATGCCGACGGCGACGCGGTAATGCGGAACGGCTCTGGTTTGCCGCTTTAACGGCAGCATCGCCGGATCATCCAGCTCGAGCCGGGCACGGCAAAACCGGGACACCGGACAGAGCAGACATTTGGGCTTTCGGGGCGTACAAAGCGTTGCCCCAAGTTCCATCATGGCCTGATTGAAATCGCCCGGACGATCGGGAGAAAGCAGCCGGTCGGCATATGCCTGAAGTGCATCCCGGGCTTTTTGTGAATGCACATCTTCCTCAAAGCGGAAAATCCGGCACAACACGCGGCGGACATTCCCATCCACCGCTGCACGCGGCTCTCCAAATGCAATGCTCGCGACTGCCGCCGCAGTGTATTCCCCGATTCCAGGAATACGCCGCAGTTCATCATAGGTGGACGGGATGCGAGCCCCCATATGCTCGACCATGTACTTTGCGGCTTTGTGCAGATTACGGGCACGGGCGTAATATCCCAGCCCTTCCCAGATTTTGAGCACTTGCTGCTGTGAAGCATGGGCCAGAGTTTCCACATCGGGAAAGGCTTGCAAAAAACGCGAATAATATTTGAGTACGGTCTTCACCTGAGTTTGCTGCAGCATCACCTCCGATATCCAGATCGAATACGGATCCCGGGTTTTCCGCCACGGTAAATCCCGTTGAGCGCCGGTAAACCATTGCAGCAACCGTTCCCGAAATTCAGCCAGCCATTTTTCGTCGTCCAGTTTCACCCTACCTCGCCCAGGTCGATAGATTCAAAAAGACGGCTCTGTAATTTTCGGCACCATGTTGAAGTATGCGGATTGCTGGTTTGTTTTTCGGACGGTGCCGACACTTGAGTTATAAGCCTTACTGCCGCTTCTTGCAGATAACAAGGGTCTGGAACCGCCGGGAGTATGGTTTCTCCCCCCTTTTGCCGCTCTGGATTCGTCGCGGCTATGGCACCGCCCAAATTCAAAATGAAAAAGACCGATTGACGCCTTAAAAATCACCTGATGCCGCAAGAATTAGCATTGAAATATAAAAAAGATTTTTAAACTTTCAATCGTTTTCGCGCCGGCAGCCGATATCCCATTGTGCGTGCCCATCAACAGCACGAAAATGAACATAATGAGAAAAAATATTGAATTCTTAATATAGCTTTTTTATATTCATAGCACATTTGCTCTTGCAGGCTCAATTCAGAGCACGAATCACGCGCGTTATCTTTGTGACAACGCGCATTTTTTATTTCAGACTGATCGAAATTCGAAATCAAAAAGAATGACGGCAATAGAATGATCCGAAGGGAGGTCCAATATGCAAACTTATTATTTCACTGAAAAGGGCTATGAAAAATTGCGCAAGGAAATTGAAGAGCTGGAAAGATATCTGAAAAACGACATTGCTTCGGAGATTGCCACCGCCCGCGATCACGGTGACCTGCGTGAAAATGCAGAATATGAATCGGCGAAAATGAAACAGGCCAATTATATGGCCAAGCTGAATGCTCTCAAAGAAAAATTGATGAACGCCCAGGTGATTCGAAAAGAGGATCTGCCTCCGGATATCGTCACTCTCGGCAAGACGGTGAAGATTCAAGATGTCGCCACCGGCGAAACGGTGCAATATACCATTCTCGGAGACGGCGAGACCGATATCGATAACGGCATTATCAGCTATCAATCTCCGTTGGCGAGGGCGCTGATGAAACATTCCGTGGGTGATGAAGTCGAAGTGCAGCTTCCCCGCGGAACCAAAACGTATAAGATTCTGGAAATTGAATACTACGAAGGTTAGCCGTCGAGCGATCGGATCATTATTCTTCGTATTCGGCTTCGAGGTGGGGCGTCAGGGTTTCTTCATCAAAATACACTTTAATTTTGTTAGGCCGACAGCATACCTGACAGTCTTCGATATACTCCTGATACATGCCGGCCGAAATATCCACCTCGATGACGTTTTCTTCGCTGCAAAACGCACAAATGAATTTAGCCACGGTTTCCATGTTCCGACCTCCTGGAACCATTCAGGCGGTGCATTTCATCAAAAAATGGCATCGTGTTGAAATTCCGGCATTCAATAGCCCCCTGGTGCTTGCATAAAACCTTTCGTTTTTCGATTTAAACCATACCTCCTTCCGGCAAAATGAAATCCATCAGGGCTTTGACCGGTGCGCGATAATGAACCACCGGCAAAGCCCGATTGCTTTTGATGCCTACCGTTTAATCCTGCCACTCGGCAATGAACAAATTCGTCTGCCGGGGATTTTTCCCGTTCCGGTTTGAAGCAAAGATCAGCTTTTTCCCATCCCTGGAGAACATGGGGAAGCCGTCAAAACTTTCAAAATGGGTAATTTGCTCCAGGCCGGTGCCATCGAGATTGATCATCCAGAGTTCGAAATTGCGGCCGTTTTCACTGCCATAGTTGGAGGAGAAGATAATCCGCTTGCCGTCGGGATGGAAAAAAGGAGCAAAATTGGCGGCGCCGTTATTGGTAATTTGCCGTTTATTGCTGCCATCGGCATCCATCACCCAAATTTCCAGCCGGTTTGGCCGAATCAAATTTTTTGCCAAAAGCGATTTGTAATCTTCAATTTCTTCCGGCGTTTTGGGATGATATGCCCGGTACACAATTTTTTTGCTGTCAAAAGAAAAAAACGGGCCGCCGTCATAGCCAAGTTCGTGGGTCAACTGTTTGACATTGCTGCCATCGATGTCCATAACGTAAATATCCAAATCGCCGTTGCGGGTGGAGGTAAAAACAATTTTTTTGCCGTCCGGGGAAACCGTGGCTTCTGCATCGTATCCGGGGGTATCGGTCAGTTGTTTTAAGTTTTTGCCATCGGCATCGGCGATGAACAGGTCATAACTGGGATACAGCGCCCAAACATAGCCCTGGCTCCAGTCCGGCGGAGGGGGACATTTCTCGTCATAATGATGGGTGGATGCATAGAGAATGTGCTGATCTCCGGGCATGAAATAGGCGCAGGTCGTTCGGCCTTTGCCGGTACTCACCAGCCGCTTATTCTTGCCATCCACATCCATGACATAAATCTGATCGCATTCGAAAGAATCTCGTGTCGATTGAAAAATGATTTTCGATTCATCAAAACTAAAATACCCCTCTGCGGAATTTTCCCCTTCAAAAGTCAATTGACGGATACTTTTGAAATGTTTTTCACCCGGAAAAATTAAATCGGCGTTCGAACCTGCAGACGTTTCGCTTTGCTCCTTTTTCTGACATCCCAGGCCCAGAACTGCAATCAGCAGGCCGATTCCAATTCGTTGCATTACATCCATTTCCTCTCTCCTTTGCTTTGCGCCACTGATTTGCTTTCCAATCAATCCATCCGGTCTGCATTTCACCACAGACGGGACTATACCGCAACGCTTTTCAACCAGATTCGAATTCCTCCCGGAAAGGCCGCCAGGGCAGAGGTTTCCGCAACCAAACGCCCCTTTCGTTGACCGTGGTATCATAGACGAGAAGTTCCACCCCGTTTTCTATGGCTTCCAGCAGAGTCCGGCCATAGGTTTTATCGATATGATGTGCCGGTGCAAACCCGCTTGCATCTTCGCGGTGCACCAGGAAGAAAATAACCCCCCGATGTCCCTCCTCCACAACCTGCATCAACTCGCGCAGGTGCTTGGTGCCGCGTGCGGTAACGGCATCCGGAAAGAGTGCGATCCCATTTTCAACCAGCGTCACATTTTTGACCTCAATAAAAATGCGTTTACCACCGTCTTCCAGCAAAAAATCGGCGCGGCTGTTGGTACCATAGCGGACTTCCCGGCTCAGGGCATCATAATGGTTCAAGGTGTCGATCTTGCGCTCCAGTAACGCCTCTTCCACGATTCGGTTCGTCCGCATGGTATTGATGCCCACCCAGGTTTTGCCTACATGGATCAGTTCCCAGGTAAAAGCCAATTTGCGCTTCGGATTATTGGCCCGCGAAACCCGTACCGGCGCTCCGGGGATATTACAGCCGAGCATGCTGCCGGAATTCGGACAGTGAGCGGTAATGACCTCCCCGCTATCCAGCCGGATATCCGCTAAAAACCGTTTATATCGTTGGATGAGTGTTCCAGAGAGCAAAGGATTCGGAAAGTCCAAGGTTCGTTGTCCTCAACAGGCTTCTTATTCACTGGTCGGAGTTGCTTTCGTCCCGCCATGTTCCAAGGCGCAAGATAGCGGCTGCATCTTCGGGAGGAACCGGATTGACCTGAAAACCGGAGCTTGCCTCAAAGCTGTGGAAGGCTAAGACCTTTGGCGTCAGTTCGATATGCCAGTGGAAATCTTTTTCCAGGGTTTTCCAATAGCCTCGCTGCTTTCCGGCAATGATGTTGGGACCGGAATGGATCACCATAATGTAATCAAAATTGTTTAAAACGGCACGCATTTTCTGGAAAATTTCTTGCAAACATACGGCCAGGTCGTACAATTCACTGTTCCACTCGAAAAACGTTTCATGCCGTTTCGGTAAAATCATAAGCTGAAACGCCGCCCGGGCGGCGAATGGCGCGATGACGATAAAACCTTTGTGCTCCAGCACCACACGCACACGGGCTTCCTGTTCCTGCCGGATAATATCACAAAATAGACAGCGTTCCTTATATTCATAGTGCGCCCGTGCATTTGCCAACTCTTCTTTAACCAGCAAGGGAGTAATGGGGGTGGCGATAATGTGTGAATGAGAATGATCCAAAAATCCAGGTTCTCCATCGGATGTGGCTTTGTGCATCAGCACATAACGGAACCGGTTATCGCGCTTCAAATCCAGAAAGCGCTCTTTATAAACCGTTAACACCTTTTCCAACTGCGGCGCCTCGAATTCACTGAGATCAACACCATGTTTTGGCGTTTCAATGACCAGTTCATGGGCGCCAATGCCGTCCAGAACATCGTAAATGCCGATGCCGCGACTGTTCAAATGGCCGTGAATTTGGAGAACAGGATATTTTTCCGGAATGACCCTCACCTGCCATCCGGGCTCATTGGCCTGACGGGGCACCTCGGAAATCGCAAATATTTCTGGTGTGGTTTCGTGCTCATGCCGTTCGCAATAGGAGCACACCTCCGTACTGACTTCCGGGCGCTGCTGAACCTTTTGAATGATCCTTTCGATATGATTTTGATTTTTTAAAATAATCGTCCAGTTTCCAGATATCGGGTCGCGGCGCAGTTCGTTTTTGTGCATCTTTACTCGCTCTCTACTTCAATCGACTGCTTCTCTGACGTATCGGAGAGTTTACGGATTTTCACCTGTAATATCCGGTTCCGTTCCACTTTCTCGATGACAAATTCATAATTTTTGTACCGGATGCTCTGCTTCTCCTCGGGGACCTTGCCAATCAAGTTGAAAATAAAGCCGCCCAGGCTTTCGTAATCTTCCTCCGTGGGCAAATCCATATCCAGTTCATCGTTTAAATCATGGAGATCAATCTTGGCGTTGACGACATACGTCTGATCATTAATGCGCCGGAAAAGCGGGGTTTCCTGATCATATTCATCCTGAATTTCCCCGACGATTTCCTCCAGAATATCCTCCAACGTCACCAGACCTGCGGTGCCGCCATATTCGTCCACAACAATGGCCATATGGATTTTTTCCCGCTGAAACTCACGCAGCAGCTCATCGATGTGTTTGTACTCAGGGACAAACAGGGTTTTCCGCGCCAGATTGACCAGATCGATCTTCTTCTCTTTTTCGTTCAGATAGGGCAAGAGATCCTTCGCATGGATGATGCCAAGAATTTTGTCCACACTGCCTTCGTAAAGCGGGATCCGGCTGTGTCCTTTTTGGTGGATCAGCGAAATGAGTTCATCGAGGCTGGCGTTTTTCTCGATGCAGACCATGTCAATGCGCGGCACCATCACTTCTTTAACCTGGGTTTTTCGGAATTCAAAGATGGAATGGAGCATCTCGCGTTCTTCTTCCTGAAGCGCTCCCTGTTCCTGCCCGACTTCAATCAGCGTGCGCAGCTCTTCTTCTTTAAAAAAATATCCGCGTTTGGCAATCTCAAGCCGCTCCGCCAATCCGGAAGTCAGGGCATTGAGTATCGCGGTCAACGGCTTGAATGCATAGAAAAAGAACAGCATCACCCCGCCAAAGGTTCGGGCAAAACGGCTCGCATGGCGCAGGGCAAGGGTTTTGGGGGTAATTTCGCTCAGCAGGAGAAGCAGCAGCGTTACGACCACCACTTCCACCATCACCGCCAGATCAATACTCACCTGCCACAGGATTGCAAGTCGGGTTGCGAAGAGTGCGGCAACGGTCGCAGCGGAAATATTGGCAAGTGTATTGCCGATCAGGATCGCGATGAGAAGTTCCTGAACCCGGGATTTGAGAATGTGAACCGATCTCGGGAAACGGACGGCTTTTTCACTGTTTTCGAGCTGGCCGTTCTGAAAAAGGGTCATGAAAGCTGTTTCCGCGCCCGAAAAGAAGGCTGAGAGGCCGATGAAAAAAATGAACGCGAGGATTTCGATTACACCGATTTCGGGATCCAAATTTGTCTGTGTCTCCCTCGTTGGTTCGCTTCTTTTTCAATTTCGGACGGCCTATTCTGACATACCGCCCATTCTCGACATCAAATATATTCAATGATGCCAGTATTTTTCAAGATATTTGTTTTCCAGATGCCGCATCGTCTCACGTTCTTCCCGGCTGGCGTCATCAAAACCAATCACATGCAATACCCCGTGAATGACCAGTCTGGCCAATTCCTCTTCAAAAGGGCACCGATACTGCCTGGCATTTTCCTCGGCAACCTCAGGGCAAATATAGATGTCGCCAATAATTTTGCCTTCCGGATCCGGACCGAGATTAAAAGAAATGACATCGGTCCGGTAACTTCGCTGCAGGTAACGCTGATTCAGATCAACGATCATTTCTACCGGAACGAAGGTGATGGTCAGATCGCACCTGTCGTTGCGGTGCGCATTCCAGACCGCCGAGGCCAGTTTTCGCAAAGGCTGCTTACGCAGGCTTTTGAGTTTGCTCTGATTGAATATTCTCACCATGCGCGTCGGTTTCGGTTTTCGCGGGGGATTGCGTGTTTTCCGGCGACTCGGCTTCGCTTAACTTTTTCTCCTGATCGGGATACTCAACGCGACCGTGGAATACGCCGGTGAGGATTTTCACAAAGGCTTCTTGAATTTGATTCAGATCGCGCAACGTCAGCGGCGATTCATCCAATTCACAATTTTTAAACCGGTCATCAATAATGGCGTTCACAACCGATCGAATCCGGCTGACCGATGGCTCTTTGAGAGAACGGCAAGCCGCCTCCACGGCATCCGCCAACATCACAATCCCGGTCTCTTTGGATTGCGGCTTGGGCCCGGGATACCGGAAATCGTCTTCGTTAATCTCTTTATCTTCACTGACTTCCTTGGCTTTATTATAAAAATACGAAATCAACGTCGTGCCGTGATGCTCTGAGATAAAGGCGCGGATTTCTTTGGGCAGTCCGTATTCCTGGGCGATTTCCAGACCGCGTTTGACGTGGCTGACCAGAATCAAACAGCTCATGTGCGGCGAAAGCTTCTCATGAGGGTTTTTGCCGTCCACCTGATTTTCAACAAAATATTCCGGTTTATCCATCTTTCCGATGTCGTGATAGTATGCCCCGACCCTGGCAAGCAGTGAATTGGCGCCAATCGCCTCCGCCGCGGCTTCTGCCAGAGACCCCACCAGCAAACTGTGATGATAGGTTCCCGGCGCGCGAATCGCCAGTTGCTGCAGCAGCGGTTTATTTAAATCGGATAGTTCCAGCAGCGTTGCATCGGTGGTCATGTCAAAAGTATATTCGAAAATGACCATCAGACCATAAGTCAGGATCGGGCTGAGAAATCCATTGATCAGGCCGAATCCAATGTTATTCATAATATCATCGAATTCGGAGTAGCGCAAGAGTTCCAGAGTACCGATGCTGATGATATATCCGGACGTCACCCACAGGAAGGATTTGAACAGCCAGGATCGTGAACGCACGCGCCTGACCGATAAAATACTGGTGATGCCCACCACAAGTGTAATCAGGGTAATGGAGAACTCATTGCCGCGCATGCCGGCAAGCAGAATAGCCAAACTGACCGTGCCCATGAAAGCGACTTGCGGATCGAAGAAGATCGTCAGCAACATCGCAGCGATGGCTACCGGAATCAGATATTCCGAAAGGGAAAACCGGCTGATAAAATTGCCTATAAATAGAATAAGCAGAAGCGTGATTAAAATCATCAGCACTTTCGACAGATCATCGAACACCTCACGCCTCAAATAAAATAAAAACAGAAGAATAAATCCGAGACCAACACTCGCCATCATAATCCGTCCCCAGAGCGGTAAAATCGAGGACCAGCCGCGAGTGGCTTTTTCCCGTTCCGCTTTGGCCTGAGCCAGCGATCGCAGCTTCTGAATATGCTCTTTGGTGATTTTCTCGTGACTGTCGATGATCTTTTCTTTTTCCAGAACCGTCCCTTTTGCCAGCGGCACCCGCGCTACCGCCTCGTCGATCCGCTTCTGGGTCTCATTCTCATCATAAAAAATATTGGGACGGATGATTTGACTCAAAATTTCATAACCGGCTTTGACGGCGGGATCGTAAGTAAACGTCTCGCGCAGTTTCTGCAGAATCGTCGCATCAAGGTTGCCCACGTGATGGAAATAGTTGACATCCTCGATGGTTTCTTCATCGCCGGCGTTCAGCGATAGTTTTTCCGGTTGATTGGGGAGATCCTGAGGAGCGATGTTCAGGATACCGATGCTGTACGTATCGCGGGCGATTTTCGATAATTTATCCAGAAAATCGTCCAGAGGTATGGTAATGGTATCGGTATCGGCGGGAGCCGGTTGAACCGGCGCTTTGGAGCTGGCGCCAGGCGTTTTTGATGATGCGGCTGCGGGAGCCGTTTTCACCGTTAAGTGATTGAGAAAAAAGGAAAGTAGAGCTTCCGTAGGATTGATCTTTAAGGCTTTCAGATTTTCGCTCAGCAGAGAAGCCTTGATGCTATCCGGTATTTCTTTTTTAAGAACGGTATCGACTCCGGCAAAAAATTGCTGAAGAATACGCATCTTGTGTTGCGCCACCGTATCAATGCGAATAAACACGGGGGCGACACTCTTTTTGGCTGCCTCCACGTCGCGGCTGTACTCCTCGGGCGTTTTATTAATCGAAAAGGTAAACGGGGCAACCACCTGTTCACCGATATAAATTTCGCCTTCCTTTAAATCGGCAAATTCATAGGACTTTTCGCGCGGATACATCAACACGATCAGGAAGACGGTTAAGGCAAATGCCACCCAGTGGAAGGCGTATCCGCGGCGCGCTTCGGAGATTTTGCCCAGCCAGGTTTTTGCAAAGTCCTGCCAGAGACGCACAAATTTTGGATTATTCTGTTTCATGTTCATCCAGATCCGATGATTTCGAAGAGTGCTCATAGAGGGTATATGCTCGTATGATTTCACGCACCAGCCGGTGCCGCACGACATCCGCCTCATCCAGATAGACAAAGGCGATTCCGGGGATATCATAAAGGATTCGGGTCGCCTGTACCAGACCGGATTCGCTACCCGGCGGCAAATCAATTTGTGTGATATCGCCGGTAACAATCGCCTTGGAATGAAGCCCCAGTCGGGTCAGAAACATTTTCATTTGGCTCGGAGTGGTGTTCTGGGCTTCATCCAGAATTACAAACGCATTATTCAGCGTACGCCCGCGCATATAAGCCAGCGGCACCACCTCGATGACCCGCGTTTCCAGATAACGCTGCAGCTTTTCCGGCGGCAACATGTCGCCAAGCGCGTCGTACAGGGGGCGCAAATAAGGGTCCACTTTTTCGAGCAAATCGCCGGGCAAATACCCTAAGCTTTCACCGGCTTCCACCGCCGGCCGCGCCAGGACGATCCGGGAGACTTGACGATCCCGCAGGTGTGCAACCGCCATCGCCACAGCCAGATACGTTTTACCCGTTCCCGCAGGCCCGATGACAAAAGTCAGATCATTGTTTTTGACGGTTTCAAAGTACTTCGCCTGCCCCACGGTCCTGGGCTTTACCGCGGTATCTTTGGTAAATAAAATGGCGTCAAATTGATTGGGCTCTTCGGCAACTTTCTGCTTGTGATTTTTATTGCCGAGCACCACAGCCATGATCGTATCGACATCGCTTTCGTGCACTTGCTGATTTCGGTGATAAAGCATCAGCAATTCTGTGAAAATGCGCTCCAGCTTGGCCACCTCTTCAGGGGCGCCCTTCAAAATAATTTGGGTGCCACGGGCAACCACATTGGCATTGAATTCCGCAGATATTTTTTTCAAGAGCTGATCGCCAAATCCCAGCAAAATGGTTTGATCAACTCCACCGATATCGATCTTTTTCTCCACCGTTCGTTTTGCCAATTGAAAAACTCCCAAACAAAAAAAGCCCTTATGGAATGCACACCGCATTCACGATAAGAGCTAATTTAAACCATTTTCGCGCCAGAAGCAATTGCACAAACGCAATTTTCATTTCTTTGGGGTTTGAATATGGCCTTTCCGGGGCCCCGATAAAAAATCAGGCTATGGGTTGAACTCACCCATAGCCTGAAAAATGGTTTGCCAGGATTAGAAATTAGCGGGGAATCCGCAACACCTGGAACGGATAAATTAAACTCGGATCGCTGCCTACGATATCCTTATTAGCCTCATACAATTTGGTCCACAGAGTGGGATCACCCAGGACATCGGCTTTACCGGCGATCTTGTAAAGGAAATCTCCTTTTTCAACCAGGTATTCATCCGGCCCAACTTCACGCTGAATCTTGAAGATTTGATCCGGATAGATTAAATCGGGGTCTTTGATCTGATCACGATTGTAGGAGTAAATCCTCACCCACTGGTAGGGATCTCCATAAATATCGCTCTTCCCCGCAATTTTCCAGAGATAATCGCCGCGCATCACGGTATATTCATCGTAAATAGCTTTCGGCATGCGCGTACGCAGCTGCGTAATTTTGCCTTCAATGGAAGCAACCAGATTTTGCATCTCGGTCAGAGCATAAATTTTGCTCTCTTTCAGCTCATTGAGTTGGGCTTCGAGATCATCCAATTCTTTGCGGCGCTTAAAAAGCTCTTCAGGGCTCAAAGCCATCAGACCATCGAGCTGATTATTCAATGCATTCAACTGATTGCGGTAAGCATCGACGCCGGCAGCATCGGTCCCCAACATGGCGTAAATTTCATTCCAGACGGAGGCCGTTTGCTGTTCGGTTTCCTGGATCTGTTGCTTGAGGTTCGCAATTTCTTGATCCAGTCTGGCGATCTCCGCTTTCGCATCGGCTTCCCGCTTCTGCCACTCCTGCAATTGCGCCTGATATTCTTCCATGGTCATTTTTTCTTCTTGAGCGAAGGAAGCCGTGGCAAGCGAAAAAGCAAAAGCCCCGCACGCGATCGCCAGGGTGAATTTTGCAAACATCTTCATCTTTCACTCCTCAGATTATTTTAGTTAGGTTCTCCCTCTCTAAAGTCCCAAACGCTGTTTTACCGCCTCTTTTTCGTCTTTGGCCTTTTGCAATTCGCGCTTCTTCTGCTCAAGCTGCCGTTCTAAATCGGCTTTTTCGCGGCGCTTCTGCTCCACCGTCTGCTCGGCAGACAGGGCCGCCTGCTTCGTTTCCTCCAGTACCCGGAGCTGCTCTTCATTGGGATGTTTGGTGCAACCCACGATTCCCAGAGAGGCGGAGAATCCCAGGAGCAACCCCCAGTGTACCATCGTTTTGGCGATTTTCATAAACGTTACACCTCCTTCCGGTTTTCCTTCCCATTGACTGTGTATGGCTTTAAAAGGAATTTTGACAAAACCCCGCAAAGATTTATGTTTTTTAAGGATTAACCGCAGTTTATGCCGAATTATTATAAGAATTAAATCATACTTTGTCAAGCAAAAAAGTCTCAGGGATCAATGATTTTGATCCCGAGCTCCTGGAGCTGCCGCTCATCCACCTCACTCGGAGCACCATCCATTAACGACAGCGCGCTGTTGGTTTTTGGAAAGGCAATCACATCCCGGATGGATTGCCGGCCGGCAAGAATCATCGCCAGTCGGTCAAATCCAAAGGCGATGCCTCCATGCGGAGGTGCGCCATACTCAAAGGCTTCCAAAAGAAAACCAAATTTTCGTTCTGCCTCCTCGGGGGATATTTTGAGAAGGGAGAACATTTTATTTTGCAGCTCCCGTTTGTGAATTCGGATACTGCCGCCGGCGATTTCATACCCGTTCAACACCAGATCATAGGCTTTTGCCCGGACTTTCTCAGGGGCGCTATCCATGAGATGCACATCTTCTTCCATTGGTGATGTAAACGGATGGTGGCGGGCAACGTAACGCTGTTCCTCTTCATCATACTCCAAAAGCGGAAAGTCCACCACCCACGAAAAATGATATTGACCTTCCGGAATCCAATTTTCTTCTCTGGCAAGGCGATTGCGCAGATTGCCGAGGACGACATTGGTGCGCTCACGCTCATCGGCGATAATCAACAGCAAATCCCCTGCTTCTGCTCCAAACGCACTCGTGATTTTGCGGCGTAGTCCTTCATCAAAAAACTTGGCAAGGCCGCTGTCCCAATCGGCTTCACCAATTTTAATTGCCACAAGGCCTTTTGCGCCAAATTCTTTAACAAATTCCGTCAGCTCATCGATGCGTTTGCGGGAATATTTCGCGCCGCCCGGCACTCGCAGCCCCTTGACCGCGCCATGGTTTTCCAGCACCTCCCGAAATACCCGGAATTCCGATGCCCGGACGAAATCGGATATATCGACCAACTGCGCTCCGAAGCGGAGATCCGGCTTATCGCTGCCGTACTTCTCCATGGCTTCTTCGTATGACAAACGCGGAAACGGTGTATCGATGTCAACCGATTTGATGTCTTTCATCACACGCTGCATCAGCCCTTCAACCATGCTCAAAACATCATCCGCATCCACAAAGCTCATTTCGACGTCAATTTGCGTGAATTCCGGTTGCCGGTCGGCGCGTAAGTCCTCATCACGAAAGCACTTCACGATTTGAAAATAGCGATCGAAACCGGCTACCATGAGAATTTGTTTGTAGGTTTGCGGCGACTGCGGCAAAGCATAAAATTTCCCTTTGTGCAGCCGGCTTGGCACCAGGTAATCTCGCGCGCCTTCCGGCGTGCTTTTCATCAGCATGGGGGTTTCCACTTCTACAAATCCGTTTTCATCAAAGTAGCGCCGGACCACCTGATACAATCGGTGCCGGAGCAAAAGATTGCTCTGCATCGACGGCCGCCGCAAATCGAGGTACCGATATTTAAGACGGAGTTCTTCGGAGACCTCGATATTATCGATGATCTCGAACGGCGGGGTTTTTGCCGGGTTGAGTACTTCGCATTCGTCCGCGATAACCTCAATTTCTCCTGTGGCTAAAGCCTCGTTCGCCATGCCTTCGGGCCGGATCGCCACCTGTCCTTTCACCGCGATCACAAACTCGCCGCGCAAGGTTTTGGCCGTCTGATAAACCGCTTCATTCTCCGGATTGAATACGATCTGGGTTTTGCCGTAACGATCCCGTAAATCAATAAAAATGACGCCGCCATGATCCCGACGGCGATCCACCCAGCCCATCAAAACGACTGACTGGCCTGCATGCTCTTTCCGTAACGCTCCGCACGTATGGGTTCTTTTGCTTTTCATGGAACTACTCGTGACATCCGATTTGAATCTTAATGAGTGAATTTTGCCTGTTAGAGCCCCATTGAAATTTGTCTAATATAATATGATATCCCTAAAAATCAATACGTTGTTTACCAATTTGGTTGAGCACAAAATAAAAAAAGAGCCACCCCATTCCGGCAGGCAGCTCCTCGATAAATACGAATCTTGCGAAGAAGGGTTTAATATCCAAAAGTATAAACCTGTTTGAAGGCCGTATTGCCTTTGGATTTATCGATCGCGCCGAAATTCCATCGCTTGATGCGATTCACGATACAGCGTTCCACACGCCGATTCCGCAATGTGGAAGAAACAATCGTCACTTCCACTACTTTCCCGGAAGGATCAATGATGAAGCGTACCACGACTTTGCCGCGAAGATTGGGGTTCCGCTTGAGTTCGCGCTGATAGCAATATTGGATAGCCGCATTATGAGACTTCACAATGGCGGCCACGGCATCGATATCGCGGGCGCCGCGATTCACCGGCTCTTCCGTTTCTTCAAGCAGAGAACCTGACGCATCGGTAATCATATCCGCGCTTCGGGAAACACCGGCGACTTCGGATTTCCCCAGCCCTTCCACCAGTTCATCGATACCACCGCCACCGGTTTCACGGGCAGCGCGCACATTCTTTCCTTTGCCTCCTCTGCCGCCGCTACCGGCTTCCCCGCGCTTCAAACCGGAGATGTTTTCCAGCGCCTTATCGAGATTTTCGCCGACTTTACCCCGGCTCAGCACGTCTTCCACCTCTGAACCCGAGGCGGATTGACTCGTGCTGGTCAGCAAGCCCAGGATGCCCTGATTGCTCACCGCTTTTTGAATCTGCTCGCGGGTGCGCCGCCGGCTGGCCGCCGCCGATGCGCGTTCGGCTTTTCGTCCTTCTACGGTGGCGGATCGGCGGGTTTTTCCTGTCCGTTTCGGAGCCTTCTCGGAAGGGGCTTTTGCTTCGGGCTGTTTTTCTTTTGGCTGCGTCTTTGCCTTGCTTATATCCGCCGCTTCCGCGAATCTGACCGTTTCCTCGATTTTAGGCCTGTCAAGAACCAGACTGGCAAACCGCTTCTGAATTTGGGCGATTTCTTTCTCGGTGACTTCTCTGGTCGGCGGATGGGTGGCAAAGTAAGCCACCACCGCCAGATGAATGATTAGCGAAACGATCAGAATGGCTGTATATCGCTTATCCAGACTATCGATGAGTCGCCGTTCGAATTCCTTTGGAAAAACACCCGTTGCTATCGGTTCCATATCCTGAGACCGGCCCTCCCTGGCAATTGAATGATTGGATTGCATCGCCATGTGGACACCTTTTCTTTGTCCTTGATGGGGGTGAGTCAACGTAACCCTGTGTTTGACATCGGCACTATTCTTCTTTTCTATAGACGATCAGACGCATATTCGGATACTCGGAAAGGCCGCATGTCCGCATCACCTTCACCAACTGAGCATACTGCAAATCCTTATCCCCCTGAATCGTTACTTTGCCGGAAAATTTCACACCGTATTCTTCTTCCATTTTTTTCGCATGTTTGGCAAAATACAGCAGCTTATCCTGCAAAGGTTTGATAACACCATTTTCCACCACGCCGGGCTTATTCTGTATCACATCCTGCAATCGCACCACGGGTTCATCATTCACCATGATGCTCTGCTTCGACACGACCAGATCCAAAGCCACTTCCGGCGGATTTTCAATCGTGGACTTGGGCAGGGTTAAATGCTGTGAAGGGGAAATAAGCTGTCCATCGGTTGAATAGGTTTTTAGCAGAAACAGCAAAATAATGGTGAACATATCCATCATCGAGGTCAGGTTCAATTTTGCCTGCCCCGGATCGGTTTTATGCTTTTTTATCCTGGATGGTATAAACGCCATCGCTCATCCTCAACGGTTTCAACGTGTTCAATTCCCGTTTCACTCAACCATCATTGCTCAATGATGCCGGCACTCAAAGATACCTGCGGGAACAGCACCACTTGCCGATGGTTAATCGTAATTGACCGGGAGGCATCCATGGTGCTGACCAGGGTCTGGTAGTCAATGCCCGGCTCCGCCTGGATAATAATGTTCTCCAGGTCGGGGAACTTGCCCTGAGCTTTTTGCTTGATTTCATACAGTTTTTCAGACAGGGCTTGAAAATCGAAAGACCCGTCGGGCTTTTTGGGGATCGAGGGGCCGCTCCCACTTTTGGGGCGCAGTACCGCCAGGGCGCTGGAGATATAAAATCCCTCGTCCGTGATCGATACCGTCAGGTCTAAATTCTTCACCTTTTCGGCGGGCTTTTCACTGACGGTTTGAACGGGGCCCGCCGCCGGTGGCAAATTCAATTCGATACTGCCGATTTTAATAAACTCCGCTGATGTGAGTAACAGCGGAATCAATACCACCATCAAATTCATCACGGGAGTCAGGTTGGGTTCAACCTCCTCCCCTTCGATCGTCCTGCGAAAAGATGGTCTGTACGCCATAGTTCAATACACCCGGTTTATCGCATCCTGTTAATAATGCATTGCGAAATGTTTTCAGGGGAAAAGAAGTTCCCCAGGGCCATCTATCTCATTGATTCCCCGTAATCAGGTTAATCAATTTCACCGTATGTTCATCGATTTCATCGATAATTTTGATGGTTTTGTTGTGCAAAAAGGTGTAAACCAGAATAGACGGGATGGCAATCGCCAGGCCGAGCAAGGTCGTGTTCATGGCGGTACTGATGCCTGCCGCCAACATTCGCGACTTTTCTGCCGCATCGATTCCCGCCACCGAAACAGAGCGGAAAGCCAGGATGAGACCCCAAATCGTGCCCATAAGACCAATCAGGGTTGCGACATTGGCCAGCATGGCAAGAAATCCCGTCCGCTCCTGGAGCTTGGGAATCACTTCCAGGGTGCCTTCGTCAACGGAATTTTGAATGGTTCGGAAGTCAATGCTTTCGCTTTCCGCTACTTTCCGCAAACCGGCGCCAACCACTTTGGGCAGGGCTTTATTGGGCGCCGCTTCACACAGGGCCAATGCGCGTTTGTACTCGCCCGCCCGCACCAATTTGCGAATTTCAGCCATGAATTTCGGCGCATCAATGTTTGAACGCACCACGATGTAATACGTCCGCTCGATAGCAATGGCAATGGCGACTGCCGCAACGATGGCCAGAGCTACCATGAAGTAGAAACCACCGGAATCTGGTGAAAATCCAGCAATAATTTCACTCATCGAACAAACCTCCATTTTGAGTTTAAAGTCCTTTTTTCGCAGGTATCTTTCAATTCCCTTTCATAAAGATACCCACTCACTCAGGTGATTTCAGTTTTTTCGTATTGGATTGCAAATGGAACGAGAGAGATCGAACGACATCCTCGTCATTACTTTTTCAGCTTTTTCTGCCGCTTTTTTAGAATGGCTCTGAGGCGAGTCAAACGTTTTGCGGAATCCAGCTCCTCATCATAAAGCAGCAGATTTTTGGGGATTTCTTTGATTTCATGCTCAAAAGTCCGGTCGATAAAGGCAATTTCCTCCATATCCACTTTGATGCGCTTTGGAAAAATATCCACATTGGGCCTTTCCACCACAGCTTCGATAATGATTTCACCCAGCTCAAACTCCGGCACGACGATCTGTTTTGCCGGTTTCTTTTTTTCTCCTTTATCAGCAGGGTTCTGGGCTTTCGCTTTGATCGGCGGCGGGGATTTGGGTCGTTCTGTCTGTTGTCCCAACACCACTGCAGGCACGCCTGCCAGCATCAACGCAAGCATCACACGGATTCCGCGCATATCCATCACCTTTAATTCACTTTTGGTAAAATGCCTTTATCGAAAAGCAGATTTTCCTGCTCGCGTTTTTTCTGCACCCGGATTTCAGCCTCCCGCTTTGCCCAGCCGGGCAGGCTTTTCAGAAAAACCAGGGCTTCGATGCCGCCACCGGTGCGGTCATCATCATGCACGAAAAGCGCGATCCGGTTTTTGCCCGATACGAGGAAATCTGTAAAATCGTGAACCTGTGGTGCAGTTTGGGCGCTATCGAACCTCGCTTCGCTGATAAATTCGCCATTCACGTAAAGCTGATAGCCATCGTCCGCCACAATTTGAATTTGCGCCATCACCGGTAATCCAGGCACCTCGAATGGCTTGCTGAAATACACCTGATAAACCGGCGGCTGATCGGACGAATGCATCGCGGTTTCGATGTGAGTGGAATCGATTGCAACCTTCGTTTCGGGGCGGCTGCTATCCGCGAAAGTGGTTTCAGCGCTTAGCGCCGTACTATCCGCGACGAGGCTGTCCGCCTCCATGCGGAAGGCGCCGGAATCCACTGGAGCCGATATCGCCGGCCAGCGGAACCAGATGCGCTTCACCGGATATCCCGAGAAAGCCCGGGATGAATCGACCACCACGGCGGCGGCCCAGCCGGAGTCATCAAACTCGGCATCGGTCCAATTGCTATCGGGCTCGACCGATGCTTTCCAGGTTTCATCGGTCCCCAGGGTAAAATCATAAATATCCAATCCCAGAATTCCGGCATATTCTTCAGGATTGCTACGCACCAGCGCTAAAACAATGTCCTCGGTATCTTCATTCTGCAGTTGATACTTTTGCACCGCGGCAAATCCCTGTTCCAGCACTTCCTTTTTCGCATCCAATAAACTGAAATAATTGTCCTCGAAAGTGAACAGCCCATCCTCCAGATAATCTTCACCGGCTTGCCGCAATCGGGCCTCAAATGTTTTCCGGTGTCGATTGGTTTCTGCAGCCAGCGAATCCAGCTTTTGCGAGAAGCGGTTGACAAACCGGAAGAGTGCTTCCTCAGTATGCAGCAGATCGTAGTTTTGAATGCCCCGTTTTAGCGCCGTTTCCAATGTATTTTCATAGGCGAGGATGGTCGCCTTGGCGAAAGCATTGCTAAAGTCGATAAAGTTTGCCATTTCATCGGCAATGCCCAGAGCCATCACATTATCTTCGGGAAGGGTGGATAGGTAGGCGGGCACCCGATCTTGATATCCCTGCAACGCTTCCCACGCCAGTTTGCTGTACTCTTCAGCAATGAGGCTGTTCGTGGAAATAATCTTACTGCGGGATGATTCGACCCACTGATTATCAAGCCCCAGCTCTTCGGCTTCGGCCAAATTCCGGGCATGCGCCTGCACGATTTCATCCACCAACGGCCGGACGAATTTGCCGATCAACTGATTCCGGAATTCCAGTGATGTAATTTTATCCAGTCCGGGCGGCAAAGGCGCATTCAGCAATTGTTGTACCGAAGAGTAATTGATTTCAGCAATATCATAAATCACTTCGGAAATTTTTTCATTTGAGCGGTCGATCCAGCGCTGGGCGATTTGAAGCGTCGAATCCGCGAAACTGATCTTTTGGCCGGCCTGCGAGGTGGATAAGCTATCGCCGTTGCTCATGGTTTTCCGGTATTGCTCGGAAATGCGCGTCAACACTTCGCGGCTGTTCTTATAAGCCTCTAAAGCGCGTTCATACAACTGCGCGGCGGTTTCGTTGATTTCTTTTTTAGCGACAATCCGCTTCTCGAGTTGCGCTTCGGGAATATCCTGATTCGCCCAAGTCTCCGCAAAATTTTCGTAAGCCAATCCTATTTTAAACGTGGATTCGTACAGCCGCAGGGTTCCATACGCGGCCACACGGGCGTAATTATCCACGATTTCAAGAAGCATCTCCTTTTTGCGCTTCTTGGCTTCAGCCATCCGTTCGGGCGGCAGCTTAAATTCGATCTGGCTATATTCATCAAATTGAAGTTCGGTCAGCCGAAACAGCGCTTCCGCAGCGAAAAAGTCATTGGCATCTTTCCCGGCCCGGGCAAACGCTTCGCTTTTTTGGATCGCCTGCTCATATTCCTGCCTGGCCTGATCAATCTGTCCACGACTTTCGAAATACTCGCCGCGCCGGAAGTGCGTCTCGACCACCCGAGGGGAGTCCGGGAAGCGGCGGGCATAATCGCCATAAATATCATTGGCTTTGTCCAGGTCACCGAGTTTCAAATAATACGTGGCAATGTCATAAAACAAATCATCCGCATCCTGAGAATTGGGATAGCGATCTACGAACTTTTTGTTCACCCGGATAGCGCGGCTCCAATCTTCGGCCTTGACATAAAACACGGATGCATTGTAAAGGTGGGTTTCCGCTTTGGCAGAATCAGGATCTTCTTCCGCCAGCCGCTCGAAAGTTAACGCTGCATTGGTATAATCTTTCAGCTCGCCGTAATCCAGCGCCATATTGTTCAGTGCGGAGATGTAGTATTGCGATTGCGGAAAACGCTGGGTTAAAGTGGCATACACTTCTACAGCAAGGCCGTATTCACGGGCACGATCATATTCGAGGCCGGCATTGAACAGCGCCAAATCGGCAAATTCGGCATCCGGAACTTCTTCCGCTACACGGCGGTACTCTTCGGCCGCCCGGAAATGTTTTTCCAGATCGGCCAGGTTTTCCGCCTGCAGAAAGATAGCTTCTGCCAGCCGCTGATTGGCTTTGGCGGCGTATTCCGGATTATTGGCTTTCTGACGAAGCCGCCGCGCCACAATTTCCACGCTTTTGTAATCCAATTTGCCGAAATAGCTTTCCATCACCAAATACTCAGCATATTCGGCCAGCGGATGTTCCGGAAAATGCTTCAGTAACGTTTTAAAATATTTGAGTGCATCGACAAAATGGTTTTTGTTGTAATAAATCGATCCGGCCTGACTTAACCGCTCCGGAGTGTCATCGTCGAATGGAAACAGCTTAATAAAATTGTCAATTGCCTGCGTAAGCATGATTTCGCCTTCGGACAGCGGGATGGGCTCCAATTGCAACGACTGCCGGAGCTCGCTGCTATCCTGCATGGCCTTTTCTTTTATTTCGCTCAAGGCCAGCGGCATCACCTCTTCGCGTTCAACAGTATCTGCCGTCGCAAGGTCCTGTGCGATGGCGATGGCATTGGTGGCGGCATCTTTTTGGAATTTGGTATCCCAATACCGATTGCTGATTTGAATGTATTCATCAAACGCCGATTTCGGCATGTTCAGCCGGGTATCGAGAATCAGTGCCATATTCCAGTGGATTTTCACGGCGTTGGTATCTTGTGGAAAATATTTCAGATATTCCCGGCTGTCTTCCACGGCTTGATAATACAGATTTTCGTCACCGGTCTCGTTGGCGGTCTGCACCAAAAGATTGATATTGGCACGCATGGCCAGTTCAGCCAGATCACGGGCGCGTTTGCGGGCCGCCTCATCATCAACACGCTGCCACCAATCCGACCCCTCCCGATAATTTTGAAACAGCGCTTTGCGGGCAAGATAGGTTTTTTGATCGTTGCCCATTTTGCGGTAAGCTTCCGCAATTTTCGCCTGGATCAATGGCGCGTCTTTCGCGTAAGGATACATCCGCAAAATGGTCTCATAAGCCTCGACGGCCATATCATATTCTTCTTTGACTTCCAGATAGGCATCGCCCATCTTTTTGAGAATATCAAAACCGTATTCTCTGCCGCCGATTTTTTCCAGATAATCGGCGACGCCATCCACCCCGCTGAAATCAAGAAAACTGATGCCGATATATTCCACCGATTCTTCTTTCAGCGCCGGGTTGGTGATGCGGTTGTAGGGATCGAACTTTCGCGCCTCTTCGATGTCATCGGCCAACATGGTGAAGTAGGAAATGGCTTTGGGGTAATCGTTTAACCGGTAATAGCTCCATCCCAGTCGATACAGCGCTTCATCATAGCGCGGGCTGTCGGTGAAAGCCAGAATCCGCTTGTAAATTTCGATGGCGCGCTCGATCTGGTTAACCGGTGGATTAAAATAATACTCCGCCTGCCGCATGAGGACTTCGGGCATATACCGGCTATCCGGGAACATTTCAGCAAATTTTTCATACAGCGCGAGGGCATCTTCTCGCTGCCCGGTCTCCTCTGTCAAATAGGCGATATTGTACATCGCATCGTCCAACAGCGGGCTATTGGGGAAATTGTCGATGATGTATTGATACAATGCAATGGATCGGGAATAATCTTTTTTCGGCTCTTCCGGAAGCTCGGCGATTTTGCCTTCATCATATAGCTCGAGCTGTTCTCCGTACCGTTCTTGCGCCAATTGGTAGTTTTCCTCGGCTTTTTCGAGATACAACTCAGCCAGGCGAAAAACCACTTTATCGAGTACGCGGCTGTCCGGATGATTGCGAATAAACGCTTCGAGGTCGCGTATGCCTTTATCGCGCAGCTTAATCCGTTCGGCTTCGAGGCGATCGCGTTCGGCTTCATAAAATTCTTTGTAGGACAGCAATTCATCCAGCGAATAAACGCGCAGCAATGAATCGCCCAGCGCGTCGATTTCTGTGACCGATGCGATCGTCTGTCTGTCCTGCGCCCGGGAAACGACTGCGGCCGACAAAACCCAAATGCAGGCCAATATCCAAAGCGATGATTTTCTCATTGAAAATACCATGATTTACAATATTTCACTCGACCCCTTGCTGCTCTGCTGTTGAACCGGCAGTTCCGTGGTGGTAGTATCAAAATAGAGTTTCTCAAATATCTTTTCATGCTCCAACTTTCTTAGCCGAAGCTGTTCCGCCTCCAGCTCTTCCCGGATGCGTTCCATTTCCGCGTCAAAACGGGCGAGTCGTTCTTCCAGTGCTTTCCGGCGGCGCCGCATCAGTTCTTCAATAAATATGACATTCTGGGTATATTGCGAAATTTTTTCATCGCGCTTCTGAATTTCCTGCATGGTAATATCGCTTAATCCGAAACCAGAAAAGTCGGCCCAATGATCGAAATCGGTCGAGATTTCCTCGACCTCGTGTTCACTGAGCCAGGTTTGAAACCGGTCCATTCGATCCCGCAACCGCTCCAGGTCTTCCTGAAGCGCTACCAGATCGATTTGGCTGGCCTTATCAGGATGCTTCCGAACCAGTTCGCGGGCCTTTTGCAGCGCTTTTTCAATTCGGGCTTTTTCCAGTTCCATATCACGCAACATGTCCTGCAGCACCCGCTTGCGGTATTTGCTGGCACTTTCCCGCGTCGCCAGGGGATAATCAATAAAATAATTGACATGCTCGATTTCCCGATCCGCCTGATAGGTCATCAAGGCTTTGATCAACCGTTCTCTTTGGGCGACCGCGGTTTTCACCACTTCGGTTTTGCCGGCTTTGCGCGCTTCAGCAATGATTTGCTCCAGCTCCTGAATCTGCCGGTAAATCGCCTGCCGTTCGGAATCGAACTCCTGAATCAGAGTGCTGCCAATCCCGCCTTCATAGCCGAGATTCAAAATTTGCTTTTGCAATTCAAATTTAATTTGGGATATCACTTCGTAGAGCTGACGGTCCTGCCGATCCAGCACCTTTTTTTCCATTTCTTCAAGCTCATCGAGCTGCTCCAGCAATCTGCGGCGCTCTTCATTATAACGATTGGCAATATCCAGCACACCGCGGGCATTGGCCACATATCGCAAATCTTTTAGCGCATCATCCGGCTGATTCAGAAGCCGCTTGCAATGGGCGGCAAGCACCAGTGCTTCATAGGTATAATTGCTGGAAAGGTAGTTGCCAAACAGTTCATTCACCACCCGGATGGCTTCCTCGTATTCGCCGTTTTTCATATGGGCCCAGGCGAGGCCTACCAAAACCTTATCGCGTTCCTCCACGCCCCGGCTGATCCGGTTCAGGTATTGAAGCGCTTTTTCATATTCGCCGCGATCGTAATAAATGTAGCCCAATTTCAGGAGCGCATTGTTTTTCAGTTCCGCCAGCAACGGATCTGACCAGGGCAGCAAGTCAGAATCCACCAGCAGACTGAAAATGCGGGTGGCGCCCTCATAAGCCCCGCGGTTGGCCAGAGCCAATCCGGTTAAATACAAGCCCGGAAAATAGTATTTGGAACCTTTTTCAATTTTGGTCAGTGCATCTTCCGCCGAACGCGTATCGCGATTTTGAAGGAAATAGTATCCGGCAAGATAATAGATGCGGTTACGGATTTTGGGATGCACCTCGTCGGCGAATGTCTTGAACTGCTCGAATAAACGGTAGAAATCATCTTTGTGTTTGAGGGTTTGCGCAATGGTCAGCATGCGCAGATAGGCTTCATCCCGGAAACGGGTATCCGGATAATCTGCGAGGAGCGTTTTATAGCCTTCGTAGGCTTGCTCATAAAACAACTGCGCATATTGCGCCTCGGCGCGGTAAAAATAAACCGCTTCCATTTTCGGAAAATACGGCCGATAATCTGCGATAATTTCATTAAACTGGAGCTCGGCCAACCGGTAATCGCCGTCCGCATAATTGAGCAAAGCATCATTTATATCGCGTTCCAGCATGCGGGAACGTTCCCGGTCTTCGCCGCTCTCCAGCAGGAAAACCTTCATCACCTTGTATTCCGTAAACTTCGCCTCCCATTGGCTCAGCCGGGCTTTTCGCCATTCGTCGAACATTTGACTGACGGTCGGACCCTGAAGCGGCAGATAATCGGTATAGCCAAACAGTTTCAGCAGACGCCGGTCCATCCGTGACAGCAGTTCCCGGCGGAGCACTTCCACCTCGGTCAGGACTTCGGGATCCGTCTGTCCGGCTTCTTTTTGCAGCTCTTCCAATTCTTCCAGCACACGGATGGTCTTTTGCACTTCGTTAAAATATTCATCCGCCAGTTTTTGCTTCAGACTGTCGCTTTGTGTGCTGTCGCCGACCGCGATAATTTGTAAGATACGCCGTTTCTGCCGGTCGATTCGTTCCAAAAGATCATAGTCATTTAACCGCCGGGCGGCTTTTTCCATTTCATTCAAGCGCTGATAAAACTGCTTAAAATAATCCAATTCAAAATCATATTCTTTCAGCAGTGAGCTGATGTATCCATACGTAGCCGGTAATTTTTTAAACAGGTCACGGTTGTCAATCACCGCTTCCAGAGAGTCTTTCAGGGATGCGAACAGGTCCGCCATACCGTAACGCTGTTCGCGCACCATCAGCTCTTCCAGCTCGCTGATTTCAGCAATCAGGGTTTGAATGCGTTTAATTTCTTCGTTATAAGATTGGACCATAGCCTCAATGTCGCCATAGAGCCGGGTAAAACCGGGCTGATCCTCGAGGATCGCTTTGGCGCCGCGGCTTTTCATTTCCGCCGCAATGTTCTGGATCAACTGCAGGAGCATCTTCTCTTTGACGACCATTTCCTGCAGAAAATCCTTACTCTGCTCGTCAAGATAAAACCGCAGACGATCCTCGAAATCCACCTGAATCAGTTCTTCCGTCTCTTGGGAATGTTGAGCCAGCAACGGAGATGCACTTCCCGCCAGGAGTACCAACATGAATAAGACCGTAAGGAAAAAAGGCGGAAGGCTATGCTGAACTCTCCCTAGTTCCTTGCGCATTATAGCCCTCGTTGATTAGAGGTAGGCAATCCAGGAAAGACCCGCTTCCGCGTTACCCTGAACCCGTCCAACACTGCGATAGCCCTTGAACTCCAAATGTAAATCGTCCTCAACTCAAAAAAGTTTAGAGCCCTCAATCTTCTGTTCATCTCGCTGATCGGAAACCGGCTCACGATTTTCTGCAAGATGAACCCGAATTGATGAGCTGCGAGCACCAGGTCATGCGGGCTGCGCCTGAATTCGAAATCCAAAGTAGCATTGGGCGCAATTACCGCAAATTTACAGAAACCCACATTCCTTATATACCCGCAGGACGATTCGAACACAGAAAGAAAATATCGATTAATTCAGGATAACGCCTGAGGTCGGGACAAAATCCTTTTTGCCACCGCCCGGGTATTTAAGGCGATTCCAGATGACGTTTTACCTTTTCAATTTGTGGGAAAGTGAATGATGACTGCATCATGCAGCCGGGCATCGAGCCAGATACAACTGCTTTTCAAAATTTCATCGGTTACAGTAACCGGTATCACTACATATCCGCCCTTCCTATGACTTACACATCAAAAGAAAGGGGGCATTGATTTCCGGTTAATATAGGCACAGGATCGAAGAAGGCAAAATTAAATTATTGTTACCTTTGGACGCGATGAAATGTCCAGCCGCTCGGCCATAGAATGCGCCGCCACGTCGGGTTTGCCATTGAAAAATTGAAAGACTACGCGATCGACAGGAGGCATAGGAAGGGCCCCCCTGTAGAAAAGCATCCGTCCGGTAAACTGTATCTTTTTATGTTGGCCCGAGGCCTCTGGACGAGGGGGTGCGCGGCGGGGACGCCTTGCGTTCGTTTGCAATGTCGGCGGAGTCGCCCTCGCTTGTGATGGTGCTTTTGGCGAGAACGCCTTTGCGCTATACGACCGCTGAGGATGTCTTCGTGACCTGAAAATCAACCTGTACTTCACCGCACGGATACCAGAGAACAAGCAATCGAAATAAGCCTTCCGCGGGGAAACGACTATCTTGTTTTTGTGGAGGAGCGCTGATTTACCGGTAGAACCTCGCTTCGCCTCACTTTTTCTGATTGCAAGGCACACAGCGACAGCGAATGCGATTGGACGAAAAAAGCCACAGCGGGTGGTTCCACTGTGGCTTTGCTGTTCGAAATCGGACTCCAGACGGCTTAGGAACCGACTCGGCTTGCGACTTTCAGCCGGTTAAGCGCCCGAGCCAGCGCAGCCTGTGCTCGATCAACATCCCAGACCTTTTTGCCTTCAGCCAGACGCTTCAGGGCGCGTTCTTTGGCGGCTTCTGCCCGCTGAACGTCGATCTCGTTGGCTGCTTCGGCGCTTTCAGCTAAAATGGTAACCCGGTCCGGTAAAACTTCGGCAAAGCCACCGGAGGTGGCAAAATACAATTCCTCCGAGTCGGTCTTCACTTTAATCTCGCCGATCCGAATCGAAGCGACCATGGGAGCATGACGCGCCAGCACACCGAAATAACCTTCAAATCCAGGCGCGATCACGCTTGTGGCTTCGCCGCTATACACCTTCCGGAACGGTGTGGTGATTTCAAAAAGAAAACGGTTTTCAGCCATGGATTTTGTCTTTATGCTTTCGTGGTTTATGCGATGGCTTTCATCTGCTCGGCTTTTTCAAGCACTTCTTCGATGGTACCCACCATATAAAATGCCTGTTCCGGGATATCATCATACTCGCCTTCAACGATGCCTTTGAAGCCGCGGATGGTATCCTCGAGGCGGACATAACGTCCCGGCGTGCCGGTGAACTCTTCCGCAACGAAGAACGGCTGCGACAGGAAGCGCTGAATCCGGCGAGCGCGGTTTACGATTATTTTGTCCTCTTCGGACAGCTCTTCCATACCCAGAATGGCGATGATATCCTGCAGGTCTTTGTACTTCTGCAGAATCTGCTGCACCTGACGCGCCACCTGATAGTGCTCTTCGCCGACAATGCGCGGATCCAGAATACGCGAGGTGGAGTCGAGCGGATCCACCGCCGGGTAGATGCCCAGCTCTGCGATTTGCCGCGACAATACGGTGGTGGCGTCCAAGTGCGCAAACGTGGTAGCCGGCGCCGGATCCGTCAAGTCGTCAGCCGGCACGTAGATGGCCTGCACCGACGTGATGGAGCCTTTTTTGGTGGAAGTAATGCGCTCCTGCAATGCTCCCATCTCCGTGGCCAGGTTCGGCTGATAGCCTACCGCCGAAGGCATCCGGCCGAGCAATGCTGACACCTCGGAGCCGGCCTGCGTAAACCGGAAGATGTTATCGATAAACAGGAGTACGTCTTTCCCTTCCTCATCGCGGAAGTATTCCGCCAAGGTCAGCGCCGTCAACCCAACGCGCAAACGGGCGCCGGGCGGCTCGTTCATCTGCCCAAACACCAGACTGGTTTTATCGAGCACGCCGGAGGCTTTCATTTCAAGCCACAGATCGTTGCCTTCACGGGTGCGTTCGCCCACCCCACCAAACACCGAGTAACCGCCGTGCTCGGTGGCGATATTCCGGATCAGTTCCATGATCAGCACCGTTTTACCGACGCCGGCGCCGCCGAACAGACCCGTTTTCCCGCCTTTGGAATAGGGTTCCAAAAGGTCGATCACTTTGATTCCGGTTTCCAGAATCTCCGTGGTGGTTCCGAGGTCTTCAAATTTCGGAGGTTCACGGTGGATCGGATATTTCTTCCTGGCTTCGATCGGCCCCAGCCCGTCGATGGTATCGCCGACCACGTTGATCAACCGGCCGAGCGATTCCGGACCGACGGGCACGCTGATCGGTCCGCCGGTGTCCACCACGGTTTGGCCGCGCTGCAAGCCGTCGGTACTGTCCATGGCCACGCAACGCGCCACACGTTCTCCGAGATGCTGCTGCACCTCCAGAACCAATCGGCCATCTTCGCCGCGATCGACTTCCAAAGCATTCAAAATCGGCGGCAAATTGCCGTCTTCGAATGCCACGTCAACCACGGCGCCAATAATTTGCACAATTTTACCGGTATTCATCGAAGAAGACCTTCCTCACCTTATGGTTTATTTCAATGCTTCTGCACCACCAACAATTTCGGTAATTTCCTTGGTAATGGTCGCCTGACGCACTTTATTGTAATACAGCGTCAGGTTGTAGATCATTTCCTGGGCATTGTCCGTGGCCGATTCCATCGCCACCATTCGTGCCCCTTGCTCGGCATAATAGGACTCCAGCAATGCGCGCCAGATTTTAACATTCAAACTTTTCGGGCACAGCTCATGCAACAGAGTCTCCGGATCCGGCTCGAAAATATACTCAAAATGGTAAGCCGATCCGGTTTCCTCTTCCGGCTCATCCGGCACAATGGGAAGAAACTGCTCTACCACCACCTTCTGCTTAACCGGACTCAAAGCTTCCGCGCGAACGATATAAATCAGATCCAGCTCTTTCTCCAGAAACCGTTTGCCAAGTGAACCGGAAATATCGGTGGCGTACCCGAATTGCAGTTGATTGAAAATATTTATGAGCTTATAATCGATTGTGTATCCTCTGCGGGAGAAAAAATCGAACACTTTCTTGCCGATCGCCGCGATTCGAACATCATATCCCTGTTCGATTTGAGCGTCGATCTCATTTTTCGCCCGCCGGAGAATATTGGCATTGAAACTCCCACAAAGCCCGCGATCCGCTGCTACCACAATGTATCCGATCCTTTGGACCTCTTCGCGGGTTTCCAGATAGGGATTCAATTGATGATTAATTCGGGCGGCCACATGCCGGAGCATCTTATCCAGCCCCACGGCATAGGGACGCAACTGCTCCAACTGCTCCTGAGCCCGACGCAATTTCGCCGCGGCCACCATTTTCATGGCCTTGGTGATTTGCTGGGTGCTCTTAACGGAATTGATCCGTCTGCGAATATCCCTTAATGTCGCCACGGTTTATTTCTCTGCCTTAAAGATATCAATGAATTCCTTGCACATTTTGTCCATTTTTTCACGAAGCGGATCGTCCAACTCTTTCTTTTCACGGATATCGCTCAACACATCCGGATAGTTGGACTCCACAAACGCGAAAAATTCATCCTGGACCTGCGCCACCCGTTCCAGCGGCAGCTCATCGAGATAGCCATTAACGCCCAGATAAATCAGCACGATCTGCTTTTCCACATCGACCGGCTGATATTGCGGCTGTTTCAAAATCTCGATCATCCGGGCACCGCGACGCAACTGCTGCTGCGTGGCTTTGTCCAGGTCGGAACCGAACTTGGCAAACGCTTCCAGCTCGCGGTACTGTGCCAGATCGAGGCGCAAACGGCCCGCCACCTGCTTCATGGCTTTGATCTGAGCGTTACCGCCCACACGTGACACGGAAATACCGACATTGATAGCCGGACGGACACCGGCATAGAACAGGTCGCTTTCCAGGTAAATCTGACCGTCGGTGATGGAGATGACGTTGGTCGGAATATAGGCGGAGACGTCTCCGGCCTGGGTTTCAATAATCGGCAGTGCCGTCAATGACCCGCCGCCCAACTCATCGCTCAATTTTGCCGCACGCTCCAGAAGCCGCGAGTGCAGGTAGAACACATCACCCGGATACGCTTCACGGCCCGGCGGCCGGCGCAGCAAGAGCGACACCTGCCGGTATGCCCAGGCGTGTTTGGAAAGATCATCATACACCACCAGGCAGTGCTTCCCATTGTCGCGGAAATACTCGCCCATGGCCGCACCGGCATACGGAGCGATAAACTGCAGCGGTGCCGGCGAAGCGGCGGGAGCATTGACGACAATGGTATAATCCATAGCGCCGTTTTCTTCCAGGGTTTTGACCACCTGGGCGACGCTGGAATTTTTCTGCCCGATGGCGACATAAATACAAAACACATCCGAGTTTTTCTGATTAATGATCGTATCGATAGCCACCGCGGTCTTTCCGGTTTGCCGGTCGCCGATAATCAGCTCGCGCTGCCCGCGACCGATCGGAATCATGGCATCGATGGCTTTCAAGCCGGTTTGCAGGGGCTCTTTCACCGGCTGTCGCTGAATCACGCCGAGCGCTTTCCGCTCCAGCAAACCGAACTTTGAAGCGTTGACCGGCCCTTTTCCATCCAGGGGCTGGCCCAGCGGGTTGACCACACGGCCGAGCAGCTCTTCACCCACAGGCACCTGCATGATTCGGCCGGTACGACGGGCGACATCACCCTCTTTGATTTCCCGGTCCGAGCCAAACAGGATCACACCCACGTTGTCTTCTTCCAGGTTCAGGGCCATACCAAAGACCCCGCCCGGAAACTCAACGAGCTCACTGGCCATGACGTTTTCCAGGCCGAACACGCGGGCGATTCCATCACCCACCTGGATGACCTCGCCGACCTCGCTCACGTCAATGGATTTTTCAAATCCCTCGATCTGCTTTTTAATAATCGAGGTGATTTCTTCCGGACGAATTTCCATGTTTGTAAAAGACCTCCTTGAGTCTTTTAGTTTCGCTCAACCAACAGCCGTTCGCGGAGCTTGGCCAGCTGGTTGCGCAAACTTGCATCAATCACCCTTCCATCGATCTTCAAGATCAGACCCCCTAAAACCTCGGGATCGATGTAATTTTCAATTTCAAAATGCGCTTTATAGTGGGAGGAAAGGGTTTTCTTCAGGTGATCCAGCTCCTTTTCGGCGAGTGGCACCGCCGTAATGGCACTGGCCCTCACCCGGTTTTGATGACGATCGTAAAGGCGCTGAAACTCCTGAACGATCTCCGGATACAGATGCTGCCGGCCCTTCCGTAACAAAACGATCCAAAAATTCACGAAAAGAGCCGAGAACTCATCCTGCATCTTTTCGGTCAAGAATTTGACCTTGCCTTCCCGTCCCACTTCCGGCGAAAGCAAGAAATGGCGAAGCTCATCGCTTTCCTCAATCAACTTTGCGAAAGCCTGAACTTCATTCGCCACCGACTCCAATATGCCTTTTTCCAGCGCCAGTTCGAACAAAGCTTTGGCATAGCGCCTGGCCAAGACATGCGTTTTCAATTCGAATCTCCGATTTCTTTTAAGGCTTCCTGTACCAAGGCTTCATGGTCTTTCGGGGTCAAAGCCTTGCCAATCGCCTTTCTCGTCGCTAACAGCGAGAGATCAACCGCCAATTTCTTGATCTCATCGACCGCCTTCTCACGTTCCAGAGCGATTTCCTTTTTGGCTCGCTCCAGGAGCCGGTCCGCTTCTTTTTTCGCATTCTCAATGATCTCTTCCCGCATGGTCTCTGCGGTTTTCCGGCTCCGCTCAATAATCTCCTGGGACTCGGCTCGCGCCTTCTCCAGCATCGCCTGGTATTCCGCGATGTTTTTCTCGGCCTGTCGTTGCGCTTCTTCCGCTTTTTCCAGCGATTCACGAATGCGTTTTTCGCGTTCGTTTAATGCCGAGACCAGCGGCTTCCAGGCGAGTTTTCCCAGGACAAAAAGCAAGAGCAAAAACGTCAGGGCGGTCCAAAACATGGTGCCCGCTTGTGGACTGAGAAGATCCATGGTTTAACCCGTGTTAGATTATTTAATGGCCAACAAGAAGCAGATCACGAGTGCGAACAGCGCCACACCTTCGATCATGGCTGCGGTCAGAATCATCAGACCACGAATATCACCCGCTGCTTCCGGCTGCCGTGCAATACTTTCCATTGCGGCACTTGCCAGCTTACCGATACCCAAAGCACCACCAATCGTCGAGCCCGCGGCTCCGATACCTGCTGCCAGGAAGGCCATTGCTACGTCAGTCATGTATCCTCCTCATTTCCTTTAAGAGTTCATGAAAAAGGGTTTTCTATTGTGAGATGGATTTATAGAATGATGGACAGAACGCCGGTTTTCCGGCCATTCTGCCGGGTTTTCTCTCTCAAATCAATGTTCCTGATGAACCGCCGCTCCAATAAACACTGCCGACAGCATGGTGAAAATATACGCCTGAATCATCGCGACCAGTACTTCCAAAAGGCCGATCCCCACCGCCCCGACCAGCGGCAACAGCGCAATCAAATAGCTTTTGAACAGGAAAATCAAACTGATCAGGGCCAGGATCACCACGTGTCCGGCGGTCATATTGGCAAAAAGTCGGATTGCCAGTGCAAAATGTTTGGTAATCAGCCCCATCACTTCCACGATAAAAAGCAGGGGAACCAGAACGACCGGCAACCCCGGGGGAATCAGTCCCTTGAAAAATCCGAAAATTCCGTGCTCCTTCATCCCGGCCAACAGGCCAATCACAAACGTCAAAATAGCCAGTGCGGCGGTCACGCTAATATCGCCGGTGGCCGAGGCGCCGCCCGGAATCAGTCCCATAAGGTTGTTGAACAGGACAAAGAAAAAGACAGTATAGAGATAAGGCTCAAACCGGGGCGCATCATGCCCCAAATAGGGTTTGACCACATCTTCACGCAGAAAAACGATAATCGCCTCAAACATATTCGCCAGCCCGCGCGGCACCAGCTTCGCCTTGCCGAACAGCGTCGAAAACAGCAGAATCATAAAAACGGCCGAAATCCACATCATCAGCACGTGTTTGGTAATACTTAAATCGATGCCCCACACCGTGGGCAAATGAATCAGCGGCTGATCGGTAATGTGGTGCAGAATAAATTCACCGGTATTCTGCTCGGCCCCATGGGCTGCCGCCGCGGCTGCGGCTTCCTCTCCGTGCGTGGTTTGATGTTGTTGAATCCATGTTAGCGCAGCATTCAGCACCATTTTTTACCTATCTCAACGGTTTTTCTTCAATAAATTCTTTTGAAAATAGCGAATTTCGATGGCCTGAAAGAGTACATAAAACGCCATCAATGAAATTAAAAAGGTGATCAGGTGCAATTGAGTGTACCGCCACACGCCAAACAAAACGATCCCAACGATCAGAAAGCGCAGAAACATCCCCCCCAGGACCACCCGGTAAAAACTTTTTCCACCAAACCGAAAGGCCCAGGAATTGACCGCAAAGGCAAAAGCCGTGATAAATAGACTGAAAAATGCGCCCCAAAGAAAGGCAAGAAGTTTGTTCAGGCCAAGGAGTTTATAAACGGGTAAGCTTACAATCAAAATAAATAAGCTTGCTCCTATCGCCAACCTGACAACAAATCCTATTATTGGTCCCATACAGTCATATCACATTCTACGCTATTGGGAAACGCGATACACCCTATTCTTCAGAATTGGTTATCTGTTTATCAGGCGGTTTGGGAGGGAAAACCGTTTTATAAATCGTCCAGAATCCACTCACTCCGCCCAGGATCAACCCCAGAAATAAAAACAGCGGGGTCGTTGAATAACGCTGGTCCAGCCAGTGACCAAAATATACTCCCAGAAAAATTGAAAGGGCAAATCGCAAACCCAGATCCAGATAATAGATCGTGGTCTTTTTTTTCGAATTGGAGGCGGGACCTTTGGCCGGATTCATTTTTTCTGCGTTACCGGCGTTTCTTCCTTGGGCGCGCCGATCAGCGATTTAGCGCCATCGGCCAACCGCTCGCCCACCGACGCCTTGCCGTCCTCCTGGCCCATCGAACATACGCCTTCGAAAATGGCGCCTTCATCGATCACCAGCTTCGCCGTCTTCAATTCGCCGTTAAACCGCGAGTTTGCCTCCAGCACCACCTTGCCGGTCGCATGCACTTTGCCGCGCACCTTCCCCCCGATGACCGCATTTTTTACGTGCACTTCGCCCTCGATTTCACCCTCCTTGCCCACGATCAAACTATCGCTCGTGGAAACACTTCCTTTCACGCGACCATCGACGCGCAGACTGCTTTGCACTTTAATGCTGCCTTCAAAAAACGTACCCTTACCGATGATGGTATTCAAGTCTCCGGGGCGATCAAAATCGGCCATATCCTTTTTCCCTAACATAATTTCACAGTTCCTCTGCTTGCAGTTTCAAAGCTGTCTATTCTTCGAACCCACTTTGGAAAGCCAGAATAAATTCACGGGGATTCACCGGCACACCGTCCTTCCAAATTTCAAAATGCAAATGCGGCCCCGTGGATGATGATCCTGTATCGCCCAACAGGGCAATCGGATCGCCTTTTTTCACAAACACCTTATCCTGCACCAGCAGCTTGCTGTTGTGTGCGTAATAGGAAAAAATATTGTCCCCGTGACTGATAATGACCATATTGCCGTATTTGGAGGTCCATCCTGCAAACACCACCATCCCGCCGCCGGCCGCGTAAATCACCTTACCGCGCCGGGCGGCAATATCGATGCCCGGATGGCGCCGCCCCGAAAGCCAGCTATACGGCTCAAAATCCGCCGTCAAATACCCCTCCACCGGCAGATAGGTGGGAAGATACGGCATATAATTGTGCATGCGAACCTTGCGCCGAGCAATGAAGCTGGATTTACCGGAAATCAGGCGTGCACTGGACTGAGACACACCCTGACGCTCCAAATCCCGCCTCAGGGCAGGAATGGATTTTACTCCATCCACGCTGAGCTCTTTCAAAGAACCCGGGGACGTATTCAACCCTTCCACTCCCAGCGCTCGCAACACTTTTCGGTGTTGATATACCAGATCCTCAAAACGCGAGGCCAGAAGATAGATTCGCTTATTATCCTCCAGCAGCCTTTGGTTATCCTCCAAAAGCTGCAGATTTTCGCTATGGACTTGATACCAGCGCCAGTAAGCCACGCCACCCACGATCATGTGGATGACCAGCAAAATGCCTACAAAAACCAGAAACCGTACCGTTTTGAGGTTCACCTGAAACGAGTACGGCTCGGCATTGTCCTCCGGTATTAAAAGAACAGAGATCCGCTTGGCTCGTCGTTTGCTCATACCGCTTCCCGCATGGGTTGTGCCTGCGGTCTGAAAACAGACCGAAAATTATTGATAAAAAGATTAAAAGTCAACTTATTTTTCTGTTATATTGTTTCAAAAACCGTTGGAAATATGCAATTTGCCTTCTATCCAACGACTACCACAACTTCATCATCATATCGACCAACCGCTCAAGATCGTTATCTGAATAAAACTCCAACTCGATGCGGCCTCCCTTACCTTTGCCCTGAAGATGAATTCGCACTTGAGTACCAAAAATTTGCCGCAGCTTGTCTTCTGCTTCACGAACTTCGTGGGGCAATTCAGCTTCACGGCTCTTCTTTTTCTTTTTCGATTTGCTCTCCTGCGCCGCCAGTTTTTCCACCTGGCGCACATTCAGCCCCTTTTTCAAAATCTGTTTCCAGAGCTCGATCTGCTTTTCCCGGCTTCCGGCCGCCAACAAAGCCCGGGCATGGCCGGCGGTAATCTCTCCCTGACGCAAACTATCCTGAATCTGTTCGGGCAGCTTCAACAGCCGCAAAAAATTCGCCACCGTAGCACGGTCTTTTCCGACTTTCTGGGCGACCTGTTCCTGAGTCAATTGGCACTCGTCGATGAGCCGCTGATACCCCAACGCCTCTTCGATGGGATTCAGATTTTCCCGCTGGATATTCTCAACCAGCGACATCTCCAGCATTTGGGCGTCGGTCTTCACATCGAGGACAAATGCCGGAATGGTTCGCAGTCCGAGTTCCTGCACCGCACGCAAACGCCGCTCACCGGCAATCAACTGATAACCATCCTGGTGCGGCCTTACGGTAATGGGAGTGATAACGCCGTTTTCAGAGATGGACTGTTTGAGCTCTTCCAGAGCTTCCGGATCAAATTCCAGGCGGGGCTGAAATGGATTGGGACTGATTTGTGAAACCGCAATTTCCGTGAGCTTATCCTTGCGGTCAACATCCTCTTCCGACAGGTCAGGAATGAGAGCCGATAATCCTTTCCCCAGCCTCTGGGTAGCCATTTTTCAACACCTCTTCTGCTAAGCTCATGTAATTTTCGCACCCGGTGGATACCGCATCATACAGGATAATGGGTTTGCCGTGACTTGGGGCTTCGCTCAACCTGACATTTCGCAAAATGACGGTTTTATACACTTTATCGCCGAAATATTTTCGAACATCTTCAGCAACCTGACGGCTTAAGTTCAGGCGGCTGTCGTACATGGTCAGCAACACCCCTTCAATCTCCAGAGAAGGATTTAAATGTTTCTGAACCAGGCGAATGGTATTTAACAACTGACTCAGCCCCTCCAGGGCATAATATTCACACTGGATCGGGATCAAAACCGAGTGCGCCGCACTCAACGCATTTAACGTCAGCAGACCGAGTGAAGGGGGGCAATCAATGAAAATAAATTTGTAGTCTTTTCGGATTTTTTTTAGTTGGCGATCCAGAATTTTCTCTCGAGAGATGGCGCCGACCAGTTCCACCTCAGCACCTACGAGGCGAACCGTGGAGGGGAGTAAATCCAGGTAGTTCAAATCGGTTGAAACGATGGCTTCATTGACATCCAACTCATCAACAAGCACTTCATAAACGCTTTTCTCAATTTCTTTTGGATTCAGGCCCAGTCCGCTGGTGGAGTTGGCCTGAGGATCAAAATCCACCAACAACACCGGATGCTCTGCCACGGCAATGCTCGCAGAGAGATTCACCGCTGTGGTGGTTTTGCCGACCCCTCCTTTCTGATTGGCTATCGCTATAATTTTCGCCATCGAAAATGCTTTCCTCCTGTACAGTTCAGTGCCGAAAGATAAATCACCTTGCGTTCAAAATCAAGCGATTTTCCCGCCCCATTTAACGAATTTTAATTTCGGTTTCTATTTTATCATATTGTTTGCTTTGATGAAAATCCGCTATGTCTTTCCATTGAAACTTTATATGCCTGTCAATGGAAATGCTGCTGAAGTCCGAACTAATAAAGGTAACTTCCACCAAATATGCTTCTCCGGCCGCCATATTTTTCAAACTTAATGGCCTGCAACTGCGGCGCCTTGAGGTTGATGCGAAAGAAAAAGCCTTTGCCGATGCCGATGGGGGTCCAGTGGAGCGAGGCTTCCCAACAATGCAAGTCCCGGTAGATGCTCCAGTTCTGGCCGGTCAGTTGCTTTTTGATCAGATCAATTTGTCCTCGAAACTGAATTCGCCAATTTTTACTGATTTTGAATTCCGCCTGGGAAATATCGATGTAAGCCCTCCGGGTCGGCTTCAGCGGATTGAATTTGCTGACGGAATACCGGAAGGTGAATTGAATCCGCCAGGGGATTCGATAATCCATGGGGGATTCTTCAAAACGGCTTTCGAGCAGCGGTTCGCTCTCATCCTCGGCGGATGAAGCGTTTTCACTTTTGCTTTGAAACCGAAAACTGGAGGACAGATTCAGGCTGGTGAGCCGCAGCCATTTGCCGCTGAAAATCCCGTTTTCCTGCCATAAATAGCGGTTTATCTCCCGACCGGTGGTTTCGGAAACGAGTTCAAAAGCATAGGGACTGTGAGACATGCTCAAACTAACATTGATCTGCCGGCTCGGCTGAGCATTGAGAGAGGTACTGATATTTCGGAGTTTCTTCTCCTTTGCGGCAAAATTGTAGCCGGTGGAAATATTCAACCGAAACAGGTCGATCTTTTTCTCTTCTTTACCGCGCTGGAGTTTCATCTGAAACAGATTGCCGATGGACAGATTCATGCTGGCAAGCTTACCGCTGGGAGTGCCGCTAAATCGATCCTTTCGCACGACATTTCCCTGGGGATCCAGCACTTCCATATAATATCCCCACCGGGGATCAGAGAAATCGGGGCGGTAACTGAACGACAGACTGGGAGTCACCACGTGGCGAAATGCCCGAACGGCTCCGATTCGGGTATTGAACAAGCCGTAGAGGGTGGTATTGGCGGAGGCATTGTAGCTGAAGGTGCGTCGCTGGAAAAAGCCGCGTTCTTCTGTCCGGGCAAAACTGGAGTCTTCATACACCGCCGCGCGATCGAACCAATCTTCATCGATTGTGAGATTCTGACTCAACCGCAGCCAGCCGAACAATTTCGCCGGCCCGCTCATACGCAAACTAATGTCGTGATTGGCAAACGACCTTCGGTCGTCGATATAAATTCCGGAGTCGGCATTGACGGCGGTTCGGGTATAGCGGCTTTGCAGCGTTGCATTATACCGGAAATAGATATTTTCGTACCAGCGGTCCCCGCCGGTGCCCTGGCCGCGCTGCTTCTCTTTGTTGCCGCCAAACAGCTTTCGTTCATTGAAATAAAGCTGAAGGCTGGGCAATAAACGGGTGATGCTGCCGTCCTCGAGGTCTTTTTCTTCGGAAAGCGACAGGCTGAGACTGGCTCGTTTTTTCGGCCAGCGTTTGGAAAACGTGCCGCGCGAGATCAGCCGGCGCGTGAGCCGCTGGTTGGCGTTAAAGCTGAAGTCCTTATAATAACTGTTATCCGAAACAAACGTGCCGTTGACGCGAAACGAAGCGGTTTTGCCGAGGGTCTGGTTGTGCCGGATAGACAGATCCCACCGCCTCTCGACCTGGCCGCTGGCAAAATTTTTGCGGGTCAACGAACCGCTGAGGCCGCCGGTAAAATTGTAACGTAAGGCATAGTTGATACCCAATTTGAAAAGCCATCCGGATTTCTCATAAAAATCCACCGTGGCCCGGGCGTCAAAATAGTCGCTGGCGGCCCAGTAATAGCCCAGCTCGCGCAGATACCGTCCTTCACGGGCGCTGACTCCGTATCGCGGTACGATCAAACCGCTCCGCCGGCCTTTTTGCGTGGGAAACATGCCGAAGGGTAAGGCAGCCACCGGAATTTTGCCCAGAAACATGACAATGGGTTTGGCAATCACCCGTTCTCCGAGGATGATTTTCATCCGCCGCGCCCAGAAATGAAAGTGCGGCTTATCTTCATTTTCGCAGGTTGTATAAATCCCCCGTGAAACGTACAGCACCTTCGGGCTGGCGCGCTTGATTTGTTGCCCCAGATATTTGCCCCCTTCATAGTCCGCCCGGCCCCGAACCACCAGCCCTTTTTTGGTGATAAAGTTATATTCCATGCGCTCACCGCGCATTTGCTCCTTCCCGTCGGAAAATACCGGATAGCCAACCATTTGAACCCGGACGGTATCGGCATGGCCGTTGCCGGCGAGACTGTCAGCGGCTACATGCAGCGTTTCGGCCAATGCCTCGGCGATGAGAATGCGCTTGTTCAGGTCCAGGGTAATCTTACCGGCTTCGATGGTCAGGTCCTGGTACTTCACCACTGCATCGCCGATGAGATAAGTAATGCGGTTGACCACATCATTATCGATGATCCGTGCGTCGTATTGGATTGGATCGGAGAGGTCGGTTTCCGAAGACGGTACGGTGATCAGGGTGTCGTCGGCGGCCGGCGGTGCGTGGGGCTGCTGCGCTTTCAGGCCGGCAGAGCCCCAGAGCAGAGCCAGCAGCATCAGGCCGAAGA
>WFVT01000026.1 GCA_015491485.1 Candidatus Zhuqueibacterota bacterium
AGCGGAACTTGAGCAAGGCATTATCGTGGTTTCCCCATATTTCAATTTTGATCCGACCCTGTCCATTTTCCCCCCGATTCAGCAAGTCTTTCGTCCTCCGCTTGCCTGAGCGTACCTTCTACCGCCGCTGACACACCATGCGGCAACCATCGCGAAGCCGGTATGTGGGCGTTTTTTCGGTGTGCGCGATTGGTCATCGAGTGAATTCTGATCTTAAATTCATCCAGAGCTGTATTCAAGACCCAAACTCGACCGTTCCTGATTAAAACGATGCAATGGACGAAAGGGGCTTTCCACAAACCCGAAAGAGGCCCTGTATTGGTTCACCCGCAGAAGTGGAATGAGAAGAGCCAAAAAAACAATCTGTTATAGTTTCCCGATCTCGATGGAAAGAGACGGACGGGAATTTTCAGTAATGCGATTTTCGGAAAACGGAACCAGTAGGACGATTTTTCAGGATATTTCATCCAATCAAGAAGATAAATGATGTAAAACGGTAAACCTTAGGCGTGTTATTCATTGAAAAAAGGAGCCTTATATTATGATGACCCGATTTTTTGGGATGACAGGCATACTGCTAAGCACATGGATATGGACAAGCATTCCCAATTCAGCCTTTTCACAAAATCACCAGCCTCTCACCCTGGCTTCCGCCATTCGCATGGCAGAAGAAAACAACCCGGATCTGGCGGCGATGAAAGCCAACATTTCCGTGGTTCGCGGTCAGGCGTTGAGTTTCTGGTGGCTGCCGGATCCATTGGTCACTTTCGAGTGGGAAGGTGTGCCAAGAGGCGCCGGTCTCAACGCGTTTGATGAAAAACGCTTCAATATTACGCAGGAAATTGAGTTCCCCACCAATATCATCTGGCGTAACCGCCTGGCGGCGCGCGAGGTGGAAAGTGCGGTGCATGAGTACGATTTGCTGCGTCTGGAAATCCGGGCGGATGTCATCGATGCCTATACGGAGTTCATCCGCATGCGCGATCAACTGGCGCTGGCCCGGCAGCGACTGGACCTGGCGGCTGATTTTTACGATAAAGCCAACATACGCCACCGCGTCGGCGAAACCGGCGCCATTGAAAGTGTACGCGCCGGTGTGGAGCTGGCTCAGGCACGGAACGAGCTGCGCATGGCGGAGAGCGATTTCCGGGCGGCGCTGGCTCAACTGAATGCGGTGCTGGGGCGTGAAGCCGACGAAGAAATTGTCGTCGCCGACTCCCTGCGTTATATCCCGTTTCAAATGACGCTGGAAAGCATCAAAGCGCGGGCGCTGGAACGCCATCCGCAGCTTCAGGTGGCGAAAGCCCAGGTCGGCGTAGCGAGTTACGCCCGCAAATTAGCCTGGGGCGGTCTGTTGCCTTCCATTGAAGCCACCGGCTTTCAACAAAATATTGCAGGTAACCCCAATTTTTACGGTGTGCAGATCGGCTTCCGGGTTCCGCTCTGGTTTGCCATCCGCCAGCGCGGAGAGATCCAGGCGGCTGCTTCAGAGCTTGCCGCCCGCCGTTATGACGCCGAATCCATCCGGCTGAAACTGTTTTCGCACATTGAAGCGGCGTACGCCCGCGTCCAAGCGGCTCAGGAGCAGGTGCAAACCTACAACACGGAGCTGTTGCAACAGGCAGACGAAATGTACCGCATTGTGTTGCGCAGTTATGAAGAAGGCGAAGTAGGCTATCTCGCCCTACTCGAAGCCCAACGCACTTTGATTGAAGTCCACCGCGGATACATTGATACTCTGGCGCGATATCAAAAAGCGCTCGCAGAACTCGAGCGCTCCAGCTCGGTTCGAATCTTTGAATAGCGAAAACAAATCGCTCATTCTTTGCAGAATGGGTTTGCGGATAAAAACGAGTGAACGAATTGAATCAAATCCAACATAGATGAAGGAGCCAACGATGTTAAAGAAATGGTCGTTCTTGCTGTTGATTTTAACGCTGGGCATCTCTGCCTGCGGAAAAGATGCTGAACACGGTGAGGAGGAAGGGCATGGTGATGAAACGCATGCCCCCGGGGTGGTTGAGCTTAATCAGGAACAGATGAAACTGATGCAAATCAAAGTGGGGCAACCCGAAAAGCGGCGATTGGCAGGATACCTGCCTGCCCCGGCGAGAATCGAGGCATTGCCCGATCAAATCGCCGACATCGGCACTTTGATTTCCGGACGCGTGAGCCGAATTTTTGTCACTCAGGGTCAGCGCGTCAAAAAAGGGCAGCCGCTTTTGGAGATCATCGGGCCGGATATCGGTGAGATCAAAGGCGAATACATTCGCACCCGCGCCGCCCTGGAACTGGCGCGTGCCAATTATGAACGCCAGAAGAAGCTGCTGGAAGAAAACATCACATCTCGCCGGGCGTTTTACGAAGCGCAGGCGGCCTACGAAGAAGCCAAAGCCGCTTTTAGTGCGGCGGATCAGAAACTGCATTCCATCGGCATCAGCGATGAGGAGGCGGAGCATCTGATCGACAGTATTACCATCGAATCGGAGAAGAAAAGCCATCCTGAACGCAAGGTATTGGCTTCTCTGGTGATCACCTCCCCCATCGATGGCATGGTCGGCCGGTTCAACGTCAAATTAGGGCAAATGGTGGAGCCGAACACCGATGTGATGGAAGTCGTGGACATCCGGCAGGTATGGGTGGTGGCGGACATTTATGAAAAAGACCTCAGCATTGTACGGCTGGGTCAGCGGGTCGAGGTTGTCACCGAAGCCTACCCGGATGAGGTATTTCCCGGGCAACTGGAATACATCAGCCCGGTGGTTGAGGAAGAAACCCGCACCGTGAAAGTGCGCAGTACGGTGGATAATCCGGACTTCAAATTGAAGCCGGAGATGTTCGCTACCATGCGCATTTTCAGCGAAGCCATTCAGCCGTCTATTGTGGTCCCGGAGACCGCGGTGGAAAACGACGGCAAGAATGAATTCGTTTTTGTGCTGGCAGATGACGCCGACGACAACGACGGCGCCACCGACGGCGAGGCTCACTATACATTCCGGCAGGTGCTCATCAAAACCGGCATCCGAAAAGACGGGCTGGTGGAAGTCCTGGCCGGACTCAAAGGCGATGAAAAAATCGTGGTGGACGGTGCGTTCTTCCTCAAATCCGAGCTCATGAAAGAAAGTATTGAGAGCGAAGAACACTAATCCCGGAACCATTCCACCGGAACAGCAATCCATCATTGCGATTCCAGTCTCGGGTTTCCGCGAGTTGCTGGAAGAGAAACGGTGGAATCTGTGTCGCATGAGTAGGTTAAGGGGCTCCATGCCCCGACGAACCCTTCACCCCAACTTGCGAGGAAGAGATTTATGATAGATCGACTCATACGTTTCGCCGTTCATCAGCGCATGCTGGTCGGACTGGCTCTGGTGGCCATCGTTGCCTGGGGCGTCGATAGCTACCAGCGTGTGCCCATCGATGCTTTCCCGGATGTCACCAACAATCAGGTGCAGATTTTGACCAAAGTCCCCGGGCTGTCTCCTGTGGAAGTGGAAAAACTGGTGACATATCCCATCGAAATTGAAATGAGCAGTTTGCCGGGGCTGGTGGAGAGCCGGTCGATTTCCCAGTTCGGCCTTTCCGCCATTACGCTCGTTTTTAAAGATGATATGGACGTGTATTTCGCCCGGCAACTGGTATTTGAACGGCTGGCGGCGGTCCAGGAAGAGCTGCCCGAAGGCGTGGTGCCGGAAATGGGGCCCGTGTCCACAGGTCTCGGTGAAATCTATCAATATACCATCGAAAGCGACCGGCACACCCCGATGGAACTCCGCACCATTCAGGACTGGGTGATCGCTCCCGTACTGCGCACCGTTCCCGGCGTGATCGAGGTGAACAGTCTGGGCGGCTACGTCAAGCAGTACCAGGTGCTGGTCAATCCCAACAAACTTCTCGCTTATAACGTCACTCTCGCCGAAGTGTTCGAGGCGGTGGCGGAAAACAACACCAATGCCGGCGGCAATTACGTGGTCCGCAATTATGAGCAGTATCTGGTACGCGGCATCGGCCTCATTCAAAGTCTGGAAGATATTGAAAATATCGTGGTCACCTCCCGGAACGGCACTCCGGTTTACATCAAAGACGTCGCCAAGGTGGAATTCGGGCCGGCGGTGCGTTTCGGTTCGGCCACCAAAGACGGGAAGGGCGAAACCGTCATCGGTATCGTGATGATGCTCAAAGGCGGCAGCGGCCGCGATGTGGTGCAACGCGTCAAAGAGAAAATGGAGGAAATCAAGCAGGCGTTGCCGGAAGGCGTAAGAGTGGTGCCGTATTACGACCGCATCGAACTGGTGAATGCAGCCATCAGCACGGTTACCGGCGCGCTGCTGATCGGAGGGATTCTGGTCATTATCGTGCTGGCGTTTTTTCTGGGGAACGCCCGCAGCGCATTCATCGTGGCGCTGGTGCTGCCGCTGTCGGCCCTGATGAGTTTTATCATCATGCGCTATACCGGCCTTTCCGCCAATCTGATGAGTCTCGGCGGCCTGGCCATCGGTATCGGCATGATGGTGGACGGCGCCATCGTGGTGATCGAAAACATCATCCGTCACATCCAGGAACACAAGGCGGCGGGCGGCCGGGAGACCATCCGGGTGCTGGTGCTTCGCGCCGCGCAGGAAGTGGGACGTCCCAGCGCCTTCGCCATTTTCGTGGTGGTGGTGGTCTTCCTTCCCCTGATGACCCTTACCGGCATGGAAGGCAAGATGTTTTCGCCGTTGGCGCTGACCATCAGCTTTGCGCTGTTCTCCTCCCTGTTGCTGGCATTGACCATGGCGCCGATGATGGCCACGTTCCTTCTGGGCAAGAAAGTGTCCAACAAAGAAAACCGCCTGGTCACCATGGCCAAACGCGGCTACCGTCCCATCCTCACCTGGGTGGTGGATCACCGCGGCAAGGCGCTGGTCATCGCTCTGGTGATCATCCTCGGCGGCCTGGGTTTATTCCCGTTTCTGGGAACGGAGTTTGTGCCGGAGCTGGAAGAAGGGGCCATTGCGTTGCAGGCCATCCGCCTGCCCACCATTTCGCTGCAGGGATCGACGGAGATTTGCTCGGTCATCGAACGGGAGGTTCTGAAAACCCCCGAAGTGACCACGGTGGTGAGCCGAACCGGACGGGCTGAGGTCGCCACCGACCCCATGCAGCCCTATTTCAGCGATATTTATGTCATGATGAAACCGCTCTCGGAATGGCGCAAGGGCTATTCCAAAGAGGACATCGTGGAGGAAATCCGCGAACGGCTCGAAAAGATTCCGGGGGTGGCGTTCTCCTTCAACCAGCCCATCGCCCTGCGGGTTGAGGAGCTGATTTCCGGTGTGCGCAGTCAGATCGCCGTGAAGCTGTTCGGCGAGGACCTGGATATCCTGAAAGCGAAAGCCGACGAGATCGCGGCGGTCATCCGGTCGGTGGAAGGCGCCCGCGATGTTCAGGTGGAACAGGTTTCCGGTCTGGGCTATTTGCAGATCAAAATTGACCGTAACCGCGTGGCGCGCTACGGCCTGAATGTTGCCGACATTCGCGATATCGTCGAAATCGCGATCGGCGGCAAAGAAGCCACCACCATCCTGGAAGGCGACCGCCGGTTTGCGGCCCTGGTACGGCTGGATGAGCCATTCCGCAAAGACATCGAAGCCATCAAAAACATCCTGGTCAGTACGCCGGACGGACAGCGGATCCCCCTCGATCAGCTCGCGGATATTTACATCGAGCAGGGGCCGGCTCAGGTAAGCCGTGAAGACTCCAAACGGCGTATCACCATCCAGTGCAACGTCAGTGGCCGGGATATCGGCGGATTTGTGGAAGAAGCCCAGGAAAAAATTGCGAAACAGGTGAAATTGCCGCCGGGCTATTTTACCACCTGGGGCGGCCAGTTCGAAAACCAGAAACGCGCCAACCGGCGGCTGGCGATCATTCTGCCGATCACCCTGGTGCTGATCGTGGTGCTGCTGTTTACCGCCTTCAACTCATTGAAAAATGCGCTGCTGATCCTGCTCAACCTGCCGCTGACCATCGTCGGCGGGATTATCGCCTTGTGGGTCGGCGGATTGTATCTGTCGGTGCCGGCATCGGTCGGATTTATCGCCCTGATGGGAACCGCGGTGCAGAACGGCATCGTGATGGTCAGCTTCATCAACGACATGCGCCGGCGCGGTACGCCGCTGCGCGAAGCGCTGATTGAAGGCGGTTTGTTGCGTTTACGCCCCATTTTGATGACCGCATTGACCACGCTCCTCGGCCTGCTGCCGCTTCTGATGGCGAAGGGCATTGGCAGCGAGGTGCAGCGGCCCCTGGCAGCGGTGGTTATCGGCGGCCTGTTCACGACCATCCTCTCTACTTTGCTGCTGCTGCCCGCCCTTTACGGATGGTTTGAAGAGAAACCGGCTGAAACCGAACTGTAATTCACCATACCCACCCTGGCAGGGCTTCATGCCCTGTCAGGGTTAAAATACACCGGTCCGCCGGCGTCGTTTCTTCTCATTCCGGCTTTCATTGGCGCCCACCCGGGTGGCCGATGACATGCTGGAGTCGCGTGTCCGGCTCGTGCCATCGGAGGCCATTCCAGGGTTTTTGCCCTTTTCTGTTTGCAGAAGGGCGACGACCGGAATGAAGGGCAGCTATCGAAATTCGTCGTTGGCGGTCTATTCACAATTTGACCCGATTCTTACGTAATGCCATGCAAATCGAGCAACACCCCATTCCTCAAACCAACCATTTCATTGATTGCATTCCATGAAAGGAGTCAGCCATGAAAGAAGTCAAAGCGATCATTCAACCGTTTATGCTCACCCGTGTCGTGGATGCGCTGAAGCAGATCGAGGGACTCCCCGGTCTCACCGTGGATGTGGACGTGCACGGTTTTGGGCGCAGCCGCGCCTCCAAAGCGGCGCACAAAATCACGCTCGATGAAATTGAATATGCCAAGAAAGCGAAACTGGAGATCGTGGTTGAAGACGATATGGTGGATATCGTGGTCAAAACGATTCTTGAAAATGCGCATACCGGGAATCCCGGGGACGGAAAGATTTTTATTATCGATGTTGAGAATGTCTATCGCATTCGTACCGGTGAAAGCGGGCCCGGAGCGCTTTAACAGCGATTCACCATCGGAATGGAGCCGCCGTTCGACTCCTGTTTTTTAATGAATTGAGCCTACGACACCCATGTTTTCAGCCTGGAATCGATGTGTGAGGGGGGTATTGAAATGATTTGAATTCAGACGAAAGGCGGTGCTCATGATTAACAAGATCATTGAAATGGCTATGCGCGAGCGCCTGCTCACGGCGCTCCTCGCCGCCGTGATTATCGCGGCGGGCGTCACGTCCTACCAAAAACTGCCGATTGACGCCTTCCCGGACGTGAGCCCGGTTCTGGTGCAGATTTTTACCGAGGCTGAGGGTCTCGCCCCCGAAGAGGTCGAGAAACTGATCACCTACCCGATCGAAGTCGCCATGAACGGCCTGCCCGATATCACCCGCATCCAATCCATTTCCACCTTCGGCCTCTCCGTGGTTTCCATCTATTTCAAAGATGATGTCGATATTTATTTCGCCCGGCAACTGGTGTTCGAACGTCTCGAAACGGCGCGCAGCGAGATCCCCGAAGGCATGGGCGATCCGGAAATGGGACCGATCACCACCGGACTCGGACAGGTCTATCAGTACATCGTTGAAGGCGAGGGCTATGACCTGATGGAGCTGCGGTCCATTCAGGACTGGATCGTCAAGTTCCAGTTGCGCACGGTACCCGGCGTCACCGATGTGCTGAGTTTCGGCGGTAAAGTCCGGCAGTACCAGGTGCAGGTCGATCCCAATGAACTGCTCAATCACAACGTCACCCTCGATGAGCTGATCCAGGCGATCGAATCCAACAATTTAAATGCGGGCGGCAGCTTTATCGTGCGTGGCGCCGAAGAGTACATCATCCGCGGCATCGGATGGACACAGACCCTGGAAGACATCAAAAACATCGTGGTGGCGGAGCGCAACGGCGTTCCAATCTATGTGTCACAACTGGCGGACGTGACGTTTGGCCCGGAAATCCGCCGCGGGATTGTCACCCGCAATGCAGAAGGCGAAGTGGTCGCCGGCATCGTGCTGAAACTGATCTTCACCAATACCTCCAAGGTCATCGCCGATATCAAAGCCAAAGTCGAACAAATCAACAAGAGTCTGCCGCCGGGCGTGCGTGTGCGGCCGTTTTACGATCAGGCCGATCTGGTCAAAAAAGCCACGGATACGGTGAAAAACGCGCTTCTGGAAGGCGGGATTTTGGTGGTATTGGTGCTGGTGCTGTTTCTCGGCAATCTTCGCAGCGCTCTGGTGGTGACTCTCACTCTTCCGCTTTCCGTGCTGATCGCCTTTTTTCTGATGGACCAGTTCAATATGTCCGCCAATTTGATGAGTCTGGGCGGCCTGGCTATCGGCATCGGCATGATGGTGGACGGCGCCGTGGTGATGGTGGAAAACATTTTCCGCCACCTCACCGAACGTCGGGATCAGACCGAGCCCTTGCACATTATTCTCGAAGCCGCCCGGGAAGTGGGCCGGCCGATCGTATTCGCCATCTCCATTATCATCATCGTGTTTCTACCGCTGTTCACCCTGCAGGAAGTCGAAGGCAAAATGTTTTCGCCCATGGCTTATACCATCAGCTTCGCCATGGCCGGCTCGCTGCTCATTGCACTGACCATCGTGCCGGTGGCATGCAGTTTTCTGCTGACGCGCGGCCTCAAACACCGCGAGAATCCATTGATGCGCGTTCTGAAACGCGGCTACCGGCCGATCCTGCGGGAGGCGATTCGACGGCGGCGTCTGGTGGTAACCGCGGCGGTCCTCCTGCTGCTGGGAAGCCTGGCGCTGTTTCCGTTTCTGGGCACCGAATTCGTGCCCATCCTCGACGAAGGTTCCATCGTTATCCGCGTAACCACGGCGCCGAGCACTTCCCTTGATGAGACCACTCTGATCACACGGCGGCTTGAAGAGATGCTCCTCGCGTTCCCGGAAGTGAAAAATGTGATTTCGAAAATCGGGCGGGCCGAACTCGGCGGTGATCCGGAGCCGGTCAACAATTCGGAAATTTTTGTGGAACTGGCCCCGCCCGACCAATGGAAGACCGCCCGCTCCAAGACGGAGCTGATTGAAAAAATGGAGGCGCGGCTGTCGCAGTTTCCCGGCATTTTGCTGAATTTTTCGCAACCCATCGCCATGCGGGTGGATGAACTGATCAGCGGTGTGCGCGCACAAATCGCCATTAAGCTGTTTGGTGAGGACCTCGATGTGCTGCTGGAAAAAGGCAATCAAATTGCTGCGGTGGTGAGTCAGGTGCCCGGCGCGGCGGATGTTCAGGTGGAACAGGTGGCCGGTAAGCCGCAGGTGCAAATCAAAATTGATCGCGACCGCATTGCGCGTTACGGCATCAATGTGAAGGATGTGCAAGATGTGATCCGGGCGCTGATCGGAGGCACCAGTGTCGGGCAGGTTTTCGAAGGGCAAAAGCGGTACGATATTTTCATCCGGCTCAAAGAACCCTACCGCAAGGATATCGAAGCCATTCGTAATTTGCTGATCAGTGCACCCAACGGCAGGCGCATCCCGCTGGCGCAACTGGCGCACATCGAAACCGTGATCGGCCCCAAACAGATCAGCCGCGAAGCCAATCAGCGCCGGCTCGTGATCCAGCTCAACGTCCGCGGCCGGGATATGGGCGGATTCGTGGAAGAAGCGCGGCGTCTGGTCGAGGAAAAAGTGGATTTGCCGCCGGGATACTTTGTCACCTGGGGCGGACAGTTCGAAAATCAGCAGCGGGCCATGCGCCGGCTGTCGATCATCGTGCCGCTGACCATCGGCCTGATTTACCTGATGCTGTTTCTCACGTTTAATTCGGGCCGGCAGGCGGCGCTGATCATCCTGAACGTGCCGTTTGCGATGGTCGGCGGGATCGTTTCGCTCTACATTTCCGGCCAGTATTTGAGCGTGCCGGCATCGGTGGGCTTCATTGCGCTGTTCGGCGTGGCGGTGCTCAACGGCGTGGTGCTGGTTTCGTATATCAACCAGTTACGGCGCGAAGGGCAAAGTTTAGAAGATGCGGTGATCAACGGCGCCATGCTGCGTCTGCGCCCCGTGCTGATGACCGCTCTGGTGGCCAGTCTGGGTTTGGTGCCGCTGTTGCTGTCCACCGGCACCGGTTCGGAAGTCCAGCGTCCCCTGGCGACGGTTGTGGTGGGCGGATTGGTGACCTCCACTCTACTGACCCTGCTGGTTTTACCGACGATTTACGGCTGGTTCGAAAAGGAAGAACCGGTGATCGAAATCTGACAGCAGGAATACGGCCGCAAAGACTGAACACACCCAACCGTTTTTTCGGGATTCAGAGCCTTTTTGCGTGCCTTCTTTGATTCCACCGGGCTTCTTCCCCGGTATCCGTCCTGTGAAATACAGGTTGATTTTCAAAGCCTGAAAACATCCTCACCGGTCGTATAGCGCGAAGACCTTCTCGCCAAAAGCACCATCAAGAACGAAGGCGTCTCCTCCGAAATGACAAACTAACGCGAGGCGTCCCCGCCGAGCACCCCCTCGGCCAGAGGCCTCGGGTTAGCATAAAAAGATGCCGTTTACCGGACGGATACCTTCCCTGAACCTCCTGAGGACCCCGGAATAAGCCGTTAAGGAGTTCCGGCGGTCCTCAGCGACCACCGGCATCCGGGATTGTTTCTTTCCGAGCTGATCTCCTGGGGGATTGTCGGCACATCTTGAAGACCGGATTGGATGGGCGGCGGACCCGGCTCGTTTTTGGTTTCTTTGACTGCTTTCCGCCCGGTGCGGCCGCAAAGATAAATTCGACCGCAGGCTGTCTGTAAAATTGAGAGGCGCATTTCTTCATTGCTGTTTTGCACGATATTCGCTAAATTGATGGCGATATCAGCACCCTTTTGAAGGCTGCAAATCACCGCGCCGTCGTGGTATCCCATCGATGCGGTGCCGCAGCCCGGACAGTCCCAAAAGCGGCGCATTTGAAACAGAGAGAGAAAAACCATGCCTTACGACATCCTCGCCATTTCCGCCCATCCGGATGATATCGAGATCGCCATGGGAGGAACCGTAGCCCGGCTGACGGCCGAGGGACACCGTTTTTTGATCATTGATCTGTGCGATGGAGAGCCCACCAGGCACGGAAAGCCCGGCATTCGCAAAGAGCAGGCTCAGCAAGCCGCCAGGGTCCTCGGGGCAGACCGTGTGTTTCTGGATTTTCAGGATCGTTTCATCGTGGATACCATCGAAGCCCGTTTGCAAGTAGCACGATTGATCCGCGAACACCAGCCGCGGTGGATTTTTTCCACCACCGAGTGCGGAGTACATCCGGATCATAAAGCCATCCGTGACATCACCGATGCAGCGGTGTTTTACGCGCGGCTGCCGAAATGGGAAGAAATCCCCGGAGGCCACGTGCTCGATGGCACCGATCCGTGGGAAATCGATCGGCTCTTTTTTTACTACTGCCGCATGGAGCCTTCATGGGACCGATTCGATTTTGCGATCAATGTCTCAGACCATTACGAGAAAAAACGGGAAGCCATTGCAGCGTATGAATCGGTTTTCTCGGGCAAGCAAGCTGCGTTTATTCACCGTGTGGAAAGCGCCGATCGTTATTTCGGCAGTCTGGTAGGAGTGGAATTCGCGGAAATTTTTCGCTGCCGCAGTCCGATTGTCATCGATGATTTGCAGGCGCTCGGCAAAGCGCGCTTTGGCTGATATCGGCCGGCAAGTCGTACCGTCATTCCGCGAGAGCTCAAAAAGCCGCATCGACGGGTGGGTACCAGCGGCAGGGATTTTTTCGCACATAAGGAAGTAAAGAAGTCAACCGGTACCGGCAGCAGCCGGAAGGGACAGGTGCTGCCTGCCGGTATGGCCGCTTTTGCATCACCGTTTCTTACCAAAGAATCGGGCTGCCTTCTTCACACCAGCCGAACCCGGTGATACCGTTTTTTGCCGGCGCGAAGCAAGATGGCGCCATCCTGCATGTGTTCCCGCGTTAGCACCGCCTGTTCATCCCGGATACGCTCGCCGTTGACGTACACCCCTCCCTGTTTGATCAACCGGCGAGCTTCACTGGAGGATTTCGTCAATCCCACCCGCGCAAACAACGTTGCCACAGGAAACCCTTGCTCGAACTCACTGGCAGGGATCTCCGTTTCTGGTACACCTTCCACCACCTCGCCTTTCTCAAACAGCGCCCGGGCGGCTTCTGCGGCGCGTTCGGCTTCCTCCGGTCCGTGCACGAATTTGGTGACCTCGTAAGCCAGCTTGCGTTTGGCCTCGCGCAATGCCTCGCCCTGCAGCTTTTCATACTCCGCGATGACATCCAGAGGCAAAACGGTGAACAGCTTCATGAAACGGATCACATCCCGGTCGTCTGTATTCACCCAGTACTGATAAAAGTCATACGGACTGGTTTTTTGGGGATCAAGCCACACGGCGCCTTCGGCGGTTTTGCCCATCTTCTGGCCGGAGGCGGTGGTCAGCAATGGAAACGTGAGTGCGTAAGCATCACCGCCTTCCACACGGCGGATCAGCTCGGTACCGGCCAGGATGTTGCCCCATTGATCGTTGCCCCCCATTTGCAAACGGCAATCGTAATGGCGGTATAAAATCAGGTAATCGTACGCCTGCAAAAGCTGATAGTTGAATTCCAGGAACGAGAGTCCGGTTTCCAGGCGGATTTTATAGGCTTCGGCAGCCAGCATGCGGTTCACACTGAAATGTCTGCCGATATCGCGTAAAAAATCGATGTATTTCAAATCGAGAAGCCACTCGGCGTTATCGAGAACCAGGGCTAGCCCTTCCTGAAAATCGATAAACCGGGCGATTTGCTGCTTGATTTTTTCGGCGTTGGCTTCGATCTGTTCACGAGTCAACATTTTGCGCATTTCGGTTTTGCCGCTGGGATCGCCGACCATGGCGGTGCCGCCCCCGAGAATGGCGATGGGTCGGTGGCCGTAGCGCTGCATATGGTGCAGCGCCATCAGCGGCACCAGACTGCCGACGTGCAGGCTGTCCGCTGTGGGATCAAATCCAATGTAGCAGGAGATCTTTTCGTTTTTCAACAGAGTTTTCAGCTCTTCTTCATCGGAAACCTGCTCCACAAAACCGCGTGCTTGTAGTTCATCATACACACTGGCAAACATCGTTCAAAAGTTCTCCTTCGAAAAACGTTCGTGATTTTATGTCTGTTGCATCATTTTCATTGGTGTGCTGTGGGCAGCCCCGGTGCAATGTCAGATGCAGAAAACCCCTTGCGCTTTCGAGCTGTTCCGTCCCGGGCGTCATGGGTTTCTTTCAAAAGCGCCCTTTCTCTTTCAATTTACGCTGAATTTCACGCTGGGCATCGCGTTTGGCGATGTCCTGCCGTTTATCAAATTTGCGTTTTCCGCGCGCAAGAGCGAGTTCCACCTTCGCTTTGCCATTCTTGAAATACATCCGCAGCGGCACCAGGGTGATGCCTTTTTCTTCGGTTTTGCCGATCAGACGGCGAATTTCAGATTTATGCAGCAACAGCTTGCGATCCCTCTCCGGCGCGTGGTTGCTGTAACCGCCATGGGAATACGGACTAATATGCACCCCCACCAGCCACACCTCGCCGTCTTTAATCCGGGCATAACTGTCCTTCAAATTGACTTTGCCCGCACGCAACGATTTGACTTCGGTCCCCAGCAGAACAATCCCGGCCTCGATGGTGTCTAAAATTTCGTAATCGTGCCGTGCTTTCCGATTGACGGTTATGATTTTTTCAGCCATGTCGAATAACGTCGTTTCTTTTTGAAAATTGCATGAAACACAGAATATACTCGAATTTGGCTTCAAATGCAAGCGCATCGAGCACGGATAATCTGAATGACCGCTGGTTTTCACGCCGCTGGCGGACACGAATGCTTCTTCATTCGCCCCGGATGCATTGTAGCACAAGCTTCCAGCTTGTGTTTGCGGCGGATAAGCTCTGGTGCTTTTCTCTCGCAAAGGCGCTAAGTCACAGAGCGGAACATAGTAGCTGTAGAATTTTTACAAAACGCCTCCAACATCGGAGCCGGGGGCAAAGCCGGAAGCAGGGGGCTTTCACTTTCAAAATCAGCCCTTTCCTGTCATCATTGCGAGCGAAGCGACGCAATCTAAAAAGAGGTTGATCAACCGATCACCACACGTCCACCACCTGACAAGCACTCAAGACATCACGTTCAGTCCAAGTTCATGGATATGGTTTGACTCATGCAGCAAAACATTTTTTCAACCACGAAGTTCACGAAGAACATTTATAAAAATGTTCCGCGCGAAGGGCGTACGG
>WFVT01000027.1 GCA_015491485.1 Candidatus Zhuqueibacterota bacterium
AGATTATAAGATGTCCTTTGTTTGCGACATTCATTGTTGCATCGCTGCAACAACTTTGATCAAGTATAATAAAAACTTTTGGTGGGAATTTTGAGGACGAACAATGTTAAGCAATCGAATTTGGGGCTGACTAAATGCGCAACATATGAGATGCCTCCTCTTTGCAATCGCATGTACTCAAATAGGAATTTCAACAAAAGCATGATCTATGAATTGAATATGCTTGAACAAAGTAAAAACCATGACTTAGTCCCCCACTTTCCCCTTGCCCTTTTGCCATTTTCCGGCTATATTTACAGCCAATTGGAAGATGAACCTTAGGATAGTGAGGACCTCAGGATGAAAAAACGCGGATCAATCTTCATCGCACTGCTGCTGTTTCCTCTGGTTGGCCTGTCTCAAAGCTTCCTCATCCCCGGTATTCCCAATCAAGGCATGTTCATGGGCGGATTGGGCGTTTCGGTCATCGACGATACCTCGTATTTTGTCTTCAATTTCCGCCCTGAAATCGCCATCGGAAAAATCGGGGTCGGACTGGATATCCCGCTGCGTTTCAACATGTCCACCGGTGACCTGCGGAAAGAAGATTGGAACGAAACATACGACTATTTCCGGCTGGTTCGTTATGTCCGCTATGGCCACAAGGGCGATGCGTTTTATACTCGAGTAGGTACACTGGATGCCACTCGTCTGGGCCATGGCTTTATCATGAATTTTTATCGCAATGAGTTGAACTATGACAAACGAAAAATCGGCCTGGAATTGGACGCCGATTTCGGGGCGTTCGGTTTTGAATCCATGACCAGCAATTTTGGACGGGCGGAAATCTTCGGTTTTCGCGGATACTACCGGCCGCTGCATCAATTTTCCATCCCAATTCTTCGAAACTTTGCCATCGGCGGTTCCTATGTCATCGATATCGACCCCGATCAAAATCGAGCAACCAACGATGATGTGGCTGTCTTCGGTCTCGATGCAGAGTTGCCGATCATCCGCACAAGCCTGATCCGAACGGTTTTGTATGCCGACTGGGCGAAATTCCGGGGTTTTGGCAGCGGTCAGGCGGTGGGCATCGAGCTGTCGCTGCATGGAATCGGAGGGGTGTTTAATTTTGTGGCGCAACTCGAACGCCGCTTCCTGGGAGAACAATTTATGCCGGCATTTTTCAATCCGTTCTACGAAAAAGAACGATTCCAGCTCGTAGCCGGAACGCCGGTTCGAAAACAGGATATATTGCGCTCGCTCAATCAATCCACCCGCGGCACCTATGGCCTGCTGTACGGCCGTGTTCTGAATATGGTGGAAATCCTCGGCACCTTTGAAAAACAGGACGACATCCCCAACAGTGGCATCCTGAATATTCAGGCGATCATTCCCGATGCGATCCCCAGCATCAGCGCTCGCGCCACCTATAACCGGACCGCCATCGACGGCTTCGCGGATGCGTTCAGACTGGACGAGCGTTCGGTGGCGCGGCTGGGCATCGGTTATAAAGTATATCCTTTCCTGATTGTCTATCTCGACTATATCTGGACGTTCAAATATGATCCGGTGGCACAGACGTACTCCACGCAAAAACGGTTCGAGCCGCAAATTGCTTTTGTCTATCCGTTCCAATTTGTGAAAAAATGATGACCTCGGGATAAACCGGGCAGCCGGTCAACTCGGCCGGCTGCTCGCCTCACTTTTCTTCCCTGCGCAATGCCTGCTGTGCAAGCGCCACCATGAACAAACCATGCCCTGGTTGTGTGAAGATTGTTCCCGGCAGATCATGGCGTTGCGCGATCCGCAGATGCAATTAACTCACAACGATCTCCCCGTTTTTTCCGTCTGGCTATTTGAAGCTGCTCTGCAAACCTTGATTCATCAATTCAAATATGAACAGCATCGCCGGATTGGGCCGTGGCTGGGGCGCGCTCTTGCAGAAGCTGCGCTCCAGGTTGATGAAATCCGCGATGCGGAGGTGCTGGTGCCTGTACCGTTGCACCGCCGCCGTCAAGCGGATAGGGGCTTCAATCAGAGCGAACTCCTGGCACAGGGGATGAGCAGCCGGATGCCCGGTTGCCGCTTGTGTCGTCCTTTGCGGCGCGTGCGCTATACGCAGGTACAGGCGACGCTTTCCCGGGAAGAGCGGTTGCGCAATGTCAAAGGGGCGTTCGCCCTGCGGCCTTCGGGGGCTGAAGCCGTGGCCGGGAAAACGGTGGTGCTGGTAGATGATGTTTTTACCACCGGCTCGACCCTGGCCGAATGCGCTCGGATATTGTTGGACGCGAAGCCGCGGAAAATTCTGGCGGTGACGGCCTGTCGCGCCCGCGATTGATGAATCAAACGAACTCGGAACATTTGGGATGCCCGATATCGAAATAAGAAACAAGGCACATCCATAGGCTTTTAAAATCAGCCTTGACATTTAAAACACTTTTGTTTATCATTGAAGTTTGAGCTGACAAAACCGAGAATGAAGAAGGATAAGCTAAATGATTTTATAAATTTGTTTTGGATCAGCGCTTCCTGAAAGAGGGCCACGGTAAAAGCATTTTAGAAGAGAGGAAGAATCGCTATGAGAGTCGGTATTCTGACCAGCGGCGGCGACTGTCCGGGATTGAACGCCGCCATCCGAGCCGCGACGCGGAGGTTGATCTCCAAATACGATTTTGAAGTGGTCGGCATTAAAAATGGGATCTCCGGATTGGTTTACGGCCAAACGGAGCCGCTTAGTTTGTATTCGGTCTCGGGAATTCTCCCCAAAGGGGGCACCATTCTGGGAACCTCGCGGTACAATCCATTCGAGAATGCGGATGATCTTGAAAAAATTCGATCCACCCTGCAGAAATACGAACTCGATGCTCTGGTGATTATCGGCGATGTAGATGCAATCAATGTGGCACACCGGTTGGCAGAACATGGTGTCAAATCCGTCTGCATCCCCACCACGATCGACAATGACATTGTGGAAACCGATATGACGCCCGGTTTTGACACGGCGGTGAATATCGCCACCGAAGCCATCGATCGGCTGCATTCCACCGCCGATTCGCATCACCGCATCATGGTGGTGGAGGTGATGGGCCGGGACACCGGCTGGATCGCCACCATGGCCGGGCTCGCCGGCGGCGCGGATTGTATCCTCATCCCCGAGGTTCCGTTTTCCATTGATGAGGTGAGTGAGCTGTTGAGCAAGCGTCACAAACGGCGCAAGTTTAGTATCGTGGTGGTGGCTGAAGGGGCAAAGCCCAAAGGCCATGATGAGCCTATTACCAAAGCCAAGCGCCGCGATGCGTTCGGTCACCAGGTATTGGGAGGCATTGGTGAGTATATTGCCGGTGAACTCGAAAAGCGTACCGGCATGGAAACGCGGGTAGCGGTGTTGGGCCACATTCAGCGCGGCGGTACGCCTACGCCGTACGACCGTGTCCTGGCGGCGCGTTTTGGGGTTCGTGCGGCTGATTTGCTGGCCGAAAAGCGGTTCGGCTTGATGACCGCGCTCAAAGGCACGCATATCACTGAAGTGCCGGTGGAAAAGGTGGTTGGACGGGTGAAGGCGGTGGACCCGGAATTGTACGAAATTTCCTCTGTATTTTTTGGTTGATTTTTTATAACAAATTGTTGTATTATAAAGCCTTCAACTCGATGTATCAGTCCCAGGCAACCGCCCGCTCAGCCTCACCGGTTATCCGGCCGTTACCGAGGCGAAATCGTGACAAAGACGTCAATTGCTTTTTGCCTGCAGGGTGGGTAAATTAAGCGCTGGTGCTCCGCGTCGCTGGGATTCAGGGGCCGTGCGCTGAGTAAATCCATTGGGGCCTGGTTGGAGCGTTTGGTTTGTCCTGGAGTTTTGGGCGCGGAAAACCGGAACTTCAGGTCCAGGAAATCGGCAACTTGTTTGCGAAAATTGAGGAGGATTGACCATGGCTATCAAAGTCGGAATCAACGGTTTCGGTCGTATCGGTCGCAACTTTTTTCGTGCGGCGTTGAAAGATACATCGGTTGAGGTCGTTGCCATCAACGATATCACCAATGCTCAGACTCTGGCCCATTTGCTGAAATACGATTCGGTTTTTGGTAAAATTGATGCCGATGTGCAGGCAGAGGACAACGCCATTGTGGTAAACGGTCAGCGCATTCAGGTGTATAGTGAACGCGATCCGGCAAATCTGCCCTGGGGCAAACATGAGGTTCAGGTGGTCATAGAATCCACCGGGCTTTTCCGGGATCGTGAAAGCGCCTCCAAACACCTGTCCGGAGGCGCCCAGAAAGTGGTTATCACAGCGCCGGCCAAGGATCCGGATATTACCGTTGTGATGGGAGTCAATCACCAAAATTATGATCCGCAAAAGCACCATTTGATCTCTAATGCTTCATGTACGACCAATTGTCTGGCGCCGGTTGCCAAGGTGATCCTTGAGAATTTCGGCATTAAATATGGGATGATGACCACGATTCACAGTTACACCAATGATCAGCGGATTCTGGATTTGCCGCACAAGGATTTGCGCCGGGCGAGGGCCGCTGCACTGTCGATGATTCCGACGACCACAGGAGCCGCAAAGGCGGTGAGCCTGGTTTTGCCGGAGCTGGAAGGGAAAATGGACGGCATGGCCATCCGGGTTCCGACGCCGGACGTTTCCCTGGTGGACGTGGTCTTTGAAGTGGAAAAGCCAACCAGCAAAGATGAAGTCAATGCAGCGCTGAAAGAAGCCGCCGCCGGGTCTCTTAAAGGCATTCTGGATGTCACGGAAGAGCCGCTGGTTTCTGTAGATTTTATCGGCAATCCGCATTCTTCGGTAGTCGATGCGTTGTCCACCAATGTCATCAATGGAACCCTCGTTAAGGTGCTTTCGTGGTATGATAATGAGTGGGGTTTCTCGAACCGGCTGGTGGACCTGACGAAAGTGCTGGTTGGATAAACAAATCCCGGAGCCGTCGATGCGAAAAAAAATCATAGCCGGCAATTGGAAAATGCATAAAACGCCGGCTGAGGCCGTGCAGCTGGTCAACGAACTCAAAGTCAAAGTCGTTAATATCCACCATGTGGATATGATCGTCTGCCCGCCGTATCTCGCGATTCCGGCGGTGCAGGCGAGTCTCAAAGAAACGGCGATTCGGGTGGGAGCGCAAAATGTTTTCTGGGAGGATCAGGGCGCTTATACGGGCGAAATCTCAGCCCCCATGTTGGTGAATGCCGGATGTTCGTATGTCATCATCGGACATTCCGAGCGGCGCCAATATTTTCATGAGACCGATGAAACCATTAACCGGAAAATCAAAAAGGCGCTGGAATTTCAACTGAAACCGATTTTTTGTATCGGCGAAACGCTGGAGCAGCGGGAAGCCGGCCAAACGTTCCCGGTGCTGAAAACTCAACTGGACGGCGGTTTGGCCGGTATCGACGCGGCAGCGATCCAGAACATTGTTATTGCTTATGAGCCCGTATGGGCCATCGGGACGGGGCGCAACGCCACACCGGAACAGGCTCAGGAAGCGCATCAGTTCATTCGCAGCACCCTGGCAGAAAAATTCGGCCGACCAATCGCGGATGGGCTGCGCATCCAATATGGTGGAAGCGTAAAGCCCGAAAACGCCGAAGCTTTATTGAGCCAGCCCGATGTGGACGGCGCCCTGGTCGGAGGAGCCAGTTTGAAAGCCGATAGTTTTGCAGATATTATTCAAGCAGCAGAAAACCTGTCCAAGCAGTGAGAGGAGCGAATGTACACACTACTTTTAATTCTTTTTCTCATCGTCTGTGTCTTGATGACCATTACCATTTTATTGCAATCCAGTAGTGGCGGCGGCCTGGCGGGCACCTTCGGCGGCAGCAATATGGGCGCCGTATTCGGTGGACGCGGCGCAGCCACATTTCTGAGCAAAATGACCACGGCTTTGGCGGTTTTGTTCTTGCTTTTATCTTTTGCATTATCTAAATTTTATTCTTCAGGAACCGGAGAGGGTGGGCAGAGCATTGTGGCCAAGAAACTGCAATCGGAAGAGGCACAGAGTTTTGATCCGCAATCGCTCTTGCGACCTACGACGTCACAGCCAGCCGTGACCAGCGGTCAGGAACAGGCTGCCAGCCAGGACACCTCAAAATAGGCAATATCGGATTTTCGCGGAAGTGGTGGAATTGGTAGACACGCTATCTTGAGGGGGTAGTGCCCATTCGGGCGTGGGGGTTCGAGTCCCCCCTTCCGCACTAAAAATTTTCTTTTTGACCAACGTAGGGAGGTAAAAATGCGGAAACGGGTTTTACTCTACGCTCTGAGTTTGTTCTTTGTCGGAGGGCTTTTCGTTGCATTTGTCGGAGATAGCGCATACGCCCAGGAATCGAAAACGGAGTGGGAAGAGAAATATAAAAAATGGCGCGAAGACAGTCTGAGGATCGCCCGGGAAAATGCGCGTAAAAAAGCCGAGCTGGAAAAGAAGCGCATCGAAAACAAAAAGCGCTCTCTGTACAATGACGCCAAACGGCAGTACAGCTACCGGAATTATACGGCGGCGATTAAACTGCTCAACGAAGCCCTGAGTATCGATTCGACTTTTGTAAAAGCACTGTACCTGCGCGGACTGAGCTATCAAAAGAGCCGTAAGCCGGAACTGGCGATTAATGACTACAAAGCGGCGCTGCGGCATGACCCGAAGTATGCTCCGGCATACTTCGCGCTGGGTTCGTTGCTGACCAGGCTGGGCCGTTATCAGCAGGCGATCGATAACTATAAAGCCGCCATTGAGGCCGATCCGAAATCCTACAAGAGTTATTATCAGATGGCGGTGGTTTACCGCAAAATGAACAAGCCGAACCTGGCGATTGATGCTTTGAAAAAAGCAACTGAAATCCGGCCGAATTACTTTAAAGCCTTTTACATGCTCGGCGACCTGTACGCCAAGCAGGGACAGTTGCGTAATGCTATCGCTGCTCTGGAAAAAGCGGCTGAATTGAAACCAAAAGACGCCCCAACGCTGTATTTGCTGGCTTCCACCTACAACCGGATGCAAAATTATGCCAAAGCTCTGGATGTCGCCCGTCGCGGATTGCAGTTGAACAACCGTGAGTGGGATTCGCACCTGGCCTGGGAAGCCGGCGTTGCAGCCAAAGGCGTAGGCAAATTCCAAACCGCTATAACCTATTTTCAGCGTGCATCGAAAAACAGCAGTTATAAAGAAGCCGCTGATTTCGAAATTAAACAGTTGCAGCGTGAAGCCCGCAAAAGCGAATAGTTCTTGCTTGAAAGTTGTCTTTAAAAAGCCCACTTAGGTGGGCTTTTTTTATTTTAAGCGGTCCAAGAACCTTTATTCGGCGCCGTTCCCGCGAAAGGGGGAATCCATAAGTTATGGTTTCGCCTGGATGCTTGCTTCCGGGGGGCATGATGTTTTGGGGGCAATTTTTCTGTTTTGGGACAGCCCCTATTGGGTGCCGTTTAAGGTTGGCCCGAAATGATGGAAAAAACCGCTACCACCTTCAGATACGCAAAAACTCAGGGATAGGAGCAGTGTACGTCCGGTAACGCAGTGGATTACAAGAATCCCTCCTTCTTGGCATGGCGGCATTCTGGCCGTTTGTGAAGAAAATTTCATCGGGACTCCGGTAATTCTTCTTGACTCTTGAAAGCGGATTTGATAACTTTTTGATAAAATTGAATGTTAGCCGAAAAATGGGTGTGATGGCCGGATATGTCTTCACCTCAGAAGATACGGGTTGATTTGAAATGCCGGCGCCCGCTTTTCAGCAAAATCCCGCTGAATCGACTTCACTTGGTTTTAATTTTACATGCAAATGACGGGGGAATGTCGGCTCTTGATCGGTACGAATAGAAATTGGGTGTTATTTCATTCAGCGTCCGCGGGGAAAGTGGCATATCCCGGCAGACCGGTTGATGAAAAATTCTTCACTGCATTCAAAAAACCGGTATATTTGAATAGAATCGGCTGCTGTGAGGGACAAAAACGGCTGAGCTGTGTAAAGCATTCGATGCTCCAGTCGAAAACTCCATTAAATCCGATGCAATTTCAGCAAAATGTAGCTTTACAAATCAGATGACGTTGGCGCATGGCTAAAGAGGCTTTCACCACGGAAATTCTGGGGCCCGAGAAAGAGATTATTTGCGTCCAAATTCACCCGGATGCGGATACGCAGGAGCTGGTGCCCAAATTGGAAAAGTTCTTCTCCATCCTTCTAAAAAAAGGCCACAAGAAATGGGTTTTTGACCTACGGGCGGTGCCGTTCCCTTCCAATTCGATGATTGCGTTCTTTATCAGCGCGACACACCAGGCACGGCTGGCCGGGGGCGAGGTCAAACTGATTCATATTCAAAACAGCGCAAGCAATAATTTTTTGACGTTCAATCCCCTGGCATACATGTCCGTGGAGGAAAATCAGACCTCCGCTCTCATCGCTTTGGGAGTTGCAATGCCGGACGAAGAAACGGACGAAAACAGCATCCCGGAATCTCCGGAGCCGCCGGATCAGGCCGCTTCTGAAACGGTAGAGCCCAACACGAAAGGAACCTCTGAATCAGGAACTCAGAGCTCCACTAAAACGGAACAGCCTACCCCCGAAAAGTCTCCCGGCAAAAAAGACATTCCACCGGCATTGGGCGATGTGGATATTGTTGATCCGCCCCTGTGGGATAATATTGATGAAGACGAGCCTTTTGTAAAAATGTCTTCAAGTCCCATCATCACTGAGGAGGAAGAAACCGTTCCACCTGCAACGCCGGAATCGGTTCAGGTCCAAAAACCGGCGTCCCGTCCCACCGTAAAATCCGCTGATGAAACTTTCAACGGCAAAAACCAGTACCATCTAAGAGCCGAAAGTCTGGCTTCCAATCTTTATAAAATTTGTGACTTCGTCGTGGAGCACGCCGAAAAAGCCGGTATCAATGAGAAAGAAGTGGCTAAAATTAAAATTTCGGTGTACGAAGCGGTTTTGAACGTCATCGAACATGCATATCATTCCAAACCTGATAACTGGATCGATGTTTTTGTGATGTATGATTCCAGCATGTTCAAGATAGTGATCCAGGATTATGGACTGAGCTTCGAGAAGGCGCCGCCCAAGCAGTACGATGTCGAAGCGGCGGTTGAACGCCGGCAAACCGGAGGCTTTGGGCTGCACATTATCCGTCGTTCGATGGACGTTGTTGATTATGTGGCCGATCCCGTCGATGGCAATAAATTGACCCTCATTAAATACCTCAATTAAGATGCAAATCGACCTTTTTAGTTTTATTCTGGGTGCCGCATTCGCTGGCGCCCTGTTTGTTCTGGCCGAGCGATTTCTGCCGTTTATCGGGGGTAACCGCCGCATGCGGGAGTTGAAAAAACGGGTACGTGAATTGGAAATCAAACTGAAGAAAAAAGACGCGTATATTCAAAAAGCGATTGAAGATTTGAAAAAACAACACGGCAGGGAGGTTAAGAGTGGTTGATCGTGCAAAACAGAGTTTGCAGGGCGGCATCGTCGGTGGCCTTGCGGGCTACATTGCCGAACGGGGCCTCGAATCGGCGTTAGGAGTGGATTTCATTAACGGCGTGCTGGAAATCGCCGGTGCGACCCTGGGAGTGGCCATGGCAAACCGGGACCTGGTGGAACAATTGTATTATGCCATCAAGGAAACCACGGGCAAAGAGCCGGCACATCTCAGTGATGAAGAATGGGAGCGCGTGCGGGCGAAATATCCACGCGCGGTGGAATACCTGGAAAAAGCGCTTGCCATTCGTTAACGGATAAAGGCCAAATTTGAATGATGCTATCAGCGCTGACCGCTTTCGGCGCGCCGCTTCTGGCACGTTTGGCGATCCGCCGGGCGGAAAAGCACGGGCTATTGCCGGCCCGACATTATTTGCGCCGGGCCATCCGATTATTGCAGGACGAGCGGTTCGCGGATGCGCATGCACTGTTGCAGTTAGCTGTGCGCAACGGGCAACCCGGCTTACCGGCGCTGGCCGCGGTGGATTTGGCGCTGATGCGGCTGGATGCTGCTGCAGACTCGCTGGCTCAACAGGTTCATCAACAGCTCAACGAGATACGGTACATCGAGATTGAGCGTGCCGCCCTGAGCCGCCAGCGCGTTTCCCGTTTGCGGAAATGGGCCATGATTTGGGCGCCTACACTTTGGAAGACAGTCTGGCTGACCGGTGGAATAGGAGGCCTGATCGTAAGTATGCAACATGCGCCCCATGTGCCGCTCTTTCCGGTCATGATGCTCGTCGGCCTTGGCCTGGCGATGTGGGGATGGCACGAAGCGAAACAGATTCTTTACCGCCGGCGTGTTTTCAGAATGCATGTTGCGCATGCACAGCGGCGGGAGCGACATTTGCAATACCGGCTGGTTCAGGCACGAGCCGCATGGAAGCAAATGATGGAGAAACAAAAAGAATTGCAACATTGGCGCCATGCCTTCACCGAGCTGCTGGAAAGCGCGTCCCCTCGTGCTCGCCGACCACATTCCGCACAACAGGCGATTACAACAGGCCATTGAAGCGTTATTCCCCAATTCCGGCTATTGCAAAATTCACAATTCGCCGGCCCCCTCATGGCGAAAGGCCGCTACCGGCAGACAACGGGATCGCATCCGGTAATTTTTCGATGATGGTACACCCATGGTCTGTGGGCAGGACGCTCGCGGGTAGGAAAGGTTCTGGACGTTTTCGTATGCAGCAATCGCTTTAGATGCAATGAGGTTATCGGTAAAACGGCTCAGAGCGTTGGGGTCGTGTGAGACGTCATCGGGCGCACTTTCAAAAAGTTCTAATGGGTAAAAGTGGTTTCATTGAATAAAGACACATGTCCAGGCGTAAATCCAACAATCTCATCGAAGAAATTCGGCAATTCCGGAAAAACAAAATTTTTCTGGGAATGGGGCTCATTGCCATCGGCCTTCTCGGCTTTATCCTGCCGGTGATTCCCGGGATGGTGGTTCTGGGGCTCGGTGTTTGGCTGCTTTTTCCCCGCAAAGTCGATCAATGGCTTGACAAAATCCGTTCGTTTTTTTAAGATTGGGCAGCCGTCCTTGCAGGCCGTATCGGAGGCGGCGCTGTCAATTGCCAATCAACACGGGACCGTTTATGAAACGCTTATCTGCATGGGCTGTTAGCATCGGACTTCTTGTTTTAGGAAGCGTGCTCGGCTTGTGGCTCGCCGGTCACCCGTCGTTGACGGGAGGGCTGCGAGGAGAAAGCCCGTCCCGTGCCGTACCCCGTAAATCCCCGGTCCCTCCGGAGGTCCAGGGTGATCTGGAGACGGTCCTCAGCATTTCACGGCTCCTGTCGCATGTTGCCGAGAAGGTCACTCCCGCTGTCGTCAGTATTCACAGCCTGAAGCTGTTTTCGGCCGACGAACTGGGAACCATTTCTTTCCGGCAGGAGAAGGAGGATGATGCCGGGCGGGGCCGGTTTAAATTTCAGCGCCCCCGGCAATTCCGTCAGGAGGGGACCGGCTCCGGCGTGATCATTTCTCCGGACGGTTACATCATTACCAATTTCCACGTCATCAATCATGCGCAGGATATTAAAGTGACCTTGTCGGACTACCGGTCGTTTTCTGCGAAGGTCATAGGCGCGGATCGCCTGAGTGAAGTGGCCGTGATTAAAATCGATGGCGAGAATCTTCCGTTTGCCCGCCTGGGGAATTCCGATAGCTGCCGGGTGGGCGAGCTGGTACTTGCGATTGGCAATCCGCTCGATCTCAGCTCGACAGTCACATTGGGGATCATCAGCGCGCTGGGACGGCGTATCGATATCATCCGTGACAATTTTGCCATTGAAACTTTCATTCAAACCGATGCGGCGATCAATCCCGGGAACAGCGGCGGCGCTTTGGTGAATTTACACGGCGAGGTCATTGGCATCAATACCGCCATCGCTACCGAAACCGGCTACGATATGGGGTTCGGATTTGCCATCCCCATCAATCTGGTGAAAAAAATCAGCGCCGATCTCATCCGGAACGGCGAGGTGATCCGCGGCTATCTGGGAATCGCCATGCAAAACATCGATGAAATTCAGGCGCGGGCGCTGGGTCTTGGGAAACCCCGCGGCGTGTTTGTCGATGATGTGTTTAAGGGGAGCCCGGCGGCCAAAGCCGACATCCGCATGATGGATGTCATCGTGCAGGTGGATGGCAAGCCGGTAAACCGGGCAAACGCCTTGCAAGCTTATATCGCGCGCAAGACTCCGGGCGAAGAGGTGCGGTTCACGATCCTTCGCCAGGGCAAACGTATCGAGCGAACGGTGACTCTGGGCCTCCGGCAAACAGAGCGTCCGCGCATTCGCCGCAGCCGCCGGAAGCAGAAGCCGTTCAGTGACCTTGGAATGAAACTCAAGCCGATCACGGAATTCGACAGCATTGAGCTCGGATATCCCGGCACCGAAGGAGCGCTGGTCGAGGCGGTAGCCCGGTTCAGTCCTGCAGAGCAGGCCGGCATTCAAATTGATGACATCATCACGCGCGTCAATGATATCCGCATCGAAAGTCCGCAACATTTCCGAGAAGTTCTGCGGCGCTACCGATCGGGTGAGGTGGTTATCATCCGTGTTTTTCGGGCCAGTGGCAACTATCATTATTTTATAGAGATTCCCTGATTCCCCCTGTCAAAAGTTTCAACCGCGGACGACGCCGGCGGTTACACAGCGCAATATTCCCATTTTCACTGTAAAACCGTGCGGTCTGATGTGCTCGGAGTGCCCAAACGATGGGATGATCTGTCTGAAATCCTGCGAAAGGAACCGCTGAGAAAGAAAGCACTGGTCCAGTCGGCGGTTATAAAAAGGCTTCCGGCCGGAAAAATCTCTGGAATAACTTTTGCTTTGTTATTATATTTGGAAACTTTCGTTAAAGGGTGTGTCAATCTGACAGAAAATCACTGAACTAAAAATATTGCCTCAGATGGAATGACAGAGCAGATGGAAGTCAAAGATTTTTATAATATTCTCGGCGTTTCGGAAAATGCATCGCAAGAGGAGATCAAACGCGCTTATCGGGAACTGGCGAAGAAATATCATCCGGATGCGAACCCGGGCAATAAAGAAGCCGAGGAAAAATTCAAAGATATCTCCGAGGCTTATGAGGTTTTGAGCAACCCGGAGAAACGCCAGAAGTATGACCAGCTCCGCAAGTACGGCAAGGCCGGCAGCGGCACGTGGTTTTCTTTTGATCCGGAGGAGTTCCGCCGGCATGCCGGAACGTCGGGCTGGCCGTTTGAAGAATTCCGGTTCTCCTCGGAACCGGGGGGCAGTTTTTCATTTGCCGAAATTTTGCGGGAAATCTTTGGCTTCGATGATATTATTCGCGGCTACCGGAGTCCGGGCACCCGGGTCCGTCACCGGACGGTGCGGCGGGAACCGCAATCGGCTGCGGAAATCGAAATTTCATTTGAAGAGGCGATAAAAGGAACTGAGCGGCTTCTCGAGCTTCACACGACGGATCCGTGCTCGCGGTGTCATGGCACCGGGCATCTGGGCGGCATGATGTGCCCGGCCTGTCATGGAACCGGACGCATTCAGCATCGTAGAAAAATACGCGTTAAAATCCCGGCGGGGATTGAAGACGGGCACAAGTTGAAATTGCGCGGTATGGGCGCCGGTACGGGGTTTGGCATGCAGCCCGGCGATTTGTATGTGACCGTTCGGGTAAAACCGCATAAGTTCTTTGAACGCAAAGGTAAAGATATCTACTGCCAGATTCCGGTTGACAGCGAAAAATTAAAAAAGGGGGTAAAAATTCGCGTGGCAACGATCAGCGGCAAACGTGTGGAACTGAAAATTCCGCCGGGTACCAAAAAGGGCACGGTTTTTCGGATACCTGGAATGGGGGTCAGCGTCAATGGCGAGGTGGGCGATCAGTATGTCAAGATTGTCTGATGGAGCAATGAGCCCAATGCCGTTCTAAGCCCCCCGGATATGGAATTTCCCGGAAGGTCTTGATTGAACGACTGACGAGAAATAATGGTCTATATGCACGCCCGCGGATGCCCCTGTTGCGTTTTGCAGCAAAACGCCATGTAGCATCACGGAGGAATTTTTATGTATATCAGTAAGCCCGTTTTGGTGGCATTAGGATTTGCCCTGCTTCTGGGGGTCTTTTTTGGATTGATGATCTCCTCAAATTTCCATACATCGCCTGCCTCCCAACCGGTGAATATTCGGGCCGCAGAACCGGTCATTCTGGGGGGACGAACGGCATTGCCACCCGGCGGAACCGATGAATCCTGGAGCTCCGGAAAAGCATTTGTTGACGTGGCGAAGCGGGTCATCCCAACCGTTGTCAGTATTACCAGCCAGAAGCGGGTGCGCCGTTCGCGGTTTTCCTTGCCGGACTTTTTCCATCCCTGGTGGCGGCCGGACCCCGATAGCGACGAGCCACGCGGCCGCAGGCAACAGGGGCTGGGCTCCGGAGTGATTATCAGCAATGAAGGTTACATCGTGACCAATTACCATGTGGTGAAAGGCGCAGATGAAATTTATGTTCTGAATGATCAGGACCGATTCGATGCCGAGGTGGTGGGTACTGATCCTGAGACCGATTTAGCTGTCATTAAGATTAAAGACGGCGCGGGACGGTTTCAGGCGATTTCCCTGGGCGATTCGGATGAGTTGGAAGTGGGCGAATGGGTGCTGGCGATCGGCAGCCCGTTCTCCATCTGGTTGCAGCATTCGGTCACGGCCGGCATTGTCAGTGGGAAAGGGCGAGTGAATGTGGGCCTGGGAGAGATCGTTTATCAGGACTTCATCCAAACCGACGCAGCGATCAATCCCGGTAACAGCGGCGGCGCTTTGGTGAACCTGCGCGGCGAGTTGGTTGGTATCAATACGGCCATCTATTCCGATGGCTTTAGCGGCGGCAACGTGGGCATCGGTTTTGCCATTCCGGTCAATCTGGTGAAGTATGTCGCCCGGGAGCTGATCGATCACGGAAAAGTCCGGCGGGGCTGGCTGGGGGTGGTGATCGAGCCTCTGGATAAAACCCGCGCCCGTGAACTGAATCTGGATACCACCGAAGGCGCTTTGGTCTCTGATCTGGATGACGGTCCTGCCCGTGATGCGGGAATCCGGCCCAACGATGTGATTGTGGAATTCGCCGGTGTTCGGATCAAAGATTCTAACCATTTGCTCCATGTGGTGGCGACCCACAAACCGGGTGAAGTCGTGCAGATTAAAGTACTGCGTCGAGGGAAACTGAAAATGTTTTCGGTGAGATTGGGAGAGCGGCCGCCGCGCGTGACGTTGAGCGAACGGGTCCGTGAACGTTCCTTTGATCTCGGCTTTGATGTGGCCTCTCTGACGCCGGAGTTGGCTTTGCGATATAATATTGAAGAGGATGAGGGCGTGGTGGTGGTGAAGATCGATGAGGATAGCGAAGCCGCTCAAGAAGGCCTGGATGTGGGTGACCTGATTCTCTCAGTGAATAAAAATAAAGTTCGTTCGGAAACCGAATTTTGGCATCAAATCATGCAGGCTCGAGACCGAAATGTGATTCTCCTGCATGTGAGTCGGTCAGGCAATCGGTTCTTTGTGGCTTTGAATCTGAATAACTAAAAAAGGAAAAGGAATACGGTATGGATGAAAAGAAAAAAGAGTATTTCATCAAACGAATTCTGGAAGAACGGGAGCGGATTTTGGGTGGTTTAAATTCCCTTTCTGAGGATTATCAGGGGGCGACAGATTCCAAAGCTGCAGAGTTCGAAGAAACCGCCTGGACAGAACGCGATAAAGAGTATCTCTCCAGTCTCATCAGCCAGGATATTGAAGAAATGGCTGAGGTGAATGAAGCCTTAAAAAGTATCGTGGATGGGACGTACGGCATCTGTGTGGATTGCGGACAAAAAATTCCTGAAGAGCGTCTGGAAGTGAAACCGACCGCGATTCGGTGTGTCAAATGTCAAGAGAAGTATGAAATGCGGCGCAATGCTGCGAATAGTGGCGGTCTGGGATACCGGCAAAGCGAATAAGGAATTCTGACCTTGTCAGATTGGCAAAAGTCTGCAATATCGCCTGATTTTTGCAAACAAAAAATGCGATCAGAACTATCGTAAAAACAGATGTAATTGCAATAAAATTGCCACCTTACAGGTGGCAATTTTGTTTTGGCATGATCGTTGCTTTGAGCTGTGCAGAATCAAAGACGTTACGGTCAGTGACGTTTTGACATTCGATATCAAGTGTTTGATGAACGATAAAAATTTTAATTCAGGAGGCAACAACAATGGGAAAAATTATCGGCATTGATCTTGGAACGACGAACTCGGTTGTCGCTGTTATGGAAGGTGGAGAGCCGGTGGTTATCCCCAATGCCGAGGGAGCGCGTACCACGCCTTCAGTCGTGGCGTTTACCAAAAAAGGCGAGCGATTGGTGGGCCAGGTTGCCAAGCGCCAGGCGATTACCAACCCGGAAAACACAATTTTCTCCATTAAGCGATTTATGGGCCGGCGTTATGACGAAGTATTGGAAGAAATCAAGCTGGTGCCCTATAAAGTTGTGCGCGGTAAAAACGATATGGCCGTGGTTGAAATCGCGGGCAAAACCTATACACCGCAAGAAATTTCGGCCATGATTTTGCAAAAAATGAAGCAAACCGCAGAGGATTATCTGGGCGAAAAGGTCACCGATGCGGTGATTACCGTGCCGGCCTATTTTAACGACAGCCAACGTCAGGCTACCAAAGAAGCGGGCGAAATTGCCGGATTGAATGTGCGCCGGATTATCAACGAGCCGACGGCGGCTTCGCTGGCATACGGCCTGGATAAAAAGAAAGACGAAAAAATCGCCGTATTCGATTTCGGCGGTGGTACTTTTGATATTTCCATCCTGGAAATTGGTGAAGGGGTGTTTGAGGTTAAAGCCACGAACGGTGATACTCATCTTGGCGGGGATGACCTGGATCAACGCATCATCGATTGGATGGTGGATGAATTCAAGAAGCAGGAAGGTGTGGATCTGTCCAAAGATCCGATGGCGTTGCAGCGGTTGAAAGAGGCTGCGGAAAAAGCAAAGTGCGAGCTTTCCACCGTCACCGAAACCGAAATCAACTTGCCGTTCATCACGGCAACGGATGCAGGCCCCAAGCACCTGAGCATGACGCTGACGCGGGCGAAGTTCGAACAGTTGTGCGATGATTTGTTCGAACGGCTGATTCCGCCCTGCGAAGCGGCGCTCAAAGACGCCGGGCTCACGTATAACGACATCGATGAAGTCGTTCTGGTCGGCGGTAGCACGCGGATTCCGAAAGTCCAGCAGATCGTGAAAGACCTGTTCAAACGTGAGCCGCATAAAGGTGTGAACCCGGATGAAGTGGTGGCGGTTGGCGCCGCGATTCAGGGTGGCGTGCTCGGCGGTGACGTAAAAGATGTGCTGTTGCTCGACGTAACGCCGCTGTCGCTGGGTATCGAAACCCTGGGTGGCGTGTTCACCAAATTGATCGAACGGAACACCACCATCCCGACCAAGAAATCCGAAATCTTCAGTACGGCGGCGGATAACCAGACCAGCGTGGAAATCCATGTGCTGCAGGGTGAGCGCGAAATGGCTGCCGATAACCGCACCCTGGGCCGGTTCATCCTGGATGGTATTCCGCCGGCGCCGCGAGGCGTACCGCAGATCGAGGTCACGTTCGATATCGATGCCAACGGCATTCTGCACGTTTCGGCCAAAGATAAAGCCACGGGCAAAGAACAGAGCATCCGCATCGAGGCAACGACCGGTCTGAGCAAAGAGGAAATCGAACGGATGCAGGAAGAGGCGAAGAAATATGCGGCCGAAGACAAAAAGAAACGCGAACGGGCTGAAGCGCTTAACCGCGCGGATCAGTTGGCTTATCAGACTGAGAAAAACATGAAAGAACTCGGCGATAAGCTGGATGCCGATAGCAAGAGCAAACTGGAAGCGGCCGTGAACCGTTTGCGCGAGGCGATGAAGTCCGAAAGCGTGGAACAAATCAACGCGGCTTCTGAAGAGCTGAGCCGGATCTGGAACGAAGTTTCCAGCAAGATTTATCAGCAGGGACAGGCCGGCGCGCAAACCGGTGCCACCGCGGATACAGGCCAGCAGGCAGGCGGTGATAACGTGCAGGAAGCCGAATTCGAAGTGGTGGATGATGATAAGGACAAATCGTCCAATTAAACTCGGGTCAATTGACCCCTTTTTGAAGGTATGGCACAAGGGCAAGGCGGAAACCTTGCCCTTGTTTATTTATCCCCCTGAATATCCCCGAAAATGTACTCCCATCGGATGATATAATGGTCTGATTTTGTGATGAAATGGCGCTACGGCCGTCGCTGCTATAAGTGCCGTTATTGTGAGCC
>WFVT01000028.1 GCA_015491485.1 Candidatus Zhuqueibacterota bacterium
GGCCAGACCGAAGTTGACCATCAGCATCAGGCTTTGAGCGGTCGTGCGCAGCTCCGGAGGGAAATTCTCACGTACAAAGTTAACCAGAGCGGCGTAAAATCCTCCGAAAGAAATGGCATGGATGGTTTGCAAAAGCAGAATGGCGGTCAGAGACGAACTCCAGCCCATCAGCAGCCAGCGAAAACCGGTGGCAATATATGCGATTAAAATCAGCGTTTCAGGCGGAAAACGCCGGCTGATGGTCGGAGCAATGAAAAAATAACCGGCCTCGGCCAGGGTGCTGAGCAGCCAGGCAAAACCAATGGTCGCCGATGAATAGCCGATGGTTTTCAGGTGCAAACTGAAAAAGATGTTATAGGCCGTAAATGCCAGGTTGAAAAGAAATCCCGTTAAAAGAAATAAAACAATTCGCCGGCGGAGTACGTGGCTTTTCAACTCACGATATGAAAATTGCATTTGGCCTTTGACCTGACTATCCGGTAAAACCGGTGTCATGAGCAGCATACAGCCATAAGACGCGAGCAGCACAACAATGATGGAGTTCGGAGTGAACGCTTTGATCAAATAGCCGAGGCCAAGAGTGGCAAATCCGAAACTCAGGGTGCCGTACAGCCGGATGCGGCCGAATTTGTAATATTTCTCGCCAAGCTGGTCAATGGTGGTGGCGTCCAGCATGGGAATGACCGGGCCGACAAACAGGCCGATGATGAACAGGTTGATCATGAGTTGCGGATAGGTGCGTGACACCAGTAAACCGGTCAGGCCGAGGAAGGTGCCGGCGATCGCCACAAACAGCACACGTTTGCGGTTTTGAAATTTATCTGCGATGAAGCTCATAAACAGGGCGCTGATGATGCGAGACACCGCCATACCGGAAAACAGCGTGCCGATTTGAGATTTATCGAAACCGAGATGCGCCAGATACACGGGCATAAACGCCACCATGGTACCCAGATAAACGAAATGGCAAAAATAGCATGTTTTCAAAACGCGGATCGGATGGCGGAAATGGATCATCACATGGCTAATGGTTGTCCAGTACGGTTTCACGTGGTTTCACAAAGTTGACTTCCATAAAACGGGAAAGTTCAAATGTTGTGTTTATGGTTATCGAACGTATTTCGCCTTTTTGCAAAGGCGTAGGTGCGCGGAAGTCCGGGCTTTTCCATGGGTTCTGCCGCTCTCTATGCCGGTATGGAAACGCTTGCATCTTTTAACGTTTGATTTCGGAGCCGCCGTCTATTGCTGCACATGGATGCATTGACAAAAATTTCAACCGGCACGAAAATAAATAAAAAACTGAAAAGCTGCAAGGAGCAAAGCCTTGACAGAAATTAAATAAAATAGTATATTTAACAAATCGAAAGTGGCGTCCGGCCACTTATTTTGTATGGATGTGAAAAAAACGTTGCCTATTCAGATATTCCATGCGAGAGAAACTTCGAGCTTCTTTTTACACATTGGGGTGCCGACTCAATCAGGCGGAAACCGGACTCATATCCAACAGTTTTCGCGAACGCGGTTACGATATCGTGGAATTTGGTGAGCCGGCGGACGTCTGCATCATCAATTCCTGCACGGTAACCGAGCAGGCCGATGCCAAGTGCCGGCAGATCGTGCGTCAGGTGCTGCGCAAGAATCCCGACACATTCGTTGCCGTGGTGGGATGCTACGCGCAGACCGGTTTTGAGGCTTTGCAGCAAATCGAGGGCATCGATCTGATTGTCGGCAACCAGGACAAGCTGCAGGTGATCGATCTGATCGATGAACCGGCGAAGCGGCCGGAACCGCGCATCGTGCGCTCGCGAATGACGCGTTCGCCGTTTACCTTGCCGTTTTACGGCACAGACCTGCCCACCACCCGCGCCAATCTCAAAATTCAGGACGGCTGTGATTTCATGTGCAGCTTTTGCATCATCCCGTTTGCACGCGGACGGGCGCGCAGCCGTGCTTTTTGGGATATCCAGCGCGAGGCCATGGAATTGGTGGAGGCCGGAATCAAAGAAATCGTGCTGACCGGCGTAAACATCGGCACGTACCGGTTTGAAGATAAAGGTTTTATGGATGTTGTGCGTATGCTGCTGGCGATTCCGGGATTGCGCCGGTTGCGCATCAGCAGCATCGAGCCTACCACGGTGGATGAAGAATTATTGGACCTCATGGCGGACAGCGAGGTGCTTTGCTCGCATTTGCATTTGCCGGTGCAGAGCGGCTCGGATCGCATTCTCAAATCCATGCGCCGGGTGTATTCCGTGCGCGAATTTCTGAATTTCGTTGACAGGGCGCACCGTCGCGTACCGGATATCCTCATCGGTACGGATATCATGGTAGGGTTTCCCGGTGAGACCGAGGATGATTTCGCAGAGAGCTGCCGCATCCTGACCGATACGCCCATCGCTTATGCGCATGTGTTTACGTATTCCGAACGGCCCGGTACGGCTTCGGCCAGGATCGAGGGGAAAATCGATCCACGCATCAAAAAACAGCGCAGTAAGGAAATTCACCGGCTTTCTGAACAGCAGAAGCGGGCGTTTTATGCGCAGTTCATCGGCAAGACGGTGCGCGTGCTGACTGAAGAGCAGGATTTCGACGGCCGGTGGCTGGGCTTTTCCGACAACTATATCCGCGTGGCGGTCGCAGGTTCGGATTTGCACGAGAATCAGTTGGTGATGTGTGAAATTCAATCCATCGATGAAAAAGGCATTGCCATTGGCAGGCCAATCGGCCGGCCAGAAAATGAACGATCAAACCGTAAAACGAATTTGAATCCCAAAACCGTAGCATAACTATAGAAGCGATACCATGAAGAAAGTCTATCTCGAAACGTACGGCTGCCAGATGAACGAGTACGACTCGGAGCTCATCAAAGCCATTCTGGAAAAAAATAATTACACCATGGTCGGCGGCCAGGACGACGCGGATGTGGTGCTGTTAAATACCTGCGCCATTCGCGAAAACGCGCATCAAAAAATTTTCCACCGTCTGGATCAACTGAAAGCCAGGAAAAAGCGCGGTCAGATCAAGGTCGTCGGTATTCTCGGCTGCATGGCGCAGAACTTGCGTCAGGAGCTGGCCGAGCGCTCTCCGATTGTCGATATTGTTGCCGGACCGGACAGCTACAAACGGCTGCCATATCTGATCCGTTCGGTGATGGAAAAGGGTGAAAAAGGCTTTGACTTTTCACTGTCAGAATACGAGACCTATTCTGATATCGCACCGCGCCGGTTACCCGGCGTCAATGCCTGGATCGCCATCATGCGCGGTTGTGATAATTTTTGCACCTTTTGTGTGGTGCCCTATACTCGCGGGCGTGAACGGAGCCGTCCGGTGGATAGCATCATCGCCGAGGCGCATCAGATCGTAGCCGAAGGGTTCAAACAAATCACCCTGCTCGGGCAAAATGTGAATTCATACCGGTACGAGGGGCAGGATTTCGCGGATCTGATGGAAAAGATGGCGAAAATCCCCGGATTGCGGCGGGTGCGCTTCACTTCACCGCATCCGAAGGATTTCCCGGTGCGGCTGTTGCATCTCATCGCCGAGCATGACAATTTGTGCAACCATATCCATTTGCCGCTGCAGGCCGGCAGTGATCGTGTGCTGGAACGCATGAACCGGACCTATACTCAAAAGGAGTTTCTCGATCTGGTCGAGACCATTCGTACGATTATTCCGGATGTGTCGATCACCACGGACATCATCGCGGGATTCTGCGGCGAGACCGAAGCGGATTTTCAGGAAACGATGGCGGTGATGCGGGAGGTCGAGTTTGACTCGGCGTTTATTTTCAAATACAGTGAGCGTAAGAACACCATCGCCTGGCGTAAATTTGAAGACGATGTGCCGGATGAGGTGAAAACCGAACGCGTGATGCGGCTCAATGAACTGCAGCGTGAAATCTCGAAAAAACGGAACCGCGCTGAGATCGGACGTATCCGGGAAGTGCTCATTGAAGCACCCAGCAAAAAGAATCCGCAAGAGTGGTTAGCGCGGACGGATCAGAATAAAGGGGTGGTATTTTCCGCTCCTCAGCACCGTCCGGGGGATTTTGTTAAAGTCAAAATCGTGGATGCCGGGACGCACACCTTGTTCGGCGAATTGATTGAAGAACCCCGCCGATTGCCGATCGTGACGGAAGTGAATGTTTGAATGAGAAAGGAGTGACCGTGAAAGCGCCGAATCCATTTGATTTTTACAACATCAACGCTCAATTGAGCGATGAAGAACGGCAGGTGCGCGATACGGTGCGGGAATTTGTCCGCAAAGAAGCGCTGCCGGTGATCCGGGATTACTTCAGGGAAGGCAAGTTCCCAACGCAATTTATCCGGCCGTTTGGAGAACTCGGGCTGCTGGGCGCCAATCTCAAGGGCTACGGGTGTCCCGGACTGAATAACGTCGCTTACGGGCTTATTATGCAGGAGCTGGAATATTGCGACAGCGGTTTGCGCAGTTTTGTTTCCGTGCAAGGCGCTCTGGTGATGTATCCCATTTATACGTTTGGAAGCGAAGAACAAAAAGAAAAATACCTGCCCAAACTGGCGACCGGCGAGTTTGTTGGCTGTTTCGGGCTGACGGAACCTGATTACGGCTCGAACCCGGCCGGCATGATCACCCGTGCGGAAAAAGTGCCCGGGGGCTACAAACTCAACGGCCGCAAGATGTGGATTACCAACGGTACGCTCGCGGATGTAGCGGTGGTATGGGCGAAACTGGATGGTAAAATCCGCGGTTTCGTGGTGGAAAAAGGAACCCGGGGCTTCGAAGCGCGCGCCATGCACGGAAAGCTTTCTCTGCGGGCGTCGGACACCGCAGAGCTGCTTTTCGAGGATTGTGTGGTGCCGGAGACGGCCTTGCTGCCCGGTACGGATGGCCTGAAATCGGCCCTGATGTGCCTCACGCAGGCGCGTTACGGCATTTCCTGGGGAGTGATCGGGGCGGCCATTTCCTGCTTTGAAGAAGCGCTGAACTATGCCAAAGAGCGCATCGTGTTTGACCGGCCCATCGCCGGCTTTCAATTAACGCAAAATAAATTTGCCGATATGGCGACTGAAATCACCAAAATGCAGCTGCTGTCATTGCAGCTCGGCCGGTTGAAAGACCGCGGCGAGATGCACTTCGCGCAGGTGAGCATGGCCAAACGCAATAATTGCTATCATGCGCTGGAAATCGCCCGCACCTGCCGGGAAATTCTTGGCGCCAACGGCATTATGGATGATTATGTGCCCATGCGGCATGCCAACAACCTGGAGACGGTGAAGACCTATGAAGGGACTCATGAAATTCATACTTTGATTTTGGGCGAAACCCTCACCGGGCTACCGGCATATCATTAAAAAAATCCCATTGCACATCTCCATGGAAAAGAAGTTTACCTTAAAAGAAGCGAATGCATTGTTGCCCGAAATTATCCGTATTACGCAAAAAACCATCGAGCGGCTGGAGGAAACCCGCGCGCGGATGGAAATGGAGGTGATTCAATCGGGCAAAGAGGTTGAAAAGGATTTTCACATCCGCGTGAGTGCGATTCTGGAAGAATGGGCAATGCAAATCAGCCGGTTGGGCGTTTTACCCAAAGGATATTTTACCTGCGATTTCGTTAGTCCAAATCCGGAGATCTATTTTTGCTGGACTTACGGTGAGCAGGAAATCAAATACATGCACAAAGTGACCGAAACCTTCCGGGATCGGGTGCCCATCGAACATCCGGAACTCGAGGGTTTCGAAATTTCACTCAACTGATGGACGTGGATCATGCAGCCTGTGGGGAATCATCACGAAAAATTGACGTTTGGGCAAAAGCTGGAACTCATCGTTCGTCTGGTGAACCGTCAGGCGATCCGCCCGTTTTTGGATTCGCTGACCATCCCACAGTTGGTGCAGGCACACCATTTTCTGTGGGATGCGATGGTGGAGTTCCATGTGCGCACACAGGATTATGAATTCCGACGCGAAGACGTTACCCGGCACATGATCCCTTCGGCAAAATATCAAAAAATGCAGGGCTGCGATCTGCGCATTGATTACTGCAAAGGCGTGGAATGCATTTGGTCGAATCCGATCTGCGCCGGGAATAAAGTGAAAAACAATATGGAAGTGATGGCACGGCAAATCATGAAGTATTTCGACGGAGCTAAAGCCAAGAAAACAGCGAAAGTGTTGGCAAAATAACCTTGGCCAAAGGGGAGAAAACGCATAATAACGGTGAGATTGCAAATTCTTTTATAATGAAATTATCTGTTCTTTCTTAATACAGATCATTGCGGTCGTGAAAGTAAACGGCCCACAAACGATATCGAATCGGTTGTGCTGGATGAATGGAATTTTCAAAACCGGAAACAGGGATTGACCATGGATACACAAGGAATTCTGACATTATTAGGAGCGGCGCTCACAGGGGCAGCCATTAGTTATTTGCTGATTCAATGGCGATTGAGTCGCGCTGGAAAAACCGCCAAAGATCTCATTCGCGACGCGCGGCGGGAGATTGAACGCGAAAAAAACCGCATTATTATCAAAGCCAAAGAGGACTGGTTCAAAGTGCGGGATGAGCAGGAGTCCAAGCTGCGCGCCAAGATTAAAGAGGTGGAAGAGCTCGAAAATCAGCTTTTGGAAAAAGAGAAAAAGCTGAGCCGTCGTGAAGAAATCCTGAAACAGCGGGAAGGTTTGGCCTCGCAAAAGGAGCACGAATTGAAATCCATGCGGGAGGCACTGCAGACGCGCGAAGAAGAGCTGAATAAAATTATACAGCAACAAAATATTGAGCTTTCACGCGTCACAGGCATGCCGTTGGATGAGGCCAAAGAGAAGCTCATTGAAAATTTGAAGCAGCAGTACCGTCAGGAAGCGGCTGAACTCTACAAGCAAATTATTGATGAAGCCAAAGCCAACGCCAACCGTGAAGCCAAACGCATTATCGTGATGGCCATCGAGCGGCAGGCTTCTGAATACGCTTCTGAATCGTCGGTGGCGGTGGTCAGCCTGCCCAATGAGGAAGTCAAAGGACGGATCATCGGGCGTGACGGCCGCAATATCAAAGCGTTTGAACAGCTTTCCGGCGTTAAATTGATCATCGACGACACGCCGGAGGCGGTGGTGCTCTCCAGCTTCGATCCGGTGAAGCGAGAAATCGCGCGCATTGCTCTGGAAAAGATGATTCAGAACGGGAAGATTCATCCTCAACGCATCGAAGAAACCCTGAAACAGGCCGAGCAGGAGGTGGAACGCACCATCTGGCGTGCCGGAAATGAGGTGGTGGCTTCCGTCGGGATCGGCAAAATCCACCCCGATTTGATCCGGACCCTTGGCCGCTTGTATTATCGCACCAGCTATGGCCAGAATGTGCTGATGCACAGCAAGGAGGTGGCGCTTTTATGCGGTGCGATGGCAGCGGAGTTGAAAATTGATGCCAAGCTGGCACGACGGGCCGGCCTGTTGCATGATATCGGTAAAGCGGTGAGTCAGAGTCAGGAAGGGACGCACACCCAACTCGGCGTCGAGTTGTGCAAAAAATACAACGAGAATCCAATCGTGCTCAATGCGATTGCCTCGCATCACGAAGACGTGCCCGCTGATAATATCTATTCGGTGCTGGTGGCTGCCGCGGATGCGATCAGCGGTAGTCGGCCGGGCGCTCGTCGGGATACCCTGGAAGGTTATGTGAGACGGATTGAACGGCTGGAAAAACTGGCGGATTCTTTTCAGGGCGTCGAGAAAGCGTTTGCCATTTCCGCCGGCCGCGAGGTGCGGGTTGTGGTGCAGCCCGATAAGGTCACTGATGCGGAAGCCGATTTACTGGCCTCCGAAATCGCCAAAAAAATCCAGGAAGATATGGATTACCCGGGACAGGTGAAGGTAACGGTGATTCGGGAGCGGCGTGCGGCGGCCTATGCGTGATCGCCGGAAATTTAATCCGCATGAGTGTGTCCCCCGGGATAGATTTAAATAATAAGTTGGTCTAATGATACTTTATCAAATATTTTTATTGAAATTTATAGCCGGTTTCTATTTATTCATTACAGGAATGCAATCATCATCACCAAAGCGGAGATGGTATTATGGCCAAAAATAAAAAGGTGTATGTAGCTTTTCTGGCCGTTGTCATGGCAATGGCTTTTCTTATATTATGGGGATTTAATGAGCAGACCATGGTTTATTATTCCACTGTGAAGGAATTGAAAGACCGCGGGACCGAAGCCTATGGTCGGGGCTTTCGGGTGAGCGGAAAAGTGGTTCCGGGCACGGTTGAGCGGGCGACAGATCGGGTGCATGCTTCGTTCGTCATTGTTGAAGAAGGAGAAACGCTGCGCGTCGAGTTTGATGGCATTCTGCCGGATACCTTTAAAGAAGACGGCGAAGTATTGATCGAAGGCACCATGCGCGAAGACGGTACGTTTCAGGCAACCAATGTTTTCACCAAATGCGCCAGCAAATATGAACCCATGGAAGAAGACGGTTCAGAAGGGGCAAAACCGACTAATGCATATTAAGGTAATTTAAGCAAGGGAAAAATTATGGCAAGGGAGCGATTGTGGTGTGTAAGGCAGGCGGCAGTAAAAAACTAATATGATTACTTATTCAATAGGAGCGAGGCCATGCTATCGGATTTTGGGCATGTATTTTTAGTCCTGGCGCTGGCGTGCAGCGTATATGCGCTCATTGCTTCTTTTATGGGATTGTTCCGGAAAAGCCCTGAGCTGGTGCGTTCAGGTGAAAGAGCGGCGATTGCGACCACCGTGTTTATCACACTGGCTATTCTGGCTTTGGAGCAGGCGCTTTTAAGCAGCGATTTCCGGTATGAGTATGTTGCCAGTTATACCAACCGTGCTTTGCCGGTTTTTTATAAATTTACGGCGTTATGGGCCGGCCAGGCCGGATCCTTGCTATTTTGGGCCTGGATTCTCGTTTTATACATCATGGTCATGCTGGTTACTTATCGGAAAAGATTGCAAGCCGATATGCCTTTTATTCTCGGCATTTTGATGGGAATTGTTATTTTCTTTCTCAGCCTGACCACCTTCGTCACCAATCCCTTTGAACTTTTACCCCGGCCCGTTCTCGATGGAAACGGCCTGAATCCACTCCTGCAGCACTGGGCGATGGTGATCCATCCTCCGGTGTTGTATCTGGGATATGTGGGTTTTGCCATTCCGTTTGCCTTCGCGCTGGGAGCACTCATGCGCGGCAAAGCAGACAACGAGTGGGTCAAAAATGTTCGCCGCTGGACGATCGTGCCGTGGTTTTTCCTGGGGATGGGGATTCTCCTCGGTGGAAAGTGGGCATATATGGAGCTCGGTTGGGGCGGCTACTGGGCCTGGGATCCGGTCGAAAACGCGGCCTTTATGCCGTGGCTAACCGGTACCGCCTTTTTGCATTCTATTATCATTCAAGAAAAGAAGGACATGCTGAAAATCTGGAACATCGTCCTGATCTTTCTCACTTTTGCCTTATCGATTTTCGGCACTTTCCTGACCCGAAGCGGAGTGATTTCCTCAGTCCATTCGTTTACCCAATCGTCCCTGGGCCCCCTCTTCTTGGGATTCGTGGTTTTTATTCTGGTTTCATCGTTTGGTATTTTATTCCTCCGCATGGACCTGGTGAAAAGCAAAGCCCGGCTGGAATCGATCGTATCCAGAGAGTCCGCATTTTTGATCAATAACGTTGTTTTTGTGGGAGCCTGTTTTGCCGTATTCTGGGGCACGGTTTTCCCGGTTGTCTCGGAAGCCGTGCGCGGCGTTAAAATTACCGTCGGGCCGCCGTTCTTTAATGCCGTGAATATTCCCATCTTTCTGTTCCTTTTGTTTTTAACGGGAGTGGGACCCCTTGTGGCCTGGCGCAAATCTTCGCCACAGTATCTTAAACGATTGTTTTTATGGCCGACCGTAGCCGGTGTGGTTACCTATATTGTTCTGTTCGCGCTGGGAATTCGCCATCAGTACGCACTGTTGAGCTTTGCCCTCGGCGTTTTTGTGACCGCCACGATCGTCGCCGAATATCACCGCGGCGCCATCGCGCGCAAAAAGAAATTTGGCGAAGGCTACCTTATGGCGGCCATCAATTTGACTCTGAAAAATAAACGGCGCTATGGTGGTTATATTGTGCACTTTGCCATGGTGCTTATCTTCTTCGGCGTGGCCGGTTCGGCATTTGACACCGAAGTAGAGGCCAATTTGAAGAAAGGGGAATCGATCCGCATCGGGCATTATGAGGTTGTATATGAAGGGCATAGAACCGGTCAGGATCCCAATAAGCAGTGGCTGCGGACCGACCTGGTGCTCAAAAAAGACGGCAAGCTGGTGAAACGGATTCATCCTGAACGTCATTTTTATCTGGTCCAGGAGCAGCCGACCACCGAGGTGGCGGTTTACAGCACCCTGCTTTCCGACTTTTATGTTGTTCTGGTCGGTGTTGATGACGAGTCCCAGGCCGCCAGCTTCAAAATTTACTTAAAGCCCCTGGTGATGCTGGTGTGGCTGGGTGGGCTGGTCATGGTGCTGGGAACCATTATATGCTTGTTACCGGATGAAATCGGACCCCGTCCGACAGAGCGAAAACTGGAACCCACAACCAAAGAGGTGACACCTGTACATGAATAACGCACACGAACACCTGGAAATCACACGAGAATTTTTGTTCCAACTGCCCAAAACCGACCTTCACGTGCATTTGGATGGATCACTGCGGCCGGAAACGGTGGCAGATCTCGCACGCAAACAGAATGTGGATTTGCCCAGTTATGATCCGAAAGAGGTCGAAAAATTGCTGACGGTGCAGGGCAAGGTGGAAAATCTGGGCAAGTACATTGAAAAATTTGATATCACCCTGTCGGTTTTGCAGACGGAGGAAGCGCTGCGGCGAGCCGCTTATGAACTGGCTGAAGATGCCGCGGCGGAAAACATTCGTTATATGGAAGTGCGTTATTCGCCCATCCTGCATCAGGAAAAGGGGATGGATTTAAATACCATCGTTGATGCGGTGCTGGACGGCTTACAAGAAGCCGAAAAAAAGTTCAATATCCGCACCGGCGTCATCATTTGTGGGATTCGCAGCATTCATCCGGAAACTTCATTGATGTTGGCCGAGCTGGCGGTGTCCTATAAAGGGAAAGGCGTGGTGGCTTTCGATCTGGCGGGAGTCGAATACAACTATCCGGCCAAAGATCATATCAAAGCCTTTTATCATGTGCGGAATAACAACATCAACTGTACGCTGCATGCCGGTGAGGCGTTTGGCCCCGCCAGCATTCATCAAGCCATCCATTATTGCGGCGCTCACCGCATCGGCCACGGCACCCGGCTGATCGAGGATGAAGACCTGTTGAATTATGTCCGCGATCACCGCATCCCCCTGGAAATCTGCCTGACCAGCAATGTGCAAACCCAAAGCGTGCCGAGCATCGAAGCGCATCCGTTCAAATATTACCTGGAAAAGCAGTTGCGCGTGACGCTCAACACCGATAACCGGCTGATCAGCGGCACCACCATGACCGATGAGCTCTGGCTGGCGGTGAAAACGTTTCATCTGTCATTTGAACAGATCACCAAGGTGATTTTGAACGGCTTCAAAAGCGTGTTTTTGCCGTTTGACGAAAAAGTGGAAATCTACCAAAAAGCCAAAGCCGAAATCTTCAAGCTGGCATCCTGAATCTGTACAGGATGCCTTGCAACAGGCTGTGCCTGCCGATTTTTCCGCTATCAGCCGATTCGAAAAAAATTATAAAAATCCCCATTTTTTTCTTGAAAAGTGGGGATTTTTATATTATACTTATATC